>CANKHJ010000018.1 GCA_947481635.1 Bradyrhizobiaceae bacterium
ATTGGCGAAATTCTCGATCCGCCACGCGACCAGTTCCGGATGTTCGACGACGTTGGTGACGTGGCCGACGATGCCGGGCATCAGAATCTTTCCGTCAGGGAACTTGACGTCCTTCCATACCTGCCACTCATGCTCATGGCGCGGGTTGGCGGCTTCAATCAGATAGGCCTGCGCGCGAACCTTCAGGATCAGGTCGACGAGAGTTTTCAGCGGCACGTCGGACGTGTGCGGTGCGTTCCAGCTTCCCCAGCAAACGTGATAGCGAATGCGATCTTCGGGAATCCCGGCAAGCGCGTGGTTCATCATCTCGATGCGCCGCTCCGCGTGTTTGTGAACCTCCTTCGGCTCCATCTGCGCCAGCAGGCGGTCATAGTCGGTGGCCAGGAATGCGTCGTCGAGTTGGAGCAGAAAGCCGGCATCGACGATCGCCTGGTACTCGACCCTCATCGCGTCGGCAACGGCCGCCGCATAAGCCTCTTCGGTCGGATAGAAGCGATTGCCCCGGCGCCCGCGCGCGCTCCACGGCGCGGCGACCGGCATGAACGCCTCCGCTGGGCGGGCTCTCGCTACCGCGGCCTTCAGATTGTCGATGTCGCGCGTGATCGCTGCCTGGCCCTGGTATGTGACCGGACCGGTGCATTCCCACACGACGGGACGCTCCTTGGTCGCCGGCCGCTTGATCCCGTCCGGCGCCGTGGCGGGGTCCCAATCATAAAGACGCAACGGTTCATAGGCGCGCTGAAAATCGGCGAAGCGCTCGCCTTCCCGCGTGTCGGTGAACGGGTTCAATTCCTCGATCTCGTCGTCGGAGATGCGGCGCGGTTCCAGTCCACCCAGCCGCTCCGCGACATAGATCGACCACCCGGTCTTGCCGAACTCGCCGTCACTCACGGAGTCGATGCCGATGTCGACCTGTTCCTGCACCACATCGGCGACCGCGCCCGTAAGGCATTGCCGGTACGCGTCCTCGTCCAACGGCTGTTTCGCGAGCTTTGCCGCGATCATCGTCCGCAGCGGCTTGGGCCGGATCAGGCTCCCGACATGGCTTACGAGGATTCGATCGTCGCTGCGCTTCATGAAGTCTCGCCCTGGCAATCGTGGGTTTCCCGGTCTGGGGCGACCGGGCGTGCGGAAGCGTAGCGACGGCCAGACGCCGATCACAAGATCGATCCGTGGTGTGTCCGTCCCGTGGACGCGGAAAAACGTCCGACGGCGCCGCGTCAGGTCGGAAGCTTCTCGTCCTCCACGACGTGCTGCACCGCGCGGCGCTGCACCATCCGGTCGCGATGCGCGGCGAAATTCTTGAGCTCGCGCATCGGTAATTCGCGGCGCATGCCCCAGGTCCAGAAGATGAAGGCATACGCGTCAACCGCCGTATAGCTGTCCATGAACCATTCGCGCCCGGCCAGCCGGTCATCGGCCTGCTTCAGCAGGTCGTGAAAGGTCTTGAGGCCTTTTTCCTTCAGCGAGGGGATTGCCGCGGGATCGTCGGTATAGCGCTCGGGCCGACCGACGTGGGCGTGCGCCGGATGAACGTTGGTGGCAAAGAACGCCAGCGCCGAAATCGCCTTGGCTTCACTGATCGGATCGGTCGGCCACATCCCGAACCGCTTGCCGAGATAAGACATGATCGCGGTGTTCTCAGTGAGCGGTTCGCCATTGTCGAGGCGCAGCACCGGCACGCGGCCGAGCGGATTGATCTTGAGATATTCCGGAGTCCGATGCTCCCCTTTAGGCAGATTGACCGGCAGAGGGTCGTAAGGCTCGCCACTCTCTTCGAGCATGATGTGCGCGCCCAGCGAGCACGCGCCCGGCGCGTAATAGAGTCCCAGCATCGTCGTTCTCCCGTTGATTTCTATTCTTGGCGCCTAGAAGGCCTTCACGACCTCGCGCACATGTTCCACTTCCGGCGTGCCGTCGAAACAATGCGCGACGCAGGCGCGCCATTCCTTGAAATCCTCGGAGCCGCGGAAATCGACCGTGTGGTTCTCCAGCGTTTCCCACTGCACGAACAGCCGATAGCGCGACGGCTTCTCGGCGGAGCGCTGCAGCGTCAGGCTGTTGCAGCCCTTGGCGCGCTTGAACACCGGCGCGGCCTTGCGTACGCCGGCCTCGAACGCGTCTTCCATGCCAGCTTTGACGTCGATCTGGGCGATTTCGAGGATCATTAGAGGCTCTCCTGCGTGAGGGATGCGGATATTGCGGAAAATTGCCGCCCGATCAACAGCTTCGGCGGTAACGCGGTCGTGACGGCTTGGGCCGGATCGCGACAATCCGCCGCTGCATCTGCGCGCTGCCCCACTCCGTAACTGCCCTGCAGCCCCCGTCGGGGTTATCTGAAACAGGGAGCGACTCTCATGAAAATCATCACCAGTCTGGCCGCCGCTGCGGTTCTCGCCGCAGGCATTGCCGGGGCGCAGGCCGCGCAGATCGCGGCGTTGTGGGGCGACAACAGCATCTCGATCGTGGACACCAACGGCTGGAAGGTCGTCAAGAGCTGGAAGATTGACGGCGTGACCGGCAGCGTCGTGGGCATCGACGTGCGCCCGGCCGACGGCATGCTCTATGGCCTGGTCGCCGACGGCACCGTCGTGACCATCGACACGGCGACCGGCAAGGCGACGATGAAATCGAAGCTCGAGACCATGCTGCCGGCCGGCACCATGGCGACCGTCGACTTCAACCCGGTGGCCGACCGGATGCGCGTCATCGGTAGCGACGGCACCAGCCTTCGCGCCAATGTCGACGACGGCAAAGTGACCAAGGACGGTTCGCTGAAATACGCGGAGAACGATGCCAACAAGGGCAAGACGCCGAAGGTGATCGCCGGCGCCTATGCGAATTCGGTGAAGGGCGCGAAAGAGACCACGCTCTACGACATCGACGCCATGACCGGCTCGCTGGTGCGCCAGGCGCCGCCGAATGACGGCATCCTCAACACTATCGGCGCGCTCGGCGTCAGCGGCGACACATGGTCGTTCGACATCTGGTCGGATGGAACGAAGAACGAGGCGTGGCTGCTCGGCGGCACCACGGTCTACAGCGTCGATCTCGCCAGCGGCAAAGTGACCGAGGCCGGCAAGGTGACCGGCGCGCAAGGCGCGGTGCGCGACATGGCGATCCTGCCGGGAATGTAAGTCCTGCAGCAATGAAGACGTGCTCTCCTCCCCGCGACGGGAGGGGAGCACAGCGGCGCCGGATTAAGAAGGCGTTGCGGTGGACTTGAGCGGTTTGGTTCGCGGCGCTGCGAACGACTGTGTCTCCCAGATCGCGACCACGATCAGGATCAATGTGGTGCCGGTGCTGAAGGCGAGCGGCGTCAGTACCTGATAGGCGGGCGCGAACACCGTCAACAGGGCGATCCCCACGATATGCGACAACGGGTAATAGAGACTCGACGCCGAACGCTTGAACAGCATATTGCCGAACAGGTACATCGTCGGCCCGCCGATGATGACCG
Organism: Bradyrhizobiaceae bacterium; assembly: GCA_947481635.1. GTDB lineage: Bacteria > Pseudomonadota > Alphaproteobacteria > Rhizobiales > Xanthobacteraceae > CANKHJ01. Next base: position 3,461 of record CANKHJ010000018.1, read on the forward strand.
CCATCGATCCGGCGCTGGTCGACCCGCCGGGATGCGCCAGCACGAGTTCGTCCGCAACGGCGGTGATGATGATGCCCGCCACGATTGGCAGGTGAAGATAGGTATAGGAGAGGCGCGCGAGGCGTCCCGGATCGCTGGCATGCGAGATCTTGGTCGACGCTCGCTGGGCACCGATGTTGAAATAGATCCACCACATCGCGACGCTGCCGACGAAAGCGCTGGTGAATGCGCCGATCGTCGCCGCGGTCCATTCCATCTCAGAAAATTTTGCGCCGGTCACGAGAATCGACTCGCCGAGCGCGATGATGATGAACAGGCCGCAACGCTCGGCCATGTGGCTGCCCTCGACGTCCCAGTCGGAAACCGACGCACGGCCCAGGCCAGGAGTCCAATAGGCTAGAGCGGGCCCGGCATATTCCACCGCCAGCGCCACCGCCCAGAGTCCAAGCCGCATTGGTCCCTCTGCGAACGCGCCGGCGATCCAGAACACGGCCGAGAGCATCATCCAGAGTGTGATAAGCTGGAAGGTGAAATAGTTTCGGACCGCATGGATGCGCGTGCACCATATCGTAAACAGGCTGCGGCCCACCTGCATCGCGACATAGGCCAACGCGAAGGCGAGGCCGCGTGACTCGAAGGCCTTGGGGATTGAGGTCGAGAGCACCAGACCGGCGAACATCAGCGCGAACAGCATCAACCGCACCGGCATGCGCTCGGGGTCGAGCCAGTTGGTCGCCCATGAGGTGTAGATCCAGACCCACCACACCGCCATGAACAGCAATAGCGTCTCGAGAGTGCCGAGCGGCGTGAGATGCGCCAGCAGCCCATGCGAGAGCTGCGTGATGGCGAAGACGAAAACCAGGTCGAAGAATAATTCGACGAAGGTCACGCGGTGGTGGCCCTCTGCCGATTTTTTTCGCAGGAAACTCTGGCGTGCGCCGAACATCTCGATCCTTGCCTTCCGATGGCGCGACGTGCGCTATTTCATGATGATGACGCGCGCGCCGACGGCGACCTGGTCATAGAGGTGTGCCACGTCGTCATTCACCAGGCGGAAACAGCCGGACGAGACCGCGTGCCCGATGGTCTCGGGCTGGTTGGTGCCGTGGATGCGGTAGATCGTGGCGCCGAGATAGAGCGCGCGCGCGCCCATCGGATTGCCCGGCCCGCCCGCCATCCAGCGCGGCAGATAAGGCTGGCGCTCGATCATCTCGGCCGGTGGCGTCCAATCCGGCCACTCGGCCTTGCGCGACACCTTCTGCAATCCCTTCCAGGCGAAGCCGTCGCGGCCGACACCGATGCCGTAGCGGATCGCGACGTTGCTGCCCTTGATCAGATAGAGATAGCGCTCGGTGGTATCGATGATGATGGTGCCGGCGGGCTCGTGGGTCCGATAAAACACCGGCTGGCGCTGGAAGTTCTCGGGCAGCGCCTCGATGTCGTCCATCTCGGTATCGAGTTGCAGCGGCACTTGGTCCGGATTTGGAATGCCCTGGGCATGGGAAACGGACATCGCGCCGGCCCACAGCGCCAGCGTCACCAGGAATTTCAGTCGCAGCATGTAATTGCCCTCGCAATCCCCCGTCCGCCCTCATTATGGACGGGCGCGTGCGCCGCTCAAAGGGGTTGCCAGAAAAAGAGAGACAGGGCTGGGCATGCGCGGTATGTGCCTGCCAAGGGCGATCCCATCGGAATTCTCGGAAGGTGAGTGGAATGACAAATAAACAAGACCAGATGCCGCCGACATTGAAGGCCGCGATCATCGGCGCCGTGATCGGCGCGGCGGGTGTGGGTTTCCTTGGGTTCGCGGTCGCGGGCTGGACGACGCAGAGCAGCGCGGAAGAGTTCGCCAAGCAGCGCGCCCATGCCGCCGTGATCGATGCCCTGGCCCCGATCTGCGCCGACAATTTCCGGACTGACGCGGAGGCTTCAAAGCATCGAGCGGAACTGGGTAAGACCGAGACGGCGATGCAGGGCAGCTTCATCGCGCAGGGCGGCTGGGCGACGATGCCGGGCAGCAGCGTCGATTCGGACGTTGCCAAGGCCTGTGCTGTCATGGTGAGCAAGTCGTAACCATGAGACCCCTGACCCAAACGGAGTTCTGACATGAGTCAGGGCGGCCCGCGCAGCAAGCGCTGGACCGAACAGCGTTGGCTGGTCGACAACGTCATCCAGGCGAACGGGATCGACTGGGACCAGCCGCGCTCGCTCTATCTCAACGCCCCAATGGGGTTGGAGGCCGGCGCCGACTTCGCCGCCATCCGCGCGCGGGTGAAGAAATTCGCCGATTGTTCGCCGGCCTTCGAATGGGCGGCGAAGCGGCGCGAGGCGCGCGCACGCGACGCCGAACAGGCGGGGCAGAACGTTACCGCGCGCGACAATTATTTCATGGCCGCGATCCACTGGGGCGCGGCGCAATGGCCGATCGACGAGGCCGACGAGAAGAACCTCGCGCTCAATGCCAAGAAGCGCGAATGCTATTCCGATTATGCGCGGCTCGCCGACCGGCATGTCGAGGCGGTGTGGATTCCGCTCGGCGACAAAAAGCTGCCGGGCTGGCTGCATCTGCCGCCGGGCTATAGCGGCGGCAAGCTTCCGGCGGTGATCTCGATTCCCGGGATGGACAGCTTCAAGGAAGGCGCGGTCGCCCTCTATGGCGACGCGCTGCTCAACCGCGGCTTCGCGGTGCTGGCGATCGATGGGCCCGGACAATATGAGAGCCCGCTGCTCGGCATCTACTTCCGCATGGAAGCCTGGGGAGCGACCGGTCGCGCCTGCATGGACTTCCTGGCGCAACGCGCCGAGATCGATTCCGAACGCGTGACGATCACCGGCCGCAGCTTCGGCTCGTTCTTCGCGACGCTGGCGGCATCCGGCGAGCCGCGTCTGAAAGCCTGCGCGGTGAGCCAGGTGTGCCACGAGCCAGGCTTCCACACGATTTTTCAGGAAGCATCTCCGACCTTCAAGCAGCGCTTCATGTTCATGACCGGCATCCATAGCGAAGTGGAGTTCGACGCATTCCGCCAGAGCATGACCTGGGATGGTTACGCGCAGAAGATCGCGATGCCGTATCTGTGCATCGCCGGCGAGGCCGATGAGTTGTCCCCGTTGGAGCATACCGAGCGGTTGCTCGCCGCGCTGCCGGGGCCGAAGCGCTATGTCGTCTATGAAGGCGCGCGCCACGCGATCAGCGTCGTGTCATCGGCCACGCTCGGGCCCGCAGTGCCGGTGCTGATGGGCGATTGGCTGGCTGCGCGTGCGGCAGGCGAGCCGATGGCCAGCGAGCGCTGGTGGATCGACGGCGCCGGACGGGTCAACGCGAGCGCGCTGTGACGGCCGCCGTGCTCATCGAATCGATCGGTTTCGTCGCCGCCGTGCTCACCACTTTGTGCTGGGTGCCGCAGGCGGTGAAACTGATCCGCGAGCGCGACACGCGGTCGATCTCGCTGCCGATGACGCTGATCCTGGTAGCCGGCCTGATCCTGTGGCTGGTCTATGGTCTTGCGCTGTCCAATGCGCCGCTGATTGCATCGAATACCGTGACGCTGATGCTGGTGCTGATGATCCTTGCGCTGAAGCTGCGGCATGGGTGAGCCGTGTGCCTCGTTGGTGGGCACGCGCGTCACAACGCCCGCATGCGCCGCAGCACCGCGTAGCTGAACACGCCGGCGAGTACCGCGAGTCCGAAGGCGAACCAGGTTCCGGCATCGGTCTGCTGGAACGGCAGGTCCTTGGTGTTCATGCCGAAGAAACCCGTCACCAGCGTGGGCGGCAGGATGCAGGCGGTGAGCACTGACAGCGTCAGCAGTCGCCGGTTAGCGATGGCGGTCGATTTGGCGCCGACCTCTTCCTGCAGGAAGCGTGCGCGCTCATAGACCGAGCCGATCTCATGATCGAGTGCATCGAGCTTCTGCGCCAGCGCGCCGATCGCCACCGCGATTCCGGGTGCGGCCGAATTGGCGCGCAGCTCGAGGCGATGAAACAGCGTCCGCATCTGGCCGAGCTGCCGGTGGATGCGCACCGCCTGGAAGCGGTAGCGGGCGATCTGCTGCGCTTCGTCGCCCAGGTCTGGACCGAAGAGCCGGGTCTCGATCAGGTCGAGCTGATCGCCCAGCGTTTCGGCAAGATTTCCGATCGCGTCGGCGAAATGGTCGATAATGCCGTCGAGCAGGTCCATGGCGGCGGGGAAGCGCCGTCCCTGCGCGATCGAGCCGCGCGCCAGTTCCACCGCATTGAGCGGCTTGCGCCGTGCGGTGACCAGCACCTGGTCGGTCATCACGAAGCGCAGGCGCGCGATATCCTCGCTCGGCTGGGTGAAGTCGCGCTGCAGGTCAGGCACGATCCCGAGGAATTCGCGGCCGATGATGTCGAGCCGCAGATGCTCGTCGGCATCGAGCATGAAGCTGCGTGCGACATTGGAGATCGGCGCGAGGTCGGCCAGCCATTTGCGGGAGCGGGCATCGGCCAGCGCGATATGAACCCAGGTCCAGCCGCGTCCGTCGGAGGCCAGTTCGTGCGCTTCCTCGGCGGCGATCGGAGTCGCGGTCCCATCCTCGGCGAAGCGGTAGGCCCAGACGATGCAGAACGCGGCGTGCGCACCCGCCGACGGCTGTTCGGGCTTCGACATGAGATTCTCCACGATCGTGACTTGGAATAATGCCACTTGGAATGCTGCGATGACCGCATTCATCCAGGTGACACAATCGCGCGGGGCCATGTCATTCAGATGTCACATCGCCGCATGGTTGTTTCAAATCGGCACGGCCGGCCGATTTCAAAGCGACATGGACGTCATATGGCCGTCAGCGAATCGTAGTTATCGAAGTCCTATGACGTTTTCGTTCGTGGAAATCCTCGGCGCGACTGGCGCCACGCTGACGACGCTGTGCTGGTTGCCGCAGGCGGTCAAGATCATCCGCGAACAGGACACGCGCTCGATCTCGCTGCCGGCCACCGCGGCCTTCACCTTCGGCATGCTGCTGTGGTTCTGTTACGGGCTGGCGCTCAAGGACATGCCGCTGATCATGTCGAGCGCGATCGAACTGGTGCTGATGACCGTGATCGTCGGGCTGAAGCTGCGGCTGGGGTAGGGCACGTCAACAGCCGTCATGATTGGCTGATGGCGCCAAGCCCCAACCCGTCATGCCCGGCGTTGTGCCGGGCATCCACGTCTTACTTCCGCAATTCAGGAGCAAGACGTGGATGGCCGGGACAAGCCCGGCCATGACGGTGCGTGTGTTGACGGTCAGAGCGCTAATGCGCGCCCAGTTCTTTCATCCGGCCGCGGATCGACTCGACCTCGGCCATCTCTTCCCGGGTCATCTTCCAGCCGACCGCCTTGACGTTCTGCTCGATCTGCTCGGGCCGCGTGGCGCCCGCGATGACGCTGGTCACCGGCTCGGTGCAGGCGAGCCATGAGAAGGCCAGTTCGAGCAGGGTGTGGCCGCGGCTTTTGGCGAAGTGGTCGAGCGCCTCGACGAAGTCGAAATTATCCTCGGTGAGGTAGCGGTCGCGCAATTGTCCCGGTGCGGCGAGGCGGCCCTCATTGGCGCTCTGGCCGCGCTTGTATTTGCCGGTGAGGAGCCCGCTGGCGAGCGGAAAATACGGCAGCAGGCCGAGACCGTATTCGATCATCGCGGGAGCAAGCTCCTTCTCGATGTAGCGCACGATCACGCTGTATTCGTCCTGGCAGGCGACGAAGGCGTTGGTGCCGGCGCTCTTCGCGGTCCACTGCGCCTCGACCATGCGCCACGCGTCGAAATTCGAGCAGGCGATGTAGCGCACCTTGCCCTGCTGGATCAGGTCTTCGAGCGTGCGCAAAGTCTCCTCGATCGGCGTCAGCGGGTCCATCCGGTGCTGCTGATAGAGATCGATATAGTCGGTGTTGAGCCGGCGCAGCGAGTCCTCGACCGCCTGCAGGATGTAGCGGCGCGACGCGCCGCGCTTCTTGCCTTCGTCGTCCATGTCGAGGGCGAATTTGGTGCCGATGATCACGTCCTTGCGGCGATCCTTCAGTACCTCGCCGAGCACCTTCTCCGAGCCGCCGCGATTGCCGCGCGCGTAGGAATCGGCGGTGTCGAAGAAATTGATGCCGAGGTCGAGCGCCTTGTGGATCACCGGCCGCGCACCGGCGAGATCGGTGCGCCCGCCGAAATTATTGCAGCCGACACCGACGACCGACAGGCGGAGTCCGGACCGGCCGAGATTGCGGTATTCCATGGAAGAACCTTTGGGACATGCGGTGAAGGGCGCTGCGGTGGGCGGCGCGATTATGCGACTTGGCGCGGTGTCAGGGAAGGGGAGAGGCTTGCGCTTTTGCGCGCAGGCAGGCCGGACAGAGGCAGTCGGAGGCGGAATCGGTGGGCAGCGGCAGGCGATAGGCTTCCGCCGCGCACCAGCATGCGCCGTCGACGCTGCAGGCGAATGATGCGCCGCATTGCGCGCAGGCAAGAGTACGGGACGGCCGTGGTTTCGTGGTGTTCTGCTCGATCACGATGCCACGTTACACCAAGCGGCCGCAGTTTTCTCCCTCTCCCCGTCGAGAACGGGGAAAGGGAGCGGTTGCGGGTAAAGCTGTCACTGCCCCTTGGTGTGGAAGGTGCAATAGCGCTCGATGTTTCCGGCGAGGTATTGGCCGTATTGCTGCCAGGTCGCGTATTTCGGCATCTTGATCTCGGCCTTGGCGGCGTCCGGGCACTTGCCGGAATCGGCGGCTGTTTTCACCTCGGCCGACAATTCCTGCATGTAGACGAGGTGGTTCTGCACGTCTTGTCGCGTGCCGAGCCGCCCGCCGGGTCCCGGATGGCCGGGGATCAGCGTGTCCCACTCCATCGCGATCACGCGCCTGAGCGATTCGTCCCAGTCGGGAAGATAGGAATCCGGCATCGCTGCGAAATTCACGGTCTGCACCGGGATGAAGTCGACGGCGAAGATCACCTTCTCCTTCGGCAGCCGCAGCACCAGCGAATTATCGGAGTGATTACGGCCGACGAAATGCAACTCGACGTCGGTGCCGCCGAGCGAAAGCTTGGTGGTGCCGTCGACGCCCTGATCGACCGGTACGATGTCGGCGCGCGGCGCCTGCGTCAGTCGCTCCTTGGCCTTGTTATGCGCGACGAAGGTTGCGCCGAGATCCTTGAACGGTTTACCGCCGGCGATGTGGTCGGCGTGGTGGTGGCTGTAGACGACGTAGCGGATCGGCGCCTGCGTGATCTTGCGGATCTCCGCGATATAGGCCTCCGCCGCCGGGCGGTTCTCGCCGATCGGATCGGTGGCGATCACCCCGTCGGGCGTGACGACGAACATCGATTGATGGAACTGATAACGGAAGACGTAGACGTTATCGGTATTCGGCACTTTGGTGGTGGTGATGACCGGCGCTTGCGCCGGCTGCTGCGCGAACGCGGCCGGCGTTGCGAGCAATGCGGTCGCCACTCCAAACGACAAGCTGGTCAGTAAGATCCTGTGCGACATTCACGCCTCCCTCGGTTTAGGCGCGTCGCTATCGCGCCGGAGACATAAACACCGGCAGTGGTCGATTATTGCAGCGCCGTTATTGCGGCGCGCCGCCGAAATAGCCGGTGATCTTCCAGGCCGCGCCGTCCTTGGTGTAGCAGATCTGCTCGAAATCGAGCGGCGAGAGCGCTTCCGCTGCGATGTAGCCGACCTTGCCGCCCGGCGTGACCACCATGACGAAGGGGTTTTCCTGCGCCGGGGCAGCCGCAGCCTGATCGTCGGACATGATCCGGATCAAAATCGTGCCGACTTTCTCGATCACCGGCGCCTTGGCGTTGCCGGCGCCGCGGATGTCGTTACTCGGTGCCGCGGTGACGACCCATTCGCCCTCGTCGGTGCCGGTGGCCTTCACGACCTCTTCGAACGCCTTTTCGTCGAAGACCGGTCCGGCCGGCGCGCAGCTCACGCCCTTCATCTCGGGCACGGCTTCGAGCGTCGGCTCATCGGCCGCGGCGGCGAGCCAATCCCAGCCATAGCCTTCCTTGCCATCGAGGCCGATAGCGGTCGCGAAATTGTCGAAGGCGGATTTCGTCTTGTCGGCATGGTCGCCATCGGCGCTCTGCCAGAAGAAATTCTGGGTCACGACCAATTTCTGCAGAGCGGCGCGATCCTTGCGCTTGGCGATATCGGCAAGCTGCTTGCGGAAGGCGGCGTGGCTCGCATCCGTCGACGGCGCCGGCAGCCGTACGGTGACCGCCTTGTAAGGCTTGGGCGGCGCGGGCGCAGCCTGCTGCTGAGGTTGCTGCGGTTGAGGCTGTCCTTGGGACTGGGCCTGGCTCGACAATGCCAACAGGGCGATGACGGCGAGGGCAATCGGGGTCTTGCCGAGGAAAGATAGGCGCATGATTCGTCTCCGGTGCGTCCGAAGTGGCAGGGAAGGATGGCGTTTAATTGCGACGGGTATGCGGCGATCTTCCAGGAATGCCGCCGGAAGGTAGCATCGGGAAAGATCGACGACCGGCGCGCGTGCTGGCATACTCGAAACGTTAGTCGCAGGAGACACCGACATGGTTCGAAGGTTGTTTCGCGTTCTTGCCGGACTCAAAATTCTCACGGCGGCCGCCCTGGCGTCGCTGTTGCTGACCGGCGCGGCATCGGCTCAGACATTTCCCTCCAAGCCGATTCGCGTGATCATTCCCTATCCGGCCGGCGGCACCGTCGACGTGATGCTGCGCCGCCTGGTCCAAAAGATCAACGACGCCAACGGCCCGCAGGTGGTGATTGAATCGCGGCCCGGCGGCGGCGGTGTGGTCGCCGCGCAGGCGCTGATGCAGGCGCCGAATGACGGCTACACCATCATGGTCGCGGATGTCGTCTCGCATGCGCTCAACGTGACCATGGTGCCGAACCTGCCTTACGATCCGGTCAAGGATTTCGAGCCGATCACGATGCTGTTCAGTTTCCCGACCCTGCTCGCGGTGCCGGCAGCGAGTCCGGTGAAATCGATGGCCGACCTGATCGCGCTGGCCAAGAGCAAGCCTGGCGGGCTGAGCTATGGCTCCGCAGGCATCGGCACCGCCGGGCACCTGCTCGGCACGATGCTGCAGAAGGCGAGCGACGCCCCGATGACGCATGTCGCCTATCGCGGCGGCCAGGCTGCGCTAACCGATCTCGTCGCCGGGCGCATCGATTATCTGTTCTTCAGCTACTCGGCGCTCAAGCCGTTCCTCGTCTCGAATGACCTGCGCCTGATCGCGACCGCGGCCGACAAGCGCCTGCCGGCGGCGGCGAATGTGCCGACGCTGACCGAGGCGGGCTATCCCAATATCGACTATGATTCGTGGTTCGGGCTGGCCGCGCCGAAAGGCACCGACCCGCAGGTGATCGCGAAGCTGCGCGAGATCTTCATTCCGGCGCAGAATTCTCCGGACCTGGTGGCGGCGCTGAACGAGATCGGCTTCGTGGCGCGGACCGGCCCAGCCGCCGATCTCACGGCGCTGATCAAGTCCGACACCGAGCGCATGGGCAAGATGTACAAGGATTCCGGAGCTTCGGTGAATTGAGCGCGACAATCTCGGTGCGCTCCCCTCCCCGCGAGGGGGAGGGTAAAAAAGAAACTACTCCGCGACCTTCTTCGCGGCTTCCTCGGCCAGGAACTTATCGACGTCTTTCATAAGTGCTGCTTTGCTGACGCGTGCGAAGTCTTCGCGTTGGCTGCGGATCCAGTCGAGCGACTCGTCGCGCGCGGTATTGCGGCCGGCGAATTTCGGCAGCACGTAGCGCGCGAATAATTCATGCGACTTCTTGGTCGCATCGAAATTCGCCCAGTCATGCGCGAGCAGCAGGATCGCGCCGAAGCCGCCGGTCTTGGCCCAGAATTTCTCGATCAGCGCCACCGCATCCTCCGGCGTACCGATCGAGGCTTTGCCCGCCTGATGCAGCCCCTCGATATTGTCCATCGTGATCTCGGTCGGCAATCCGATTGCGAGCGGGCCTTCCGGGCGCAGCGAATAGGAATAATGCAGATATTTTTTGAAGCCCCAATTCACTTCGGCGACTGCCTGTTCGCGCGTCTCCGCGACATGGATCGGCGCCATCAGCCGCAGGTCGCTTGGATTCATCACGCCGCCATGTTCGGCCACGACCTCGTTGGCGACCCGCCAATTGGTGTCGAGCACGTTGTAGCCGGCCGGCGCGGAGGCTGCGACGCACAGCATGCCGAGGCCGTAGCGGCCGGCGAGCCGCGCGCCGTTCGGCGTCACCGTGCTGGTGACCGCGATATGCGGACGCGGGCGCGTATAGGGTTTGATATGCAGCCGCGCCTCGCGCAGGTCGATCCAGTCTGATTTGTGGGTGACGACCTCGCCAGCGAGCAGCCGCATGATGATGGTCAGCGACTCGGCCATGCGCTCGCGCTGCGTGTCGGGAGCGATGCCGAACATTGCGGCGTCGGACGCCAGCAGGCCGGGACCGAAGCCGAACATCGCGCGGCCGCGCGTCTGGTGGTCGAGCTGCACCATCCGGTGCGCCACCATGAACGGGTTGTGATACGGCAGCGAGATCACGCCGGTGCCGAGGCGGATGCGCTTAGTGCGTTCGGCGGCGCTGGCGATGAACAACTCGGGCGAGCCGTAAGTCTCGTAGCCGCCGGAATGATGTTCGCCGATCCAGGCTTCGTCATAGCCGAGCTTGTCGAGCCACTGGATCAGCTCGATGTCGCGTTCGAACAGGAAGTTCGGGTCTTCGTCGTTGGGATGGAATGGCGGCAGGAAGATTCCTGCCCGCAACCGATCGCGCTCGATCATCTCGCCTCCCGCCGTATTGCTTACTCGGCGGCCGCGGGTGTCCCGTATCGACTACCGGGGCGCGCGAGGCCGAGATTCTCGCGGAAGGTCTTGCCCTCATATTCGGTGCGAAACAAGCCGCGCCGCTGCAATTCCGGCACCACCAGGTTGACGAAATCGTCGAACGCGCCGGGGAGATAGGGCGGCATGACGTTGAAGCCGTCGGCCGCGCCGGTGGTGAACCATTCCTCGAGGTGATCGGCGACCTGCGCCGGCGTGCCGACCACCACGCTCTTGCCGCGCGCGTCGGTGGCGCGCATCGCGAGCTGGCGGATGGTGAGGTTCTCGCGTCGCGCCAGGTCGATGAGATTTTCGCGCGTGCTACGCCCGGCATTCTCGCGCATCGGCAGGTCAGGCAGCGGGCCGTCGAAATCATAGCCCGACAGGTCGATGCGGCCGAGCGCGGTCGAGAGCATCTCGCGCGCGACCACCGGATGCACCAGCGCCTGCAGCTTCTCGTGCTTCGCCTTGGCTTCCGCCTCGGTCGCGCCGATGGTTGCCGATACGCCCGGCATGATCTTCACATGATCCGGCGCGCGTCCGAAGCCGGCGACCCGCGCCTTGACCTCGGCGTAATATTTGCGCGCGTTGTCGACCAGGATGTGATTGGTGAAGATGATCTCGGCATGCTCGGCGGCAAAGGCGCGGCCGTCTTCCGAGGCGCCGGCCTGCACGATCACCGGATGACCCTGGGGTGGCCGCGGCACATTGAGCGGGCCGCGCACCGAGAAATACTTGCCGTGGTGATCGAGCGTGTGCATCCCCTCGGGATCGAAGAACACGCCCGAGGCGGTGTCGCGGATGAAGGCGTCGTCGTCCCAGCTATCCCAGAGGCCCTTCACGACGCCGACGAATTCGCGCGCGCGCTGATAGCGTTCGGCGTGGCCGTAATGCAGCTCGCGCCCGAAGTTCCGCGCCTCGCTGTCCTCGCCGGACGTGACCACGTTCCACCCGGCGCGGCCGCCGCTGAGATGGTCGAGCGAGGCGAATTTGCGCGCGATGTGATAAGGCTCGTTGTAGCTGGTGGATGCCGTGCAGACGAGACCGATGCGTTCAGTGACGGCCGCCAGCGCGGCAATCAGCATCAGCGGCTCGAAATTCGCGATGTATTGCGCCGAACGCGACAGCGCTTCCATGCGCGCCTCGCGGACGCCGACCCCGTCGGCGAAGAAGATCATGTGCAGCTTGCCGCGCTCGGCGGTCTGCGCGATCTCGACTTGATGTGCAAAATTGATCCCGGCATCGGCCTGTACGCCGGGATAGCGCCACGACGCCACATGATGGCCGGTCGGGTGAAAAAAGACGCCGAGCTTCATTTGCTCGCCGCGCGGCAATTGGACCTCCTCATGGACTCGGGCAATGGTTCATTTTGGAATGCGATGCTCGGCTGAAATGCGCTCCGGTGCAAGGACAACGCGACCGGCGTTTTGGCTGGTCTGCAATTCACGGTGCACATGGGGCCGGTCGATATCCGAACAGCTTGACGCGCAAGTTGTCGCAGGCCTCACTCCCAGGAATTGCAAAGCTGCGAGGCACCATGCCGCAAGTCACCCTCTCTTACCTGTTGCCGATCCTGCTCCTGCTTGGTTCGAACGTCTTTATGACACTGGCCTGGTATGGCCACCTGCGATTCAAAGAGGCGCCGCTGCTCTGGGTGATCCTGATCGCCTGGGCTATCGCCTTTGTCGAATACTGCATGGCGGTGCCAGCGAACCGCTGGGGCAACGCGGTGTATTCCACGGCGCAGCTCAAGACGATCCAGGAGGTGATCACGCTGCTGGTGTTTGCCGGGTTCTCCTTCGTCTACCTGAAGGAGCCGCTCGGATTGAACCACCTGATCGGATTCGGACTGATCGCGGCTGGTGCGTTCTTCGTATTCCAGAAATGGTGAGATGCACCCGCTTGCTCGGCCAAGGCGGGGCATCATCTACTTACTCCGCCGCCTGGGCGCCCTGCACGTCGATGAAGCCGCCGGACTGGCGCGTCCACAGCGCCGCGTAGTGGCCGCCGAGCCGCAACAACTCGTCATGCGAGCCCTGCTCGACGATGCGGCCGTCATCGATCACGATCAGCCGGTCCATCCGCGCGATGGTGGACAGCCGGTGCGCGATCGCGATCACGGTCTTCTTGGCCATCAGCGTGTCGAGGCTCGACTGGATCGCCGCCTCGACCTCGCTGTCGAGCGCCGAGGTCGCCTCGTCGAGCACCAGGATCGGCGCATCCTTGAGGATCACCCGCGCGATCGCGACGCGCTGGCGCTGACCGCCGGACAGCTTCACGCCGCGCTCGCCGACATGGGCGTCGTAGCCATGGCGGCCCTTCCAGTCTTCCAGGGTCTCGATGAACCCATCGGCATGCGCGAGCTCGGCCGCGCGCACGATCTCGGCATGCGTGGCGGACGGCTTGCCGTAGCGGATGTTATCGCCGATCGAGCGGTGCAGCAGCGAGGTATCCTGCGTCACCACGGAGATTTGCGCGCGCAGGCTTTCTTGCGTCACCATCGCGATGTCGGTGCCGTCGATCAGGATGCGGCCGCCTTCGAGATCGAAGAAGCGCAGCAGCAGGTTGACGATGGTCGACTTGCCGGCGCCGGAGCGGCCGATCAGCCCGATCTTCTCTCCCGGCTTCACGACCAGCGACAGACCGTCGATCACGGCATAGCGCTGCTCTCCGTCGTCGCCGATCGATGTCTCGCGCCCATAGCCGAAACGCACGTCGTCGAAGCGGATCTCGCCGCGCGGCACCTGCAGCTCCGGCGCATCCACCTGGTCGAGCAGCGTGATCGGTCGCGCAATGGTCAGCATGCCTTCCTGCACGACACCGACATTCTCGAACACGTTGGTCACCTGATAGGCGACCCAGCCGGAAATGGTGTTGATCTGCCACGCCAGCGGCAGCGACATTGCGACGGTGCCGACGCTGACCTGTCCGCGCGTCCACAGAACCATCGCGATGCCGGCGGTGCCGGTCACCAGCATGGCGTTGAGCGAGACCAGGAAAAAGCTGAACAGCGTGTTCAGCCGCAGCGTGCGATAGAAGCTACTGGAATGCATGTCGATCGCGTCGCGCACATAGGCGTCTTCCTCGCGCGCGCGGGCGAACAGCTTGACGGTGAGGATGTTGGTATAGCTGTCGACCACGCGTCCGGTGAGCAGCGAGCGCGCCTCGGACACCTCCTTGGAGCGGTCGCGCATGCGCGGTACCATCACATAGAGCAACACCACATAGCCGACGAACCAGAGCACGACCGGCAGCGCGAGCCACGGATCCGCCGATGCGAGCAGGATCAGCGCGCTGGTGCCGTAGACCAGAATGTACCAGACGCCGGTGATGAGCTGGACCACGGTCTCGCGGATCGCCGGGCCGGTCTGCATCACGCGGTTGGCGATGCGCCCGGCAAAGTCGTCCTGGAAGAACGACCAGGACTGGCGCACCACGTGCCAGTGATTCTGCCAGCGGATGCGGTTTGTCACATTCGCCGCGATCGCCTGGTTCTGCAGCAGGTTCTGCGTCGTGATGGCCGCGGGGCGTACGATCACCAAGATCGCAGCCATTGCCACCAGCAGCGACCAATGCTCGGCAAACAGGGTCGCCGGCTCGTTCGACGTGACCAGCGTGACGACGCGGCCGATGAAGATCGGGATCGTGGTGTCGAGCAGTGCCACCATGAAGCCGACGACGAACAGCGCCGCGAACAGGCCCCGCGCCTGGCGTGCGTAAAACCAGAAGAATGCGACCAGCCCGGGCGGAGGCACCGGCTGCTCGGGAATGTCGGTCGGCTTCAGCAGCCGCTCGAAGAACTTGAACATGATCGTGTCTCAAGACGGCAATGGCCGCGCTCCAGGAGCGCGGCGCCATGGTTATGATTGAAACGGATGCGGGCGGATAGCCCTGCTTCGTGTCGGGAAAAGGGCGGACCGCGTGTCCCCAGCCGCTACTTCCCTGGCGAAACGCGCAACACGCGGCCGCTGCCGCCGTCGGTCACGACAAAGAGCGCCCCATCGGGGGCCTGGCGGACGTCACGGATGCGTTCATTGAGCTCGTTCAGCAGCCGTTCCTCGGCGGTGACTTTCTCGCCGTCGAGCGTCAGCCGCACCAGCACCTTGCCGGCGAGACCGCCGAGGAACAGGTTGCCCTTCCACGCGGGAAACAGGTCGCCCTGATAGAACGCCATGCCGGATGCGGCGATCACCGGTGTCCATTGCTTGATTGGCTGCTCCATGCCGCCCTTGTGGGTGGTCTCATGGGCCTTGGTGCCATCGTAGTTGATGCCGTAGCCGATGACGGGCCAGCCGTAATTCTTGCCGGCTTCCGGGATGTTCAACTCGTCGCCGCCGCGCGGGCCATGCTCGGTCTCCCACAGCTTCCCGCTCTGCGGGTGGATCGCCGCGCCCTGCGCATTGCGGTGGCCGTAGCTCCAGATTTCCGGCTTGGCGCCGGCGCGGCCGACAAAGGGATTATCGTTCGGTACGCCGCCATCCGGCGTGACGCGCACGATCTTGCCGATGTGATTGGAGAGGTTCTGGGCCTGGTCGCGATAGGCGAAGTGGTCGCCCATGGTGAGGAACAGATTGCCGTCGCGCGCCTGCGCGATGCGGCAGCCATAGTGATTGCCGCCGCTGAGCGGGCCTTCCTGGCGGAAGATTACCTTCACGTCGTCGAGGCGCGGCGTGGCGGCGTCAGTGAGCTGGCCGCGTGCCAACGCGGTCTGTCCGCCGCCGCCGGCTTCGTTGGCAAAGCACCAGTAGATCGTGCGGTTCTCGGCGAAACCACGATCGAGAGTCACGTCGTGAAGGCCGCCCTGGCCGCCGCTGCGCACCGGCGGCATTCCGGCGACCGGCTCCGACAGCTTGCCGTCGCGCCCGACGATACGGAGCTGTCCGCGTTTCTCGGTGACCAGCATCCGGCCGTCCGGCAGGAATGCGAGCGACCAGGGATTGGCCAGTCCGCTGGCAATGGTTTCGACCGAGAGATTTCCCGCCGCGGAGCGAAGTGTTTGCTGCTGCGCCTGAAGCGGCGTTGCAGACAGCAGCAGGATTGTGACGAAGGTGGCGCGGCGGATCATCGCATTCTCCGGACCTGGGGCGGCGCCGGACGAGCGTGGAAGCCGCGCCGCGCCCGCAACGTCGGATGGAAAGATCGGTTCCGCAAGCGCGCTGAAGTCACAAGTAGTTGCGACGGATACTGGCGTCATTCCGGGGCGCACCGAGTTGGCTCTAACAAAGCTCCACTAACGCCGTGTGGAACGGTCGCGGGTCGCGAGTGCCGTAAGCCCGACCATGCCGGCCAGGATCAAGCCGGTGATCATCAGGAATGCCATCGAGGTTTCGGGGGTCGCGATCGCATCGTGCACCTGGGCGCGCGCGATTCCGATCGAGACGGCGGTCGCGGCGATGACGGTCGAGAGCGTGAGCGCCACGACGGTGATCAGTTCGGCTGCGCTGATCCGCAACAATACGGCTCTCCTCGGAGTTTCCTCCGTTGCGTACGCAACGCCCTCCATCAATTCCTTGGACATCTTGCTCTCCGCGCGAATCAGTATCGCCCTTTGACACTGAATCTCGCGGCGGATGCGGGCGCGCTTTCGTTCGGAGTTTGTCCAAGCCGTTGAGGAATAGCGGCGAATTCGTGAATTGGGTTAATGAAAGGTTAATTCAAAAACGCTTTTCCGAAAGCCGTGGCCGACGCGCCACAGGTGGCATGACGCGCCGATACGCCGTCACTCGGCCGCTTGTTGCACCGGCTGATTCCAATCCATCGCGATATGACGCGGCTGTTCGGCGACGCGGGCGAGCCAGGCGCGCAGGCTCGGAAATGAGTCCAGTTCGTAATCCGCGAGCTGCGCGACGTGGGTATAGGCATAGAGCGCGATGTCGGCGATGGTGTAGCGGCCGGCGGCGAAGAAATCGCGCTGGCGCAGATGATTGTCCATCACGGCCAGCGCGCGATAGCCTTCTTCCATCCAGTCGTCGAGCGCGTGGCGCTGCAGCTCGCGGCCGCCCTTCACCAGCGACAGCCAGAAATAGGCCGCGCCGATATTCGGCTCCAGGCTGTGCTGCTCGAAGAACATCCATTGCAGCGTTTCCGCACGATCGATGCGGTCGTCCGGCGCGAGCGGGCTGCCACCGGCGACATACCAGAGGATCGCATTCGATTCGGCGAGGAAGCGGCCCGGCGCGACTTCGAGCAACGGAACCTGGCCGCTCGGATTCATCGCGAGGAAATCCGGCGTGCGGCTTTCGCCACGCAGGATGTCGACTTCGACGATCTGGTAGGCGATATCGAGCTGCGCCAGCGCGAGACGCGCCTTGTAGCTGTTGCCGGAGCGTTGCATCGAATAGAGCGTATACATCTGGCTCCTCGTCCCTCATGCCTGACGAGTCGTCGCTAGCGGTCCATCGCTGCGAGAGTATGACATCGGCGCGGCAATGTCGTGGCCCGGCGTTGCGTCAGGTAAAGCATAGCCGAAACCGGCCGGCGCGCGCGCAAGGCGGATGCAAATAACCAGATTGTGCTAGCCGGCGGGCGTCGCGCGGGCGGGACTCGCCGCCGCAGTGTGCGCTGCGGCAAATCTGGCCCCCCTCGGGGCCGCATGGCGCGGCCGCGGCGGCCAAACCCGCGAGGCTTTCGGTTTGGTATTCGCCGATGGAAGCGGGAGCGATGCCGGCATAGGCTGGCCCGGCGGGTGAACCAGTTGCGCAATCATGGGGGATTGGGCTTGGGCAAAATCGAGATCACACTGCCGGACGCGCTGCAGGTCTGGGTCGAGGAGAACATCGCCCATGGCCGGCACGCGTCGGTCAGCGACTATCTGCGCGGCCTGGTGCGGCGCGACCAGAAGATGTGCGAGGCGCTGGTCGAGGCCTTGATCGAAGGCGAGCGCAGCGGGACCGGCCTGCGCTCGGCCCGCGACATTGTTGCCGCGCTGCGCGGCCAGATCGACCATGGCCAGCGTTGAGCTTTCGGGCGCGGCCGATCAGGACCTCGCCGAGATCTATAGCTACATGCATCGCCAGTTCGGCGCCCAGAATGCCGAGGTCTATGTGGTCTCCCTCGAAAACTGCTTCGAATGGCTGGCGCAGCGGCCGATCCGGGGCAAGCCGGTCGGTTATCTCCGAGACGGCTATCTCCGCTTCGAATATGCCGGGCATACCATCTGGTATGTGGCGGTTGAGGACGGCGTACGGATCGTCCGGGTGCTGTCGGCCCGGCTCGATCCAGAACGGCGGATTTGAACGGTTTCGCGCGTTCTGCCCTTGCTGCACTGCAACGCTTGGAATAGTTTCGCCCGCTTTTCCGGCCCTGGATCGCGATTCTTGTTCGGTCGATCGGGATTCATGCCGGGATTCTCGTTCAATTCGCATGATCCGGCGGGATCGTGCCCAGCGGAGACTCTCATGGCTTTCCTTGCCGACTCGCTCCAGCGCATCAAGCCGTCGCCAACCATCGCGATGACGGACAAAGCGCGCGCGCTCAAACAGGCCGGGATGGACGTGATCGGCCTCGCGGCCGGCGAGCCGGATTTCGATACGCCGGACAACATCAAGCAGGCGGCGATCGATGCGATCAAGCGCGGCGAGACCAAATACACCGCCGTCGATGGGATGCCGGAACTGAAGGATGCGATTGCGCGCAAGTTCAAGCGCGAGAACGGGCTCGAATATAAGCGCACGCAAATCAGCGTCGGCACCGGCGGCAAGCAGGTGCTGTTCAACGCGTTGATGGCGTCGCTGAATCCCGGCGACGAGGTGATCATCCCGGCGCCGTTCTGGGTCAGCTATTACGACATCGTCATGCTCGCGGGCGCGACCCCGGTGGTGGTCAAAACCAGCGTCGAGGACGGCTTCAAGCTGAAGCCGGAGGCGCTCGACCGCGCGATCACCAAGAACACCAAGTGGCTGATCTTCAACTCGCCGTCGAACCCGACCGGCGCCGCCTATACGCGCGCCGAGGTGAAAGGGCTGACCGACGTGCTGATGAAGCACAAGCATGTCTGGATGTTCACCGACGACATGTATGAGCACCTGGTCTATGACGACTTCGTATTCACCACGCCGGCCCAGGTGGAGCCCGCGCTGTTTGAGCGCACGTTGACTCTGAATGGCGTGTCGAAGGCCTATTGCATGACCGGCTGGCGCATCGGCTTCGCCGGCGGACCGGAGATGCTGATCAAAGCGATGGCTACGTTGCAGTCGCAGTCGACCACGAATCCGAATTCCATCGCGCAGTGGGCGTCGGTCGAAGCGCTGGACGGGCCGAAGGATTTCATCCCGCGCAACAACAAGGTGTTCAAGGAGCGTCGCGATCTTGTTGTCTCGATGCTCAACCAGGCCAAGGGCATTCACTGCCCGAAGCCGGAAGGCGCGTTCTATGTCTACCCGACCTGTGATGCCACGATCGGCCGCACCGCGCCGTCGGGAAGAACCATCAAGACCGACGAGGACTTTGCCAACGAATTGCTGGAGGCGGAAGGCGTCGCCGTGGTGTTCGGAGGCGCGTTCGGACTGGGACCGGCGTTCCGTATTTCTTACGCGACCGCAACGCCGGTTCTGGAAGAGGCCTGCCGACGCATCCAGCGCTTCTGCGGCAACCTGAAATAGGAACGAGCGATGGCCGGAGTTCCCTCCGGCCATCATTCCTTGCGAAATGTCGATGCACCGGCGCGTGCCGCGACGCAGGACGTCCGGCTGAAGCGCATCAATTAGTTCAAGCTCAGCCCGATGCCCTTGATCACCGGCTGCCAGCGTTCGAGTTCCTCTTTCAACAATTGCGCCGTCTCTGCCGGGTTTGAGTTGAGATATGGCTCATAGCCGGACTCGATATAAAGCTGCTGGAGATCTTGCGCCGCAATCGCCTGACGCGTGGCGAGGGCGATCTGCTCGATGATCGGCTTCGGCGTTCCGCGCGGTGCGAAGAGTCCGATAAAATTCTCCGACACCATCTTGGGCAAGGATTCCGCAGCCGTCGGGATATCGGGAGCCGCGACCAGCCGTTTTGCGCTCGTGACGGCGAGCAGGCGAAGCTTGCCACCATGATGTAGTTCGAGCACCTGCCGGGTCATGGCGAGCGTCGCCATCTGCACTTGCCCACCCATCAGGTCGGACGCGGCCGGCCCGCCGCCTTTGTAGGGGACATGCACGATATCGGAGAGGCCGGTGATCGACTTGAACAATTCGCCGGTGAGGTGATTGCCCGAGCCGACGCCGGCGGATCCGTAGGACAGCTTGGCGGGATTCGCCTTCGCGTAGGCAATCAGTTCGGACAGGTTCTTTGCCGGGACGTCCGGATGAACCACGATCGCATAGGTGTTGCTGACCCACAGCGAGATCGGATCGAAGTCCTTCACCGGGTCGTAGGGCGGACGGCTCGAACCGAGCGGAACCACCACCAGCGTTCCCGTGCCGGCCAGGAGGATCGTGTGGCCATCGGGCTGCGCGCGCGCGACCGCGGCTGCGCCCAGCGAACTGCCGCCGCCGCCGATATTCTCGACAACCACCGTGCCGAGCAGCGTTTTCATCCTGTCGGCCCAAGGACGTCCGATCGCGTCATATCCGCCGCCAGGCGAAAACGGAATCACGAGCTTGATCGGGTGATCGGGATATTTCGACTGGGCTGCGGCCAGACGCGGCGTCGCGATGCCTGCTCCAAGTGCACTCAGTCCAAACGCCAGCACGTCCCGCCGGTTCACCATGTCGCAACCCTCATGAACAGCTCAATCGAGCCTGTGAATGCGTCTCAAATTCCGGTAGCTCACCGACCGCTGAACCTGGCCGGGCGTTTCTCCGTGAAGGCACGTCGTCCTTCCTTGTAGTCCTCGCTGGCAAAGCAAGCGTCCACGGACGACTCGATGGTTCCGAGATCACGCCTGCCTGCATCGGCAATGGCGGCGTTGACGGCGAGTTTTGCCGTCTTCACCGTCAGCGGTGCGTTGCCGGCAATGGTGGCGGCATAGTTGCGCGTGAAGGATTCCAGATCGGCTGCCGGGACCACGTGGTTGACGAGACCGATATGCAGGGCTTCGCTCGCATCGAGCTGGCGTGCGGTAAAGAAAAGGTCCTTGGCGCGAGCCGGTCCGATGGCGTCTGTGAGCATCTTCGCCCCGGGATAGCCGTATCCAACGCCGAGTTTGGCCGCGGGAATTCCGAATTTTGATCCTTCCGCGGCGATGCGCAGATCGCAGCGCAACGCAATTCCGACACCGCCGCCGATGCAATATCCCTGGATCATGGCGATGGTCGGCTTCACGACGGCCGACAGCGCCACGCCGGCGCGTTCCGCGACGCCGTTGTGATGCCCGACTTGCTCCGCGTTCGCACGAATCTGATCCAGCTGCGAGATGTCGATGCCGGAGACGAAGGCTTTCCCGCCTGCTCCGGCCAGGACCAACACACGGATATCGGGATCGGCATCGAAATCCGCGACGATTTCAATGACGGCGTCCCACATCTCGGCAGACATCGCGTTGCGTTGCTCCGGATTGTTGAACGTCATCCATCCAATGGGGCCGTCTTTGCGCGCAAGCATCTTCTCGGTGATGGCCATGATTCGCTTACTCGTGCGCTTGCGCTAGCCGTCGATCGAAATCACGCCGCGCTTCGCCAGATCATCAATGGCCGCGTCGTTGAATCCGTATTCGATCAGAATTTCCCTGCTGTGTTCGCCCTTATCAGGCGTGGCGCTGCGCAATCTGCTTGGCGTGCGCGACAAGGATACAGCTTGGCCAACGAGGGTCTGAGGCCCTCTGGTCCGATGGACCACGTCTTGCGCAATTCCAGTGTGGCGCACCTGGGGATCAGCGAAGACTTGATCCATCGTATAGATCGGTCCAGCCGGCACGCCGGCCGCGTTCAACGCTTCGACCCATTCCGCGCTGGTGCGGGTGCGAAAGATCGTCGCCAACGCATCGTTCACGGCGTGCCGATTCTTCCGCCTCCCGGCTGACGTCTCAAACCCAGGGCGTTCCGCGAGTTCAGGCGAGCCGATGGCGCTGCACAGCCGGGTCCACACGTAGTCCGCTGCTGCGGCGACGTTGATGTGACCATCGGCGGTCGGATAGGCGCTGCTTGGCACCCCGGTCGGATGGTCATTCCCGGTGCGGGGTGGAATTTCGCCGGCCAGGAGCCAGCGCGCAGCCTGAAAGTCGAGCATCGCGATCTGCGACTCCAGCAGGGAGCTCTGCACCCATTGGCCCTTGCCCGATCGCTCCCGCTCGATGACGGCAACCAGAATACCCATGGCGGTAAACACACCGGCGCTGACGTCGGCAACCGCGATGCCGACGCGCATCGGCTCACCGTCCTCGTCGCCGGTGATCGCCATCAACCCGCCCATCCCTTGGGCGATCTGGTCGACGCCTGGGCGGTCGCGATACGGTCCGTCCTGTCCAAAACCGGAGATGCTGGCGTAGATCAGGCGCGGATTGATCTTGCTCAGCGTCTCGTAGTCGATGCCCAGCCGATCCTTCACCCCAGGCCGGTAATTCTCCACCAGGATGTCGGACTGCTCGACCAGCCGCAGCAAGATGGCACGGCCCTCGGCCTCCTTCAGATTGAGCGTCAGGCTGCGCTTGTTGCGATGGAGATTCTGGAAGTCCGGCCCGAGGCGATTCCCGCCATAGCCATCACCTTCGCCTGGGCCTTCCACCTTGATGACCTGCGCGCCCCAATCCGCCAATTGGCGAACGCAGGTCGGCCCGGCACGCAGCCTTGAAAGATCAATCACTCGCAGATGATCGAGAGGCAGATAGTCCGTCATCGCCGCGCTCTTTTCTGCCCCGGCGATGCCATGTCGTCGTCTGCAAGCCGGCTTGGCGAAGGTTGGCATGGCCGGCGCCTGCGCGGGAACGCCGCTTTGCAGTCGACATATTCCATTTAGCTATTGGTCGTCGCCTCGGTCCTGCCGGCGTTTCCAGCGGCGTTGTGGCAACTTGAAATAGAATAGCCGGTGTTGGCCGGAGCTTTTCCGGCCAACGCCGCTCGATGCGAAATGCTTCGTCGTATGGATCTGCGCTCCGCGCTACATCCCGTCACGGTGGACGATCTTTCCGCCAACCATCGTCATCAACGCCTTGGTCTTGCGGATGTCATTGGCCGGGACCGCCAGCAGATCCTGTGACAGCACGGCCAGGTCCGCGAGCTTCCCGGTCTCGATCGTGCCGCGGTCCTTTTCGACACCGAGGATCCTTGCGTTGTTGACGGTGTAGAGCTGCAACGCCTCCTTCGCGGTGATGGCGTGCTCCTTGCCGAGTTCGTAGCCCTTCAACACCTGGCGGGTCGTCATCCACCACATCGACAGGAACGGATCGACCGGCACCACCGGTCCATCGGTGCCGCCGCCGACCAGGACGCCGGCGTCGATCAGTTTGCGGATCGGAATCGCATAGCCCGCGCGTTCGTCGCCCCACCAGCGCCGCTGGTTATGGCCGAGCAGCACCGGGTGATCCTGTGCAGTCGCGACGATGCCGATCTCGACCATCTTGCGGATCGCGGCGTCGCTCGGATGGAAGATGTGCATGATTGCCCAGCGCAGATCGCGGATCGGCGTCTCGCGATTGACCCGGTCATAGGCGCGCGCGATCACGTCGATGGTCTCGTCGCCGACCGCATGGGTTTGAACCTGCAGTCCGGCCGCCGCCGCGAGCTTCAGGCCCTCCACCCATTCGTCCTCGCCGCCGGGCGGCAGCAGCAGCACGCCGCGGTAATCCGCTTCGGTCTGTTCGCCCGGGACCAGACGATAGGGCTGGTACATACGCCCGCCCTCGACGCCGCCATCGAGCGGCACCTTGATGCCGGTGAACCGAAGCATGTCGCTGTTCTTGGCGGCGCGGATGGCGGCGACGCCCTTCTCGAACTCGCTCTTGCTCAGTGCGCGATAGAGCACGTCGGTACGCACCGTCATCTCGCCCGCGTCATGAACGCTCCGATAGAGCGCCATCACGCGTTCATCGACGCCGGGCTCGACGACGCCCACGATGCCGTAGCTGTTGAGGTCCTTCATTGCGGCCTTGAGCAAGGTCGCAAGCTGCGCCGGCGGGGGCGGCGGCGGCAATACGCGGCGCACCAGATTGGCGGCGCTCTCCAGCATCACCCCGGTCGCTTCCTTGGTCGTTTCATCGCGCACGATCACGCCACCCGGAGGATCTTTGGTGTCCTTGGTGACGCCGGCGAGTTCGAGCGCTTTTGAATTCGCGGTCAGCACGTGGCCGCCACGCGGAATGACGACGGGGTGGTCCGGCGCGACCTTATCGAGCTCCCAACGCGTCACCATGCGGCCTTCTTCGAGCAGGCTCTCGTGCCAGTTCGAGGAGGCCTGGATCCATTGCCCGGCGGGTGTCTTGGCGACGCGTTCGGCGATCGCCTTCTGCACGTCGGCGACGCTGCGGGTGTCGAGCAGCTGGACCGCCGGCAGGTTCAGGCCGGAAAACAGCTGATGCAGGTGGCTGTCGATCAGTCCCGGTACGACTGTGCGCCCGGCCAGCTCGATGACCTGGGAATTCGGACCGGTCACCGCGGCCATCGCGCCGTTGTCGCCGACCGCGACGAACCGCCCCTCGCGGATCGCGACCGCTTCAGCGATGCGCCAATTGCCGTCTACCGTGATGATCCTGCCGCCGCGCAACACGACATCGGCCGGTTGCGCCTGAGCGGTGTGAACAAAACCTGCAACGAGGATGACAGCGGCAAGGATACGCGGAAAAGCGGACATGCTGTGACCTATTAAGGTTGGATGCGCTTCGAGCGTCGTGAATTGTGCCGACGATCAGACGATTGCGATGCGTGCATCGATCAGGCGCAGGCTGTCGCCTTGCTGTTCGATCCGCCCAGTGACCTCCACCACTTGCACGGCCGAGGCCGAAACCTCCGACTCTGCCGGCTGCACCCGCAGCGCGGCGCCGGCATCATGGGTCAGGCCGCAGAGCTGGCATGGCGCGTTCGGGCTCTCGGTCAGCAGATAATCCGGGCCGGCTTCGGCGCCCTGCGAAATATAACCGCGTAACCGCACCACCTGTCCGACGAGATCGCGGGCACGCGGCAACGCCATTCCGTCATCGCCGACAAGGTCACTGACACGATGATCTGCTTTGGCGCGCCCGGCTGGCACGAGCGCGATGAGCGCGGCAACGCCGGTGAGCACGTGTCGTCGCGCCACGCCACGGTCGTGCGTGCACCTGATCCTGAGCGTCATGACCTTCCTCCCTGCATTGTTGGCGGCAAGCATAAGCCGAACCGATCCTGGCGCAATAGTCGCGACTGCCGATGGACTGTCCGGCCGCAGCCGTCGGAAATTGACCGCGTTGAGAATGACACCTAGCATTCCCGCGCCAGATCACCGGGGCCGCCGATGCATCGCCGCCAATTCCTGCAATACGCGGTCGCTACCGGCGCTGGGCTCACGCTCGCGGCGCCGGCGCTGGCGCAATCCGGGCAGACCATTCGCATCATCTATCCGTTCGGTGCCGGCAGCGCCGGCGACGGGCTCGGCCGCTTGATGGCGGACGCGTTGCGTCAAGCCACCGGCAAGACCATCGTGTTCGAAAACCGTACCGGCGCGGAGGGCAAGATCGGCACCCGCGCCGTCATCGCGGCGCCGCCTGACGGCAACACAATCCTGTTCACGCCATTCGCGCCGATCGTGATCCATCCCGCTGCGTTCGACGATCTCGGCTATGATCCGTTCACTGCGCTGCAGCCGGTCACGCAGGTCTCGCGCTTCGAATTCGCGATGTCGTCGTCGCTGACAGTTCCGGCCGAAACGCTGAAGGACACGATGGCGTGGCTGCGCGCCAATCCGGATCGCGCGTCGTTCGGCGTCACGGGCAGCACCGGGCTTCCATTCTTCACCGCCAAGCTGGTCTCCTCGATGGAGCGCGTCGATGCCAAGCCGGTGGTCTATCGCAGCGCCGCGCAGGTGCTCAGCGACATCATCGGCGGGCATATCCCGCTTGCGTCGTCGCCGGCATCGGAAGTCGGCGAGATGTACCGCACCAGGAAACTGCGCGTGCTCGCAACCTCGGGCCCGCAGCGTTCGAGGGCGCTGCCGGACGTGCCGACCTACAAGGAACTTGGTTACGACGTGGTGGCTGACGCGTGGTACGCGCTGTACGTCCCCGCCGGCACGCCGGCCGAGATCGTCAAGGAATACAACCGCATTTTCGTTGCGGCGATCCAGGGCGGCGAAGGACGCGACCTGATCGAGCGGCTCGAGATGGAGCCGGCCGGCACGACGCCGGAAGGCCTTGGCGAGATTCAGCGCGAAGCGTTCCAGCGCTGGTCCGGCCCGATCAAGCGGTTCCAGACGGTAGAGACGAAGTAGGGCGGCGACTAGCCTCCCGGCTTCGGTGGTATGGAGCTGTAGCGTTCGGCGAATTTGTCGCCGGTCACTTCCATCAGCGGCGGAGTCGTACGCTCCGGCAGCATCGTCGCGTTCCAGACGTCGTAGTCCGCCTTGAGCCGTTCGAAGATATCGGCATGGCGCCGACGCAGGTTGGCGCGCTCGCGCTGATCCTCAGCAAGATTGAACAGGAATTCGTTGCCGGCGATGCGCAGGTACTTCCAGTCGCCGTCCCGGACCGCGCGTTGCGCGCTCGCTTTGTAGCGCCAATAGAGCTTGCGCGAATGCGCGGCGGCCTTCCCGGTGATTTGCGGGATCAGGCTCTCGCCATCCGTCTGGTAGCCTTTGGGCAAGCTTATACCGGCCGCGTCGAGCAGCGTCGGCATCCAATCCATCGACATCATCACCTGCTCGGACACCTGTCCGGCCCGCAGGCGGCGTGGCCAGCGCATGATGGTCGGGATACGCAGGCCGCCTTCCAGCAACTCGCCCTTGCGGCCGATGAACGGCCACATGTCGGAGAAGCGCTCGCCGCCATTGTCACTGGTGAACACGACGATGGTGTTCTCGCTCAGGCCCTTGGCATCGAGCGCCTGGATGACGCGGCCGATGTTGAGGTCCATCGACTGCACCATCGCCATGTAGACCTTGAGCGAGCCGCCGTCATAATGGCGCAGGTTGGTGCCAATCCGATCCGACTCGGCCTTGTCGTTAGGGCCTTCCCACGGCCAGTGCGGCGCATTGAAATGCAGGCTGAGAAAGAATGGCGCGTCGGTGCCGGCGGCTTCATTGACCACCTGCACGGCACGATCGCCGAACAGATTGGTCTTGTAGCCATAGGCCTTCACGACGCCGTCGTTCTGGTAGATCGCGCTGCTGCCCTCGTGGCTGAAGTAATCCGCTGCGCCATGCATCATGCCGTAGAAGCTCCGATAGCCGCTCTTCAACGGACCGTAGAGCGGCGGTCCGCCGAGATGCCACTTGCCGACCAGCGCGGTGTCGTACCCGCCATCGCGCAGCAGCGCGGGCAGGCTCGGATGGTCCGGCGGCATGCCGGCTTCGGTCGGGCTGTCCGCGACGATCGGCTCTTCGAGCCCGACCGGCAGGCGGTATTGGTATTGTCCGGTCATGAGCGCGGTGCGCGTCGCGGAGCAGACCGGTGAATTGGCGTAAGCTTGGGTGAAGCGCACGCCTTCCAGCGCGAGGCGGTCGATATTCGGTGTCGGATAGTCGCGACGACCGTAGCAGCTGACATCGGCGTAGCCGAGATCGTCCGCCATGATGAAGACGATGTTCGGGCGGTCGGTCGATGACATGAATAGGCGCTCCGGTGGGCGCGGGATATCAGCATTGTCACGACGGACTGTCGACAGCTCGATTGTTGCTCTTCCCCAGCGGTCAACTCGGCGATTGCGCATTGTTAGGAAGCGGCGCAGCCTCTGGGTTCCTCCCGGCTGGTTGCATTTTGCGGTCTAATCCTCTTGCCAATCCCCCCTGGTGTTTGAAACGATACGCGTTCGGGCCTTGGCCCAATGAAGCGGCCGGCCTTGTTCAACGAGGAGGCGCACATGGGAGAAAACGGCGGCAGAGTATCCGGCCCCCGATGCATCGCATTGGTGGGGCCGTTCCAGAGCGGTAAGACCACGCTCCTTGAAGCGATCCTCGCGCGTACCGGTTCGGTGCAGCGCCAGGGCAGCGTCGATGCCGGCACCAGTGTCGGCGACGCCAGCAAGGAGGCGCGCCATCATCACATGAGTGTTGAGCTCTCAGTCGCGACCACGACCTTCATGGACGACACGTATACATTTCTCGATTGCCCCGGCTCGGTCGAGTTCGCGCACGACATGCGCGCCGCGCTTCCAGCGGTAGACGCTGCAATCGTGGTCTGCGAAGCCGACGAGAAGAAGATCCCGCAGCTTCAGCTGATCCTGCGCGAGCTCGAAGATCTGAAGATCCCGCGCTTCCTGTTCCTCAACAAGATCGACAAGGCGGATACGCGCATCACCGATGTGCTGAAGATCCTGCAGCCGGCCTCGCGCACGCCACTGGTGCTGCGCCAGCTTCCGACCTGGTCCAACGACATCATCACCGGCTTCGTCGATCTCGCGCTGGAGCGCGCTTTCATCTACAAAGAGCACGCGGCGTCCGAGGTGATAGAGCTCAAGGGCGAGGTGCTCGACCAGGAGCGTGAGGCGCGCTTCTCGATGCTCGAGACGCTCGCCGATCACGATGACGAACTAATGGAGCAACTGCTCGACGACATCCAGCCGCCGCGCGACAAGGTGTTCGACGATCTCACCAAGGAATTGCGCGACGGCCTCGTCTGTCCGGTGCTGATGGGCACCGCGACCCGCACCAACGGCGTGTTGCGTCTGCTCAAGGCGCTCCGCCACGAAGCGCCGGGCGTCGCCACAACGGTGCAGCGGCTCGGCGTCAAGCCCGGCAGCGATCCGCTCGCCTATGTGCTGAAGACCTTCCATACCGCGCATGGCGGCAAGATGTCGGTGGCGCGGGTGCTGAACGGTCAGGTTACCGACGGCACCACCTTCATCACGTCGGACCGGGAGACCGGCCGCGTCTCCGGCGTGTTCAGGCTACTCGGCCAGCAGAGCGAAAAGCGTCCGTCGGCCGTGACCGGGGACACCGTCGCGCTCGGCAAGCTCGACGGCGCGATGACTGGCGATACAATCACCGCCGGCAAGCAGGCTCACGCTCCGGTCGCGAGCGTGAAGCCTTCGGCGCCGTTGCTTGCCATCGCCGCGTCGGCGAAAGAACGCAAGGATGATGTCAAGCTCGGCCAGGCGTTACACAAGCTGGTGGAGGAAGACCCTTCGCTCACCGTGCTGCACAATCCAGAGACCCACGAGGTGGTGATGTGGGGGCAGGGTGAGATGCATCTGCGCGTCGCGACTGAACGGCTGGCTGACCGGTTCAGCGTCGGGATCATGACGCGCCCACCGAGCGTCGGTTATCGCGAGACGATCAAGAAAGGCGTCACGCAGCGCGGCCGGCACAAGAAGCAGTCCGGCGGCCACGGCCAGTTCGGCGATGTGGTGCTCGACATCAAGCCGCTGCCGCGCAGTTCCGGCTTCCACTTCGAGGAGCGGATCACCGGCGGCGTGGTGCCGCGCAATTATTTCGAATCGATCGAGGAGGGCGTCGCCGACGGGCTCAAGCACGGCCCGCTCGGATTCCAGGTGGTGGACGTGTCGGTCGCGTTGATCGACGGCTCGTATCACGCGGTCGATTCATCCGACATGGCGTTTCGCACCGCCGGGCGCATCGGCGTGGTGGAAGGGCTGCCGCAATGCCAGCCGGTACTGCTTGAGCCGATCCATCTGGTCGAGATCGTGTGTCCGTCCGAGGCGACCGCTAAGATCAACGCGATCCTGTCGGGGCGGCGCGGCCAGATCCTCGGTTTCGATACCCGCCAGAACTGGTCGGGCTGGGACATCGTCCGCGCCCAGATGCCGGAATCTGAGATTGGCTACCTGATCATCGAGGTGCGCTCGGCTACCGCCGGGGCCGGGACCTTCACCTTCAGGTTCGACCATATGGCCGAACTGACCGGCCGCACCGCAGAGCAGATCGTCGCGGCGCGCAAAGCGGCGGCGTGATTGAACCTCTTCCGGTCGCCGCTGAGCAGCCGGCGGCGACCGGACAAGTTCCCGATAACCCTTTGAAAAGCATGTTTTTCGAGACATTACCGTCATTAACCGTATCGTCGCCTTGATCGGCGATAACCCCTGTGAAAGCCCCGCAGAAGCGGGCTGGCGTCACAGGGTTTCCATGCTCAACAAGCTGCTACATCGCCTGTTTGCGACGGATCCGGCAGAAGAGCCGTTCGTCGACGACGGCGGCAAGATCACGCTCGGCGACGTGCTTGAGCGCGGCTGGATGGAGCTGTGGTATCAGCCGAAGATCGAGCTCAAGACCATGCGCATGGTCGGCGCCGAAGCGCTGGTGCGCGCGCGCCATCCGACCCGCGGCGTGCTGCCGCCCGGCGTGTTCCTCGGCAATGCGAATGAGGGAGACATGATGACGCTGACCGAGCAGGTCATCGTCACCGCGTTGCGCGACTACGAATTGTTCGCTTCTGTCGGCACCGCACTCAAGATCGCCGTGAACGTGCCGGTCTCCGCGCTGATGAATCTTCCGATCGAGCAGATCATGCGCGAAGAGCGGCCGAAAGCGGAGAACTGGCCGGGCCTCGTCCTCGAAGTGACCGAAGACGAGATCATCAACGACATCGAGCGCGCCAACGAGATCGCCGACGCGTTGCGCGAATTCCACTGTACCTTCGCGCTGGACGATTTCGGTGCGGGCTATTCTTCGCTGGTGCGGTTGCGCCAGCTTCCATTCAGCGAATTGAAGATCGACCGCAGCTACGTCATCAACTGCCATACCGACAAGTTCAACGCCGGCCTGTGCGAAACCATCGTCGAGCTCGGCAAACGATTCGGGCTCAAGACCGTGGCCGAGGGCATCGAGTCGATGCACGAGGCGCATAAGCTGCAGGCGCTCGGCTGCCAAGTCGGACAGGGCTATCTGTTCGCCAAGCCGATGTCGAAGGGCGCACTCGCCGGCATCGTGCGCAAACGCCTCGGCAGACCGGCGGCTTGACGTCCGCTGGCCGTCCGGCAATTCCTCTCACGTCACCCTGCCGTATCCGTGATTTGCCCGTGAAGGGGCAGGGCCGTATCAATAGCCCAATCGAATCCGCAGGAGAGCGTCTATGAACGTGATTCACCGCCGCGGCTGGGAAATCCCCGAGCACCGGGCCACGCCGGAGCACGTGTTTCTGAACCGCCGCTCCTTCATGGCCGCCACCGGCGCCGCGGCGATCTCATTGTCGCCAACGATCGCGCTGGCGCAGCGCGCCGGCGAGGCGCCCGACCCGACCATCGATCTCTATCCGGCCAAGCGTAATGAACGCTACACGCTGGACCGGCCGCTCACCGACGAGAAGATCAATCTCAGCTACAACAACTTCTACGAGTTCGGATTCTCCAAGGATGTCTCGAGGGCGGCGCAGGCGCTGAAGGTTCGGCCCTGGACCGTGAAGATCGACGGCATGGTGGAGAAGCCGCGTGAGGTCGACATCGACCAGTTGATCCGCGCGATGCCGATCGAGGAACGGCTCTACCGCCACCGCTGCGTCGAGGCGTGGGGCATGACCATTCCGTGGTCAGGCTTCCCATTCGCGAAATTCGTGGAATACGCCAAGCCGCTGTCGTCGGCGAAATACGTTCGGATGGAGACCTTCCTCGATCCAGCCACGGCGCCGCTGCAGCGCCAGCCCTTCTATCCCTGGCCCTATGTCGAAGGATTGACGATTGCCGAGGCGACCAACGAAATGGCCTTCCTGGTGACCGGCGCCTACGGCAAGCCGGTGGCGAAGGTGCAAGGCGCGCCATTGCGGCTGGCGGTGCCGTGGAAATACGGCTTCAAGGCGGTCAAGTCGATCGTGAAGTTCACCTTCACCGATCAGCGTCCGAAGAGCTATTGGGAAACCGCGCAGGGCTCGGAATACGGCTTCTGGGCCAATGTGAATCCGAAGGTGGATCACCCGCGCTGGAGCCAGGCGACCGAAGAGGTGATCGGCACCAGCAACCGCGTCCCGACCTTGCTGTTCAACGGCTATGCTGAACAGGTCGCCGATCTCTACAAGGGCATGGAGAGCGAGCGGCTCTGGGCCTGACGGCCTTCCACGCTCGCTGCCGAACGACGCCTCAAGTCATGAATAGAACGGCGCGCCCGGGGTTAATGCTCCGGGCGCGACCGTATGATCGCGCACCAATCAACAACAGGAGGAACGCGTGACGTCCAGAGGATCCCTATTGACTATATGTGCCGCGACCTTGGCCCTGGCCGCGATGACAACGCCGTCCGCTGCGCAAGGCGTGTTGCAGACCAAGCGGCTTTCGTCGGAACTGGCGAACGAAGCGGTGGCGGAGGCGGTCGCCGCCTGCAAGCGGATGAAATACGCGGTCACCGCGGTGGTCCTCGATATCGGCGGCGTGCGCCAGGCGATGCTGCGCGGCGATGGCGCCACCATCCACTCGCTCGATAGCTCGCATCACAAGGCCTATACCGCGCTCACCTACGAGACCGACTCGATCGAGTTGGTCAAGCGCATGCAGAATGTCGGCCCCGCTTCGCTGCAGGCGAAACTGCCGAACATCGCGCTGGCCCAGGGTGGCGTCGTGATCAAGGTCGGCGACGAAGTGATCGGCGCGATCGGCGTCGGCGGCGCGCCGGGCCAGGACTTCGATACGCAATGCGCGCGCGCCGGCATTGACAAGATCAGCAACCGGATGAAATGACTTTGGGCCGGCTCGTTTTTCGGTCAGGGAGTTATCATGTCATCGGTCAAGGCTGCGCAAGCGCGCATCATCATGGATGTTGCGCTGAAGAAGGGGCATGAGCTGAACATGAAGCCGCTTGCCATCTCGGTGCTCGACGCCGGCGGCAATCTGGTCGGCTTCCTGCGGGATGACATCGCCTCGATCATGCGGTTCGAGATTTCGTCCGGCAAAGCCTATGCCTGCCTCGGGATGGGGATGGGCGGACGCGACCTGTTGGCGCGCTCGGCGCAGATGCCGGTGTTCATGAATGCGCTGCAGGCGCGATCTCCCAAGGGCTTCTTTCCAATGCGCGGCGGCGTGCTGATCCGCGACGCGGCTGGCGAGATCATCGGCGCGGTTGGCGTGTCGGGGGATACGTCTGAACACGACGAGCTCTGCGCGATTGCCGGAATCGAGGCGGCAGCCCTGAAGGCCGACGCCGGAACGGCGTAAGTTCAACGGCGCACGCGGTGTCATGACCGGGCAAAGTCGTCCGAGGACGGCTTCGCTTCGCTCGCTGATGTTGGTGCCGGGGCCGATGCTTTGGCAGCGCCGAGCAAGACTTCGCGAAAAAGGTTGCTGTGCCGACGCAATGCACGCACCGGTTCCATTCCGCGAAGGAGCCCGACGCAACATCGAGCGAACCAACAAGGTCTCGCGATGTCGTCGCTCCTACTTGCCGCTTTACAAGGCATGACATCGTGCGGCAATCTGGCACAGACAGTGCCCCCGCTTCAAACGCCGGGGGCATTCTTGTTGGGCTTGGGGGCGGATTCGACGTCGTGTCGTCGGATCGGGGACTAAGAAAAATTCGATTGTCGGGTCGCGCTGTCAGTCTTTGACGAGCGCGCAGTCCGAACGTCGGCGCCAGATCGTGAGTGACGGCGCAAAGACTGACCTCGTTTCGAAATCGTGCGAGCGGTTCTGTCTGCAGGCCCTGATGCCGACACGGTGTCCGGGGACTCATGATTCTTTTCGCAGCGGCAACGTCCGCGCCCGCCCAATGCGCAGCCCTTCGGCCGCGCGTCCCCCTTTGCCGTTCCATCTTCCAGCTCAACTGCCTCGGCTGATGCGAGCCCGCTCGCGCACGACACAAGAATGGGGAAGACAATGAGCGCCAATCAGACGACCCTCCAGGTCGATTTCGTTTCAGAATCGGCCGCCTACGAGAGCACCTTCGGCTGGTATAATCGGGTGACCGGCGTTGGCGGGATTCTGTTTGCAGATGTCGAGCAGGAAGGACGCAACGCGCCGCTGGTCGCAGGCCAGTCATCCACGACATTCACGGTCGACACCGCCGACCTCGGCAATATCGAGTATTTCCTGATTGCCGACGGGTTCAACCAGAACCGGGCAAGCGATCTCGCTGGGCCGATCAAGGTTATCCAGCTCAGCAACGGGACCTGGGCGGTCTCGCGCGCCGATTCCAGCGGTAACGTCATCACTAGGAACGGCCAGCCCGACACGCTCGATGGGCTGGGCGCGGACGCGTTCTTCACCGAGAAGGCGAAGAACGAGGGCGGCGTCGATCACGCCTCCTCGACGATCGGTTCCAACCAGACCGCGACGACGCTCGCCGGCGACACCGCGGATGGCGCAATCGGCCAGATCGCGTGGGAGGATCTGGCGGCCACCAGGAAGGCGAACGGCACGTGGAGCGCGCCGGGCGATGCCGACTACAACGACGCCGTCTTCAAGGTATCGATCAAGAACGACAACCCTGACGCAAAGAATGACAGCGTCACGGTCGGTGAAGATGCCGGCCCGACGGCAATCAATGTGCTGGCGAATGATTCGGATCGGAACGGGGATTCGATCAAGGTTGTCTCGGTCGGCGGCAATACCTTGGGCACGGTCAGCATCGCAGCCGGCGGCGCCGGCATCGTCTTCAACCCCGGGGCAGCGTATCAGTATCTGGGAGCGGGCGAGACCAGGACCGAAACCTTCACCTACACCATCGACGATGGTCACGGCGGAACCGACACCGCCTCGGTGACGGTGCAGATTGCCGGGGCCAACGATGCGCCCGTGATCGACGCCGCCGTTCTGGCAGGCGCGGTGAACGAACGGGCAGACGGGGCAGCCGGCGAGAATACCGCGACATTGACCTCGACCGGGACGATGTCCTTCGCTGACGTGGATCTCACGGATTCTCATACTGTCGTCGTGACGCCGAGCGCTGCGGGCTATCGGGGCGCGCTCACCGCTGTCGTCAGCAATGCCGCGACCGGCGATGGAGCCGGCGTCGTCACCTGGACCTATTCCGTCAACGACGCCGCGATCGACAATCTGGCCGCCGGCCAGGCGCTGAGCCAGACCTACAAGGTCGCGATCAGCGACGGTCGCGGCGGGACCGCGTTCCAGAACGTCACCATCACCATCAATGGCGCCAACGACGCGCCGGTCATTACCGCTGCGGTGTCGTCCGGCAAGGTCACCGAACTGGCGGATGGAGCGGCCGGCGAGAACGCCACGACGCTGACCGCGACCGGAACGATCTCCTTCTCCGATGTGGACCTCACCGATACGCATACCATCGCCATCACGCCGGCCAGCTCGGGCTATCGCGGCACACTCAACGCCGTCGTCAGCAACGCCGCGACCGGCGATGGGGCAGGGGTGGTCAGCTGGACCTACTCCGTCAACGATGCCGCCCTCGACGATCTCGTCGCGGGACAGACCCTGACCCAGACCTACAGCGTCAAGGTCAATGACGGTCATGGCGGCGTCGTCGAGCAGGCGGTTACGATCAAGATCAAGGGCGCGGCCGACGGGTCGGTCAACGTCGCACCGCTGACGAACGACACATCGGCGGTCGGGACGGAAGACACCGCGGTCATCGTTGCGCTGACCGGCTCCGACTCCGACGGCAGCGTCGCCTCGTTCAAGATCACCGCCCTGCCCGCCAATGGGACGCTCTATGGCGATGCCGCGCTGACGCTGGTCCTGGCGGTCAACAGCACCGTGGCCGCGAGCGGAAATGCCGCCAGTGTGTATTTCAAGCCGAATGCCGATTGGAACGGAACGACATCGTTTCAGTATGCGGCAATCGACAATGGCGGCCTGCAGGATGCGACCCCGGGGATCGCCTCGATCGCGATCAGCC
>CANKHJ010000019.1 GCA_947481635.1 Bradyrhizobiaceae bacterium
CGGGCGATCTCCTCACCAATGCAGCCGTGTTCCTGCAGACCGACACCGGCGCGATCACCTATGACAGCGCCAGCGGCGCGACAGTGACAGGGGTTTCCAGCGCAACCGCGACCGTCCTGAGGCTCCAGACCGCCAGCGCGAATGCGACCGGTGATCTCACCGCGCATATCAATGGCGCGCTGACATCCCCCGGCTCGATGGGTCCCGGCGCGGTGATGTCGACCTCCGGCACCGGCAAAATTCTCCTCGACGGAACCGGCGATATTACCGGCAGACTCGCGGTCGCCGTCCTTCAGGGCAATGCGTCGGCCGGCACGGACGGCGACATCACGATCGGGGGCAGCGGCAACATCTCGACCAGCCTGTTCGGCATCAGAGTCACGCATGGCGCTAATGCCGGCACGGTGACGATCAATCGAACCGGAACCATCACCCTGACAGGGTCCGAGTCCGGCTACGGCATCGACGTGGCCGACAACGGCACCGGGGGCACGATCATCGCCGGGGTCGGCGCGATCACCTCGGTCAACGGATACGGCATCCACACCAGCGGCACGGCGAACGTGACCATCACGCCCGGAGCGGCGATAGCTGCGGCGATCGGCATCGACAGCCGTCCGCTCGGCGCCGGCAACACGACGATCAACTCCGGATTCGACATCACCGCCTCCAACGCAATCATGGCCGTGACCGCAAACGGGTCGGCATCGGTGAACGTGACTGGTGGCGTGTTGCAAACCACCGGAACCGCGGTTTCTGCCGTCAGCACCGCGGGCAATGTCTCGGTCAACATGACCGGCGGACAGATCGGCACCAGCACCGCCCAGCGCGTCGGCACCAGCGGCATCTCTGCGCAGATCCTGAATACCGGCAGCAGCGGCAATGTCTCGGTCACGTCCGGCACGATCTTTTCGACGGGAGCCGCGGTGCAGGCCCAGACACAGGGAAGCGGCACCGTGACGGTGGTCGCCAATGGCGCGATCGACAGCAGCAATGCCGGCATCTCGACGCTCTCGACGACCGGTTCGACAACGATCACGGTCAACGCAGCGGTTGACGCCAGCACCAGCGCAATCCAAGCCGCCACCTTTGGCAGCCCAATCACGATCCTGAACAACGGCGCTTTGCGATCGTCGGCCACGGCGCAAGCCGTCGTCCGCGCGGTTTCCTTCAACGGCAACACGACGATCACCAACAGCGCGACCGGCGTGATCACATCCACGGCAGCGGCGCCTGAAACGCGAACCGCGATCCAGGCCTATGCCGCGAACGTAACCATCGCCAATGCCGGGGCCATGACCGGTGTCCTCGACCTGCGCGGTCCGACGAACCCGCTCGTCAATCAATTCGTCAACACGCCCTTCATTCATTCGATCGCCAATAGCGGAACCTGGACCACAACAGGCGCCAGCGATCTCGGCGCCGGCACCACGACAATCACCAACAGCGGCACGCTGACCACGGGGGACGGCACGAGCTTTGCCGGGGGCGTCGTTCAGCTCAACAACAGCGCGACCTTCGCGACGACGGGAAGCTTCACCGTCAACGGCAATACCGGCGCAGGCGCGATCGCCAATTCCGGCGCCTTCACCATTGCCGGAACGGTGAACATCAACAGCGCCGGCGCGGCCGGGAGCGGCGTCCTGACCAACTCGGCGGGCACGACCAATATCAATGCCGGCGGCATGCTGAATGCCTCATTGGCAAATAGCGGCGGCGCGACGACCAATGCCGGCACGATCACCGGCAACGCGACCATCTCCGGGGGCACGCTGGCGCTGACCGGCACGGGCACGGTCCTGGGCGCAAGCGGCGTCACCAACAACGCGATCTTCGACATCACCGGTGCGGCCGGCGGTTCGACCATCACCACGCTGTCCGGCTCAGGCGTCACCAATCTCGGCGCCAACACACTGACGCTGTCGAACGCGGCCGGGGCTTATTCCGGCGGCATGAACGGCACCGGCGGACTGACCCTGACGGCCGGCACGGAAATCCTGAGCGGCACCAACACCTATATCGGCGCGACCAATGTGAACGGCGGCACGCTGCGGGTCGATGGCGCCACTGCGGGCTCGGCATTCACAGTGAATTCCGGTGGTACGCTCCGCGGCATCGGCACTGTCGGCAGCACGACGGTCGCAGCGGGCGGCGTCTTCGCGCCCGGCCCTGCAACGACGCCCGGCGCAATCGCGGTGTCGGGAAATCTCGTATTCCAGGCAGGCAGCATTTACGGCGTGCAGCTGACACCATCCGCCGCATCGATCGCCAACGTCACCGGAACGGCGGCGCTGAATGGCAACGTCAACGTCGCCGCGGCATTCGGCGCTTATGCCGTCGGCCAGAGCTATACGATCCTTGCCGCCACCGGCGGGCTGAGCGGCTCGACCTTCTCCGGTCTCACCATGACCGGCGGCGCGCGTGGACATCTTACCTACGACGCTGACGAGGTATTCCTGATCATCGATCCCAGCACGCTTGCGGCGAGCGGCATGCCACGCAACCCAGCCAATGTCGCCGACGCCCTCAACGGCGTCGTCAACACTGGCGGCACGCTGCCAACCGGTTTCCAGGGCCTGGGATTCCTCAGCGGCGGCACGCTGACGAGCGCGCTGACGCAGCTTGCCGGCGAAACCGGCGCCAACGTCGCGCCGTCCGGCTTCAACGCCATGAACCAGTTCCTCAACCTGCTGTTCGATCCATCCGCCGCGGACGGCAACGGTGGAGCCAAAGGCGCGACGGCCTTCGCCGACGCCCCGACAGCCTTCGCATCAGAGAAGAAGCTGTCGCGGCAGCAAGCCGACGCCTATGCCGCGGTGACGCCGCGTGTAGCGCCTGCGGCTTTCGAACAGCGCTGGAGCACCTGGGGCGCAGGTTACGGCGCCACCAGCACGACCGCTGGCGACGCAGGTGTTGGCTCATCAGCATCCAACAGTCGCGTCTATGGCATCGTCGGCGGCATCGATTATCGGCTATCGAGCGAGACCCGTGTTGGTTTCGCAGTCGGCGGCGCGGGCACCAGCTTCGGCCTGGCCTCAGGCATGGGCAGCGGCCGGTCCGAGCTGTTCCAGTCCGCTCTCTATGGCCGTCACGAGATCGGCCCGGCCTATCTCGCCGGCGCCCTCGCCTATGCGTGGCAGGACGTCACCACCACCCGCACTGTCACCGTGGCGGGCATCGACACGCTCGAAGGCCGCTTCAAAGCCAACGCGTTGTCCTCGCGCGGCGAGGCCGGCTGGCTGGTGGCGTCGCCGTTCGTCAACGTGACGCCCTACGCCGCGTTGCAGGCCACGACATTCTTCCTGCCCAGCTATACCGAGGCCGCGACGGCGGGCAGCAGCCAGTTCGCGCTCGGCTATGCGGCGCAATCCGTCATCGCGACGCGCAGCGAATTCGGCGCGCGTTTCGACAAGGCGTATCTCTTCAACGACGGGATGTTCACTTTGCGCAGCCGGCTGGCCTGGGCGCATGACTACAACCAGAGCCGCGCCGCGACCGCGACATTCCAGGCCCTGCCAGGGACAACCTTCACGGTGAACGGCGCGGAACCGGCCGCCGACGCGCTGCTGGTCACCGCCGGCGCCGAGATGAAATGGCGCAACGGATTTTCGCTCGCCGGCACGTTCGAAGGCGAATTCTCGCGCAACACCGAGAGCTACGGCGGCAAAGGCATCCTGCGCTACACGTGGTGAGACGGACGCTGCTCATGCCTGGCGAGCCAGTCTCGCAACAGCGCGACATTGCGGCGATTGGCACGCCACGCCACGTCGAACGCATCGCCGACCAGCGGCAGGGTGCCGACCAACCCATCGATGGCAACATTCGCCAGCATGCGGCCGACGAGCAGGCGCGGTGCGCCGAGGGCGCGTGCTTCCCGCACGATATAGAGCGCCAGCAGCGCTGAGATG
Organism: Bradyrhizobiaceae bacterium; assembly: GCA_947481635.1. Lineage (GTDB taxonomy): Bacteria > Pseudomonadota > Alphaproteobacteria > Rhizobiales > Xanthobacteraceae > CANKHJ01. Next base: position 3,909 of record CANKHJ010000019.1, read on the forward strand.
GTGTCACCAATTCCGGGCACCAGTCCGATCAGCGCATCAATTCCGAAACGGATATTCGTGCCCGGAATGATGAAGGCCGTGTCGAGCAGGCGGCTCAGGCTCTCGATGCGCCCAAGCCGCTCCGCGTGGGTGCCCGGCCTGGAGAAATCGACGGGAAAGAGTTTGGAAGCGGCGTGCGTCATTGCCGAGAGATCATGTACCTGCGTCAATGACAAGTTGCCCGGCGACAATGCGCTTCACCCTTCGTAAGTTCCTTCAAAGGTCCGGTGATCGTTGCCGACTGCCACGCCGGTAACAAAAAGAGTGGGAGCGTCGAGGAAAATTTCACCTTTCAGAGCGAAAGGGAAAGAACTCGTCGGGTCGTTTTTCCAGCTTCGCAATTAAATGTGACGCTTTTTCTCCTGCCGCCTGCTGCCTTTCGAGTCCGCGGACCTGCTTCAGGTGTCTGACGCCATCCACGTAGGTGTCGAGGCGCCGCACATTGCTGGGCGTCCAGAGCTTCACGTCGAATGGCTTGGAACCGATGGTCCGGCCGTCGTCGGTTTCAAAGGCCAGCTTCATTCTTATCGCTGCGGATTCAGTCGCCCCGACAACGAACGACAGCGTTTGACGATGTCCATTGATGAGCAGCCGGTCGATGGGAAACTCCCGCCGATGCGGTCCACGATCGACGTCGATGATGGTGCAGAAAACGGTCTCGCCGCGTTTCGGGGTCACCTCGCTGTGGTGGAGAGCAAAGCCATGCCGGTGGAGATAGACGCCCGACTCCCGCAAATCGATGTCGAAATGTCCTCGCTGCACACCTCCGTCAGCGCTCGACATGCGATAGCGCGCCCATAGTTTTTCCAGCGATATGTGCCCGGTCGGCAGCCACCGGCGTGCAAGCTCCGTCGCGCGCGCTTCCAGGAAGCGTTGGTATTCGATCGCTTCGTTGAGAGGCTGGGGCACGCTGTGCACGAATGGCGCGTCTTTGTCCCGAACCCGATATCGCTTGCGTGTGTCGTCTTCCACCTCTCGTGTGTTGCGGTTTTCGGCGATGCGCAGCCAGTCCTTGAACCCGCGGCGCAGGCTTGCTTCCGATTCGGACTGCTGGCGGTCCAGTTCGGCAAGTTCGCGCTGCACGGCCTCGAAGGCCTGGGGCGGGATCTTGTCGGCATCGAGCAGGATCGGCGCCTGCTGGTGCTTGGGCAGCGTGACAACAAAGGTGCGCGCTTCGACCGGAAACAACGCGTTGAGGGTGTGCCCCTCCAGCACGATCTCGGCATCGCGCGCCGGTCCAGCGCCACCATTGCTGACCATCAACTGAAGAAAACGGCTGAAGCGGCCCGGCCCGTCGCCGTCCCGATACGTGTGTTGCCCGGACACCCAGGCGACGAGAGCTGGCGTCGGATCGATTCCCACCTTCTCGACGTCTATACAGAACTTCCGCAGCATCCGTGTTGTGCTGCCGGTGTTGCGCAGTTTGATGTCGATAGTTGGAAATGCCAGATCGGACGGTACCGGCAAGACCTCGATCGTCACGTCGGTCTGCTCAGGCGCGGGCATCATTCTGGACCTTTACCAGCTCCCGCAACGCCGGCCGGTTGATCTTGTTGTTGCCGATCTTCGGCAGCTCGGAGACCGCGACGATCTCGCGCGGCACCTTGAACTTCGCGAGATTGGCGCGGCAATGGTCGAGCAGCCGCGCGATCTCCGCAGTCTCGTTTCCGCCCGCCAGCACGACGTAAGCCACAGCCACCTCGCCATAGGTCTTGTCCGCGCGTCCGACAACGGCGGCCTCGCGCACGCCGCCTGCGGCCATCAGCGCGGCCTCGACTTCGGAGGCCGAGACACCCTCGCCGCCGACCTTGATCATGTCCTTGACGCGATCGGCGAAGGTGATCCAGCCATCCTCGCTCAGCACTACGCGGTCGCCGGTGTGAAAATAGCCGCGCGCGTCGAACGCCTCGGCCATCGCCTTCGGGTTGTCGACGTATTCCTGGAAGATCGCGACGCCGCGCCGCGCGCCGATCAAGAGGTGGCCGGTCTCGCCGGGCGCGACCAGGCTTCCGTCCTCGCGCTCGATGCGCACCTCGTAGCCAGGATAGGCGCGGCCGATCGAATGCAGCTTCTGGCCGAGCGAGCCGTCGCTGGCGATGGCGGGGATGATCATCTCGGTCATGCCCCAACCGGCAACGCCGTTGAGGCGGAAGAACGCATCGCGTTCGGGATCATGGCGCGCGAACAGCCATTGCCGGAACTGATGCGCCGGCACCTCGTGCTCGCGCAGGAAACCGTCGGTGCCGGCATGCGATGCGACCGTCGCGCGATGCGCCAGAGCCGTGGGCCAGAAGCGGCTGACCGAGAAGCGCGGCTGCAGCAGGATGGTCGCGCCAGCGTAATAGGCCGGGATCAGCGACCAGGTGAATCCGACCACGTGAAACAGCGGCAGATGCACCTGATAGATGTCGTCTGCGCTCAGGCCCTGCTCCAGTGCGCCGACCTTGCCGCCCCACAAGATGTTGGCGTGGGTCCAGAGCACCGCCTTCGGCCGCGCGGTCGAGCCGGTGGTGAAGAGGATCATCGCCGGCGCTGACGGATCCGGCGCGCGCCGCGGCATCGGCTTGCCGAACAACGCGGCGAAGCTCTCGGCCTTGGCCGGGATTGTTCCCGGCTCCGGCGCCGCGCCACCATCGGTGGCTGTGACGGCAATCCATTCCAGACCGGCGCAATGCTCCGCGACGCGCTGCGCGAGCTTCGGCTGCGTGATCGCGCCGCGCACGCCGAGCGGAGGCGCGACTTGTGCCAACTCGGGCCCGGCAAGCAGCGCGTTGCTGATCACCGCCACCGCGCCGAGCCAGGCAACAGCGAAACGCGCGATCAGCGTCTCCGGACAATTCTCCAGATGCACCAGCACGCGGTCGCCGGCCTTGATGCCGCGCGCGGCGAGCCCGCCCGCGACACGGGTGACTTCGTCATGGAAGCGGGCATAGGACCAAACCTCGACCGGCCCCTCGAACGGCGCCCAGATCAGCATCGGATGATCGCCGCGCTGTCGCGCCCGCGCCTCGATCAGCGCCGACGCGTCGAGCCCGGCGAACGGATGCAGGATTTCGTTTTCGTAAAGGCGCGTCACGATGTCTGCTCCAGCGGCGTCCAGGCATGATGCGCCAGCCAGTGATCGAGCATCCAGAGGCGGTCGCCGCCCCAGATCGGCTCACCATCCGCAATGAAGAACGGCACCCCGAACACGCCGCGCGCAATCGCTTCGTCCACAGCAATGTTCAGCGCCAGCTTGCCCTCCGGCGCTGTGATGCCCGCAGTCAGCGCGGCCGCGTCGATGCCGAGCGCAGCAGCCTCCTCGGCCACCGCCTCGAGCGGCGTGATGTCGCGTCCTTCGACCCAAAGCCGCGCGAAGATGCGCTGTGCGAAACGCACGGCGAGGTCCGGGTCCCGCGCCTTGAGCCAGAGGAAGGCGCGGCACGCCGCCACCGAATTGATTCCGGTCAAACCATGCTGCTTGAACGGCACGCCATAGACCTGCGCCATGCGCGGCCCGTCATGCTTGAGGTAATCCCGCTTCAGCGGCGTCTCGGTGAGCGGCTTCATGCCCATGATCTTCATGATGGTGATGCCGATCAGCACCGGCCGCCAGTCGACGCTGCGGCCGTGACGCGCGGCGATCCGCTCGATCTGGGTCGCGCCGATATAGGCGTAAGGCGAGATGAAGTCGAAATAGAACGCGATCGGCTCACTCATCGTCAAAGGTCCCAGTCGCCGCAAAGGGCAAGGCCATGATTTCAATTCGATGGAGGTAAGCGGAAGCCGCCTTCGTTGGCAACGCACAGTTGCACGGGAACGACACATTGCACCACGCGCATGCCTCGACCGCGCCGCCGCGCGATTGACTCATAAGGATAGACACGAGATCATCGCATATCGGAAATATTTCCGTATAGCGGAAATATCAAGGCAAACAAAATGGCGGATGGCAGGTGCGCCAGACCTCCGCAAGGGTCCCACGGGGAGAGGAAGCCATGCATTACGACGCCATCAAACGGGATCACGGTCTTCCCAACGACCCCTTCACGGCGCTGGTAGTGCCGCGTCCCGTCGGCTGGATCACGACCATCAATGCGGATGGATTGGTCAACCTCGCGCCCTATAGCTTCTACAACGCGGTTTGCAGCCGTCCGCCTGCGGTGATGTTTTCGCGCAATGCGCCGAAAGACACTGGGATCAACGCGGAGCAGACCTTGGAATTCGTGGTCAATCTCGTGACCGTCGATCTGCGCGACGAGATGAACCTCACCTCGGCGAGCACCGAGGCGGCGATCAGCGAACCCGAATTATTCGAGATCGAGATGGCGCCGTCGAAATACGTGAAGCCTCCCCGCGTGAAGGACACGCCGGTCGCTCTGGAATGTCGCTTCCTCAAAAGCGTCGAAGTCGACGGCGTCGACGGGAATCCGCTGCCGATCGTCATGACGATCGGTCAGGTCGTCGGCGTCTACATCAATGACGACATCCTGGTGGAGGGCCGCATCGACTACAAAAAGATGCGGCCGCTCGCGCGCCTCGGCGCGTTCTACTACGCCGACCTCGGCGACGTGATCGCGATGCCGCGGCTGACATAACCAGCCGCGCGGCGCGCATATACCGACACGACCAAACAACATCAAAATTTGGGAGGGTGCGTCCATGTCAGTCTGTCAGCGAGTTCTCGCGGTAGCGCTGTCTATCGCCTGCTCGATCGCCACGCTTCCGGTCTTCGCACAATCCTATCCGACGCGGGCCATTACGTTGATCGTGCCCTACCCACCGGGCGCCGCACTCGATCAGGTGGCGCGCCTGGTGCAGCCAAAGCTGAATGCCGCGCTCGGGGTGCCGATCATCGTCGAGAACCGCGCCGGGAATGCCGGCAACATCGGCTCCAACGCGGTCGCGCGTGCTGCGCCGGATGGATACACCTTCCTGCTGACCGCGGGCGCGGTCGTCACCTTGAATCAGTTCTTCTTCAAGGCGATGCCATTCGATTCGCAAAAGGATCTCGCACCGCTCACCACTGCCGTGCGTGGTGTTCTCGGCGTCGCGGTCAATCCAGGCATCGGGGTGAACTCGATTGCCGAGTTGGTGGCGTGGGGCAAGAAGAATCCCGGAAAGCTGTCTTTCGGCACGTCGGGGACCGGCTCGCCGCAGCACCTGATGGGCGCGCTGATCGGCCAGGCCGGCGGAGTCGATATCGTCCATGTCCCTTACCAGGGTGGAGCGCCGGCGATCACGGACACGCTGGCTGGACATATCCCGATGAACATCTCGACCATGTCGGCGATCTTGCCTCATGCCAAGACCGGCGGCCTCAAGATCATCGCAGTCGGCGACAAGCAACGTTTTGTCGGCGCGCCCGAGATCCCGACCGTCGCGGAAACCTATCCGGAGATCGAAGCGTCATCCTGGCTCGGTTTCTTCGCACCGGCCGGTACGCCACAGCCGATCGTCGAGCGCCTGAGCAACGAGTTGCGCAAGGCGCTGACAAGTCCGGACGTGAAGGCGACGCTCGACGGAGTCGGCCTGATGGTCGTCGCCGACGCGCCGGAGGACCTCGCGAAGCTCGTCAAATACGACATCGATCGATTCCGCGTTGTTGTTGAGAAGATGGGCGTCAAGCCGGAGTAAGCAGCAGGCACGGCGCTTGACAGCGCGTGCGCCCAACCGTTGATGCTTCGAAAAATCGGAGTTGTTGCCGGGAGGGCGCCATGCGTGCCACGACCATCACAGAAACCTTCAACACCCCGCTGGTCGAGAGTTTCGACGTCGTGGTTGCCGGTGGCGGCGCGTCCGGATTGATCGCGGCGATTGCCGCGGCGCGGGCTGGCGCCCAGGTGCTGCTGCTGGAGCGGCAGAGCTGCCTCGGCGGCACCGCAACCACCGCCTATGTCGCCCAATATCTCGGTTTCTACAACAACGACACCCAGGCGGTGTGGGGCATCCCGTTCGAATTGACCCGGCGCATCATGGCGGCCGGCGGCAGCGACGACTTCGGCCAATACATGATGGGCGCCGCGGCGAAAAACCCGATTACCGTGCACCACTTTCCGTTCAATCCGGAGATCGTGAAGATCGTCGCCGACGAGATGGCGGAGGAAGCCGGCGTCCGGGTGTTGCTGCATGCACAGGTGTCCAGCGTCATCCGCGATGGCGACATCGTGAAGGGCGTCGTGGTCGAAACCGTGGCCGGCCGCAAGGCGTTCGGCGCGCGTGTGGTGATCGACGCCACCGGTGACGCGGTGGTCGCCCAGGCCGCGGGTGTCGCGATGCATGACGACGACATCAGTGTCGATGCGCGCCAGCCGAACACGCTGTGCTTCCGGATGTCGAACGTCGACGTGCACAAGTTCCGCGCGCTGTCGCGCAATGACAAGCGCGCGCTGGCGTTGAAGGGGCTTCAGCAAGGCGAATTATTCTGGGAGAATATGTCGTTCTGCTCGACGCCCGGCGGCACCGACGCAATCTGCCTGATGAGCCGCATCATGGGCAAGGATGCGTTGGACGAAACGGATGCGTCCGAACAGGAGAAGATCGGCCGCAGGCAGATCAAGAGCATCGTCCAGTTCCTTAATCGCGAGGTGCCTGGCTTCGCGAAATCGATCCTCGCCGGCATCGCCTCTCGCGTCGGGGTGCGCGAGACGCGCCGCATCCGCGGCCAGCATACGCTCACCGCCGAGCAGATCCTGAGCGAGCAGACCTTCGAGGATGCGATCGCGCTCGGTTGCGGCCCGATGGACGTGCATGAACCGAACGGCACCGGCATCGCGCTGTCGATTCCGCCGGGGCCTTTCGAGATTCCGATGCGCTGCCTCGTTCCGCTGGACACCGAAAGGCTGATCGTCACCGGCCGCGCGATCTCCGCGACGCATGAGGCCAATGGCGGCGCACGCCACATGGCGACCGCGATGGCGCTCGGTCAGGCCGCCGGCGTGATGGCCGCGGTCTCGCTCGATCAGGCCAATTCGACGCGTTCGATTCCAAGCGCCGCGGTGCGCGCGACGCTGCGCGATCAAGGCGCCGCGCTGTCGTTCGCAGACTGCATCGCATTGGCGAAACAGCACGAGCGGCACTGAGTCAAAGCCCTTGACATCAGAGCGTCACAAGCGCGCACAATATTTGTGCGCGCTTGCTCATATTTGATGCGCGCTGCGCTGCGTTGCGAAAGGGTTTGGTAATCGAAGCTGCGCAATTTGAATCAACCCTTTCTCTCTCGAAATCCCCATGCACGACGCCATTGGTACGACCGTCGCCAGCCGCTGGATTCTCATCCCGCTGTTGTCGGCCTGTGTCGGCACCGCCATGGTCGCCTGGCTGTCCGGCAGTCTCGTGCTCGCCATGGCCGCCGCCGGCATCAGCAGCCTCGGCGCCGCATGGCTGGTGCAGCAGCGCATGCGCCGCGCCATCAAGACAATTGCACAGATCGCTGCTGGGGATCGCTATGCGACGCTGCCCGAAGGCGCGCTGCGTGGGCTGGTCACCACCGACCTCGCCGCAGCCGCGGAAGACGTCCGGCGCCTGCTGATCGACGGCGACGCCTTGTCGGTCGATCACCGCAGCCGCGAAGCGGAAACCAGGCTGCATCACGCCGGGCGGGTGTTCTTCACCGATCGCTTCCGCAAGACGGTCAACGAATTGGCGACCGCGTTCGGCAGCGCCGGCGAAGAGATCCGCGTCACCGCCGCCGATCTGGTCGCGCGCAACCACAATATGCGGCTGCGCACCAGCAACGCCGGCGCGGCCGCCGAGACCGCCGTACACGACGTCGTCGCGGTGGCCCACGCCGCGCGCGGCCTGTCGGAACTGATTGCCCGCTCGAGCGACGAGGTCAGCGCCGCTAAACACGCCACCGAACGCACCGTAGCCGACCTTGCCCGCACCGAAACCACGGTGCTGAGCCTCGCCGCCGCCGCCGGCAAGATCGGCACGGTGGTCAAGCTGATCGAGGCGATCGCCTCGCAGACCTCGCTGCTGGCGCTCAACGCCACGATCGAAGCGGCGCGTGCCGGCGAGGCCGGGCGCGGATTCGCCGTGGTCGCAAGCGAGGTGAAGACGCTCGCCCAGCAGACCGCGAAGGCCACCGGCGAAATCGGGACCCAGATCCGCGGCATTCAATTCGCGGTCGACGAAACCGTGACCGCAATTGCCGCGGTGTCGTCCAGCGTCGCGACCATGAGCGGGTCGAACCGGCAGCTCACCAATATCCTGGACGACCAGGCGCATGAGATCGACAGCATCGGCCAGCGCGCCGAACACGTCGCCGATGCGGTCGCCGATGTGCTGCCGAGCATCGGCAATTCGGTCGTCGAGGTGGAAGAGGCCGGCCGCATCGTGCTCGATACCGCCGAGGATCTGTCCACCCGGTCGCAGTGGCTGGTGGATTTGATTTCACGCTATTTCGCGGATCTCGAACACGGCTCGATCAAGGTCGGCGTGCTGCATTCGCTCTCCGGCACCATGACCGCGAGCGAGCGCCCGCTGCAGGAATTGCTGGTGATGATGATCGAGCAATGCAACGCGCGCGGCGGGCTGCTCGGCCGGCCGATCGAGCCGGTGATCATGAATCCGCGCTCGGACGTCAATGCCTATGGCGAGCAGGCGCGCGCGCTGCTCGTCGATCACAAGGTTGCCGCGATCTTCGGCTGCTGGACCTCGGCCTCGCGCAAGGAAGTGCTGCCGATCCTGGAGCGAGAGCGCGGATTGCTGTTCTATCCGAGCCAATATGAAGGCGAGGAATCCTCGCCAAACGTCTATTATACCGGGGCCACCCCGCACCAGCAGGGGCTCCCCGCGATCAATTTCCTGCTCGACAAGGGCGTGCGCCGGTTCCTGCTGGTCGGGACCGATTACATCTATCCGCGCACCACCAACGCCGTGCTGCGCGGCTATCTGGCGAGCAAGGGCATTTCCGGCGACAATATCAGCGAGCATTACACGCCGGTGGATTTCGCAGACTGGCGCGCCGTGGTGGAAGAGATCCGCCGCTTCGGCGCGCGCGGCAATGCCGCGATCGTCTCCACCGTCAGCGGCGACGCCAACCTGCATTTCTTCCGCGAGCTCGCGCGCCAGGGCGTATCGCCGCACACCATTCCGGTGATGTCGCTGTCGATCACCGAGGCTGAGCTGCCGGCGCTGATGCGCTCCAACATCAGCGGGCATTTCGTCGCCTGGAATTATCTCCACGCCTTCGACCGGCGCGAGAATCGCGCCTTCATCAATGATTGGCGGACTTTCACCGGCCAGCCGCACGCCGTCACCAATGATCCGATGGAAGCCACCTGGATCGGCTTCAACCTGTGGACCGCCGCGGTGGAAGCCGCCGGCACCACCGAACGCGACGCCGTCCGCGCGGCGCTCGCCGGCCGCACCATCGCCGCCCCGAGCGGCTTCCAGCTCAAGATGGATAGTCGCACACACCATCTCTACAAGCCGGTGATGATCGGCGAGATCAACGCCGACGGCCGCATCCTGCCGGTGTCCGTGACCGAAGGCCTGGTGCCGCCGGAGCCGTGGAGCCCGTGGCTGAAGCGCGACGGTCGGGCCGGACGGATTGCTGCGTAGACCGCAACTGAGCCTCATTCTGAATCACAATCACAGCTCGTCACCCTCCGCGAAAGCTGGGGGGTCCAGTATTCCGCGGCCTATCGATAGGGCACGGCGTACTGGGTCCCCCGCTTTCGCGGAGGACGACACCGTAAGTGTGGCGTCAGTTCGGCTCTAAGCGTCGTCGTCAGTCGCAGGGCCCGAGACGGTCTCCATCGACGCGATCGCGGTGAGCGCCGAAACCAAAGCCGCACGACCATCCTTGCCCAACGCCGCCGCCAACTGGGCCTCGTGCGCGTCGTTCAACTCACGCAGCGGCTTGAGAAATTTCCTGCCCTGCTCGGTCAGGTGCAAGGCATAGGAGCGCCGGTCCACCGCCGGGATGCGCTGCGCGAGGCCGCGCTTTTCGAGAACGTCGATCAGCCCGACAAAATTGGCGCGCTTGATGCCGAGCGCGTCGCTGACCTGGGTCTGGCGCAGGCCGGGGTTGAGTTCGATGATCAGCAGCACCGAATATTGCGCAGGCGTGATGCCGACGGGGCCGAACACCTGTTGAAAATTCTTGAACGATGCGAGTTGGGCGCGCCGCAGCATGTAGCCGATGCCGTCGGTCAGTGGGCCGAGATCGACCTGCACCTCGTCGGCCGCGTCCGCGCGGGGTCGCAACAGCACGGCCCGGCCGGATGCTTCACGCTTCATCGGATTCCCATTGACTTGAGGACGCGTAGTTATAGGGTATAATTAATATCCTAAAAGATGTCGGACTCAACCGTTTTCGTTTCCATCGGGAGGTTAGCATGAAGAAAACCAGTCTGGCGCTGTTCGCGGCGCTCCTTCTCTCCACCACCGCACATGCCCAGATCGCCAATGACAAGGTCAAGATCGGCGTGTTGTCCGATCTGTCCGGCATCTACGAATCCGGCGCGGGCAATGGCTCGGTCGAAGCGGTCAAGATCGCGGTCGAGGAACTCGGCGGCAAGGTCGCCGGCAAGCCGGTCGAAGTGCTCGCCGGCGATCACCAGAACAAGCCGGACGTCGGCGCTTCGCTCGCCAACCGCTGGTACGACGTCGACAAGGTCGACATGATCACCGAAGTGGTGAATTCGGCCGTGGCCTTCGCCGTGCTCGACGTCACCAAGCAGAAAAACAAGCTGATGATGCTGACCGGCGCCGGCTCCGCCGACTTCACCGGCAAGGCCTGCGCGCCCGATAACAGCGTGCACTGGGTCTACGACACCTACGAGCTCAGCGCGGCAGTCGGCAAGACCGTGTCGCAGCTCGGCAAGAAGTGGTTCTTCATCAGCGCCGATTACGCGTTCGGCGCGGCGCTCGAAGGCGGCCTGCGTCCTGTTCTGCAGCGCAATGGCGCGGAAATCATGGGCGGCGTGAAGCATCCGCTTGGCACCTCGGACTTCTCGTCTTATGTGCTGCAAGCGCAGCAGTCCGGAGCGGACGTGATCGCGCTCAACAACGGCGGCGACGACACCGTCAACGCGCTGAAGGCGATCCGCGAATTCGGTCTCAAGGCCAAGGTGATGGGCTTCGGTCTCGACAGCCCGCTCGCGATCAAGGCGATGGGCCTCGCCACCGCGCAAGGCGCCTACAACGTCAATCCGTGGGTCAACGCCGAGGACGCCGACACCAAGGCGTTCATCGACAAGTTCATCCAGCGCCGCAAGACCTTCCCGGGCTCGTTCCAGGTCGGCACTTACTCGGCCGCCAAGCAGTATCTGAAGGCCGTGGAAGCCGCCAACTCGACCGATCCGAAGGCAGTGCTCGCCAAGATCCGCGCCACCCCGGTGAAGGATGTGTTCACGCAGGACGGCGTGCTGCGTCCGGACGGCCGCATGGTGCACAGCGTCGCGTTGACGCAGATCAAGGCGCCGAGCGAGTCGAAGAGCGAGTGGGACCTGACCAAGGTCATCGCCAAGCTCGCGGGTGACGACGTGTTCCGCCCGATCGACGCCGACGGCGGCTGCCCGGCCTTCGCCAAGAAGTAACTGTCAGCATCACACCCCGCTCGCCCGGCCGACGCCGGGCGGGCGGAGTTGTTTTGGCTTCCCTCGTTTCAGGCGTAACATCCGATCATGGACCAGGCGGCCAACAGTGCCGGGACGGCCGAGGTCACACTCCGGATGGAGAACCTCACGAAGGATTTTCGTGGGTTCACCGCGGTCCGCAATCTCACCCTCGACGTCCATCGCGGCAAGATCCACGCGCTGATCGGCCCGAACGGCGCCGGCAAGACCACCGTGTTCAATCTGGCCACCAAATTCCTGCCCCCGACCAGCGGGCGCATCTTCTTCAAGGGCCAGGACATCACCAAGACCGATCCGGCCGATGTCGCCCGGCTGGGAATGGTGCGCTCGTTCCAGATCTCAGCGGTGTTTCCGCAGTTGACGGCTTTGGAAAACGTGCGCGCCGCGCTGCAACGCTTCCGAAACGACGGTTTCTATTTCTGGCGTTCCGCCGCGGCGCTCGACGAACTGAACGACAAGGCGCGCACGCTGCTCGCCGATGTCGGCATTGAGCATCTTGCAAAATACAAGGCGGCCGAACTCCCCTATGGCCGCCGACGCGCGCTCGAACTCGCCACTACGCTGGCGCTCGACCCCGAATTGCTGCTGCTCGACGAACCGATGTCGGGCCTCGGGCAGGAAGATGTCGGCCGCATCTCCGACCTGATCCGCCGCGTCGCGGCGTCACGCACCGTGCTGATGGTCGAGCACAATCTTTCGGTCGTCGCCGATCTCTCGCATCGCATCACGGTGCTGGCGCGCGGTGAAATCCTCGCCGACGGCAGCTATGCCGACCTGGTCCAGAACCCGGCGGTGATCGAAGCTTATCTCGGGTCCGATCATGGCTGATGCACTCTCGCTCGCCATCGCTGACCTGCACGCCTTCTACGGCGATTCCCACGTGCTGCATGGGGTGTCGCTGGACATCCCGGCGGGCGAATGCGTCACGATCATCGGCCGCAACGGCGCCGGCAAGACCACGACGTTGCGCTCGATCATGGGACTGATCCAGAAGCGCACCGGCTCCATCAAAATCGCCGGGCAGGACGTCATCGCCGCTCCGCCGGAGAAGGTCGCACGGCTCGGCGTCGCCTATGTGCCGGAAGAGCGCGGCATCTACGCGACCCTCGACGTCACGGAAAATCTGCTGCTGCCGCGCAAGGTCAATGACCGCGGCATGTCGATCGACGACATTTACGCGCTGTTCCCGAACCTGAAGGAACGCCGCCGCAGCCAGGGCACACGGCTCTCCGGCGGCGAGCAGCAGATGCTCGCGATCGCGCGCGTGCTGCGCACCGGCGCGTCGCTGTTCCTGCTCGACGAGCCGACCGAAGGGCTCGCGCCGGTGATCGTCCAGCAGATCGGCAAGGCGATCGAGCTGATGAAGAGCCAGGGCCATACCATCGTGCTGGTGGAACAGAATTTCCGCTTCGCGACCAAGATCGCCGATCGTCACTACGTGATGGAGCGCGGCCGCATCATCGACATGATCCCGCGCGCCGAGGTGGCGGCTAAAGCCACGCAAATCCAGCAATACCTGGGAATCTGAGGAAACAGCCGTGTCGAGCCAGGTCATCTTCGGACAATTGGTCGTCGGCCTGATCAACGGGTCGTTCTACGCGCTGCTCAGCCTCGGCTTTGCGATCATCGTCGGGCTGCTCGGTATCATCAACGTCGCGCAGGGCACCTTCTACATGCTCGGCGCCTTCGGCTCGTGGATGCTGCTGAATTATCTCGGCATCGGCTATTGGCCGGCTCTGGTGCTGTCGCCGCTCGGCGCGGCGTTGCTCGGGATGCTGCTGGAGAAGACACTGATCTCGCGCGTCTACCACCTCGATCACATCTACGGATTGCTGCTCACCTACGGCCTGATGATGTTCATCATGGGCGCGTTCATCTATTTCTACGCCACCGCGGGACGCCCCTATCCGGTTCCCGAGGAATTGCGCGGCGGCTACGACCTCGGCTTCATGTTCCTGCCGAAATATCGCGCCTGGGTGGTGCTGATGGCGGTCGTGTTCTGCTTCGGCACCTGGTACGCGATCGAGAAAACCGCGATCGGCCGGACGCTCCGCGCCGCGACTGAAAACCCGCAACTCACCCGCGCTTTCGGCATCAACGTGCCGGCGCTGCTGACCTTCGGCTTCGGTGTCGGCGTCGCGCTCGCGGGCTTTGCCGGCGTGATGGCTGCGCCGATCTATTCGGTCTCACCGCTGATGGGCGGCGACCTGGTGATCGTCATCTTCGCGGTCGTGGTGGTCGGTGGCATGGGCTCGATCCTCGGCTCCATCGTCACCGCATTCTCGCTCGGTCTGCTCGAGGGATTGGCCAAGGTGGTCTATCCGCAAGGCTCCAACATGGTGATCTTCGTCATCATGCTGGTGGTGCTGCTGGTGAAACCGGCCGGCCTGTTCGGACACGAAAAATGAGCGCCATCGATACGAAGCCGACCGACACCAAGCCGGCCGCGGAAGCCGAGTCCTTCGCGACGTCGCGCAAGCTCGATTACGCCTTCTATGCCCTCGCCCTCCTGGTGCTGATCGCGGCGCCGTTCTTCGTCTATCCGCTATTCCTCGCCAAGGTGCTGTGCTTCTGCCTGTTCGCCTGCGCCTTCAACCTGCTGCTCGGCTCGGTCGGCCTGCTCTCGCTCGGACATGCCGCCTTCTTCGGATCGGCAGCCTATATCGCGGGCCACGCCCTCAAGGTCTGGGGATTGCCGTTCGAACTGGCCGCGTTGCTCGGCACCGCCGCCGCCGCGGTTCTCGGCGTGGCCTTCGGTTACATCTCGATCCGTCGTTCGGGCCTCTATTTCGCGATGATCACCCTCGCGCTCGGGCAGATGATCTACTTCCTCGCATTCCAGCTGCCGTTCACGCATGCGGAGGACGGACTGACCGCCGTGCCGCGCGGGAAACTGCTCGGCCTGTTCGACCTCAACAACAACCTGGTTCTCTATTATACGGCGGCAGTGGTGTTCGTCGCTGGATACCTGCTGATCCACCGCATCACTCATTCGACCTTCGGGCAGATCCTCAATGGGATCCGCGAGAACCAGCCGCGCATGATCTCGCTCGGCTATCGCGTCAACGACTACAAGCTCGCGGTGTTCGCGCTCTCGGCGACGCTGGCGGGACTAGCCGGCGCGACCAAGACCATGGTGGTGCAACTCGCCTCCCCAGTCGACGTGCATTGGGCGACCTCGGGCGACGTGATCCTGATGGCGCTGCTCGGCGGCGTCGGAACGTTGTTCGGGCCGGTGGTCGGCGCCGTGCTGGTCGAGATGCTGCAATTCTATCTCGCGGATTCCGGGCTCCCGATCCAGATGGTGATCGGCGCGATCTTCGTGCTCTGCATCCTGGTGTTCCGCCAGGGCATCGTCGGCGAGATCAACCGCATCCTCGGACGCTAGGACGGATCAGGGATTCGAGAAGCCGACAGGGTGTGGGAGGGCGCATGCGCAGGGCTTCCGATGGAAGACGTCGCCGCGGCCGCTTCCTCCTCGCGATCGATCAGGGGACCACGAGCACAAGGGCGATTGTGTTCGATCGCCGCGGCACGATCCAAGCCGACGCGCGCAAAGAGTTTCGCCAGATTTTCCCGCATGCGGGGTGGGTCGAGCACGACCCCGAGGATATCTGGCAATCGGCCGTGGCTGTCGGCCACCGCGCCATCGCAAAAGCGCGCCTGAAGCCATCCGACATCGCGGCGATCGGAATCGCCAACCAGCGCGAGACCAGTGTCATATGGGATCGCGAGACCGGCGAGCCCATTCACAACGCGATCGTGTGGCAAGACCGCCGGACCGCGGAGTGGTGTCGAAGAATGCAGGCCAAGGTCGGCGCAGAAACGCTCGCGGACCGAACCGGGCTGCTGTTCGACCCCTATTTTTCCGCGTCGAAGATCGCCTGGCTGTTGGACAACGTCGCCGGCGCTCGCGCCGCCGCCGAGAAAGGGCGGCTGGCCTTCGGCACCATCGACACGTTCCTGTTATGGCGGCTGACGCGCGGCGCGGCGCATCTCACCGACGCGACCAATGCCTCGCGCACGATGCTGTTCAATCTCCAGACCCAGTCCTGGGACGACGAGTTGTTGCGCGCGTTTCGTATTCCCCGCTCGCTGTTGCCCGAGGTGCGCGACAATGCGGCCGAGTTCGGCGCCACCAGTCCCGAATTCTTCGGTGCCGCGATCCCGATCACTGGCATCGCCGTCGATCAGCAGGCAGCGACAGTCGGGCAAGCCTGTTTCAAGCAAGGCATGATCAAGATCACGTACGGCACCGGATGTTTTGCAGTGCTCAACACCGGCTCGCAGGCGGTGCTTTCGAGGAACCGGTTGCTGACCACGATCGCGTACCGGATCGCCGGCAAGTCGACCTTCGCGCTCGAGGGAAGCATTTTTGTCGCTGGCGCGGCCGTGCAGTGGCTGCGCGATCAGGTCGGCTTGATCGCCACCGCGGCCGATAGCGCCAAGCTCGCGGCAACTGTCCCGGATACGGACGGCGTGTATTTCGTCCCCGCGTTTACCGGGCTCGGCGCTCCGCACTGGGATCCGGACGCCCGTGGCGCCATCGTTGGTCTGACGCGTCAGACCAGCCGCGCCCATATCGTGCGGGCGGGCCTGGAAGCCGTCGTCTACCAGACACGCGATCTGATGAAGGCCATGAACGCGGATCGCGCAGCGCATGGCCGTGCCAGACTCGCCTCGATCCGCGTGGATGGCGGCATGGCGACGAACGACTGGACGATGCAGTTTCTCGCGGATCAGCTTGCTGTGACGGTCCGGCGTCCGGCCGTCACCGAAACCACGGCACTCGGCGCTGCGTTTCTGGCCGGGTTGGGTTGCGGCATGTTCGAATCGCTGGACGAGATTGCACAGACTTGGCGCTGCGCACGCGTGTTTGAACCGACCATGGATAAGCGGCAAGGAAACAGGCTGTTCGCCGGGTGGACGGAGGCCGTCAACCGTGTCCGCACTCCCGCGCGGGTCAGCCCGGCACTCACAGCCTAGGGGTTGTCCCGGGCTCGACAGCTTCCTGGAAGCGCTCTAAAACGCTCTGGAATACCAAGCCTAGGGTTATCGGCGGGAACCTAACCCCATGAATTATGACGCTTTTTTCGAGAGCGCCCTGGAGCGCCTGCACGACGAGCGGCGCTACCGCGTGTTTGCCGATCTGGAGCGGATCGCCGGCCGCTTCCCGCGCGCGCTCTGGCATTCCCCGCAAGGCCCGCGCGACATCGTGATCTGGTGCTCCAATGATTATCTCGGCATGGGCCAGCATCCGAAAGTGGTCGGCGCCATGGTCGAGACCGCGACTCGCATCGGCACCGGCGCCGGCGGCACCCGCAACATCGCCGGCACCAATCATCCGCTGGTCGAGCTTGAGCGCGAGCTCGCCGACCTGCATCGCAAGGAAGCCGCCCTGGTGTTCACCTCGGGTTATGTCTCGAATGAGACCGGCATCTCGACACTCGCCAAGCTGATGCCGAATTGCGTGATCCTCTCGGATGCGTCGAACCACAATTCGATGATCGAGGGCATCCGCCAGTCGCATTGCGAGAAGCATATCTTCCGGCACAACGACGTGGCGCATCTTGAGGAATTGCTGCGCGGGATCGATCCGCGGCGGCCGAAGCTGATCATCTTCGAGAGTCTCTATTCGATGGACGGCGACGTAGCGCCGATCAACGCGATCTGCGACCTCGCCGAGCGCTACAACGCGATGACCTATATCGACGAGGTGCACGCGGTCGGCATGTATGGCCCGCGCGGCGGCGGCATTGCCGAGCGCGAGAATGCCATGGCGCGCATCGACGTGATCGAGGGCACGCTGGCAAAAGCCTTTGGCTGCCTCGGCGGCTATATCAGCGGCAGCGCGGCGCTGATCGACGCGGTGCGTTCCTATGCCCCGGGCTTCATCTTCACCACCGCATTGCCGCCGGCGATCTGCGCCGCGGCGAGCGCCGCGATCCGTCATCTCAAGTCATCGAGCTGGGAGCGCGAGCGCCACCAGGACCGCGCCGCGCGCGTCAAGGCGGTGCTGTCGGCGGCCGGCCTGCCGGTGATGCCGAACGACACTCATATCGTGCCGGTGCTGGTCGGCGATCCGGAGAAGTGCAAGGCGATCTGCGACATGCTGCTCGAAGAGCATGGCATCTATGTTCAGCCGATCAACTACCCGACCGTGCCGAAGGGCACCGAACGGCTGCGCATCACGCCCTCGCCGTATCACGACGACGCGCTGATTGACCTGCTGGCCGAAGCACTGGTCGATGTGTGGGAACGGCTCGGATTGACCCGCAAGGACCGCGCGCTGGCGGCGGAATAGCTATCGGTGCGCTCCCCTCCCCCTTGCGGGGCTTTGCACAATAACCCAAGAATTCAGTTGTGTTTTTGTGCAAGTCAGAGAGTTTTTGTGCAGCACCGAATTCTGCGCAAAACTCTCAGAAGCAGGTCCGCTTTACCCTCGACAGCGGACACTAGCGGACCTGACCGGCATGTCCGCTAAGTGCCAATAGAGACTTTTGCTCCTAAAACCTGTTTGAGATAACTTATTCCATGCCCAATGAATGGCTCCGAATCTTTGGCGTTGCACTAATCTTTTGGGGTGCGATTGACATGGTGCTCTTTCTTCGGCGGGGCTGGTTTCGTACCATTGGCGTTCGTGAAATCGTTTATCGCAATAGCCAACCAGATAGATTCTGGCTCAATTATTTTTTTGACGTCGTTGGCCTCTATGTGTTGGGTGGCTTGCTGATATACTTGTCTTTCTAGTCGCCGCCTTCACACTTGTCGCCTCTATTCCCAACAGCGACCGTAAGCGGAGCACTAGATGCGAAGTCCGCTTTGGGTCATTAGCGGACTTTCCGCCAAGTTTGAGGCATGTCTGCTTTCCCCCTGAAGGCGGACATTGTCGTCAAGTCCGGGATCATCGCCCCCCGCGAGGGGGAGGGTAAGAAGACTAATCATCCGGCGCCGCGTCCGGTGTACGCGCCGGCGGCTTCGCGGTCGTGCCGCCGAAGATCCGCATCAGCAGCGGCAATGCCGACGACACCATGATGAACCGCGACACGTGGTGCGCGCCGACATAGACCGGGTCGCCGGCCAGCGAGAGCACCAGGATCATCATCGCGTCTTGCGCGCCGGGCGAGAACGCCAGCACCACATCAGCGATGCGGAACGGCAGCAACGTCGTGAGCAGCACGACAAAGACGATCGTCACAGTCATCGTCACCGCGAAGGCGCCGATGGCCGCGGTGATGTAACGCAGCAGCAGCCGCGGCGTGGTGCCATTGAAGCGCGAGCCGGTCATCGCGCCGACGCCGAGCATGGTGACGATCACAAGCCAGGCCGGCAATTGGCCCACGATCAACCCAGACCCATGCAGCACCGCGGAGGCGGCCATCGAGCCGAAGATCGCCGCGCCGGGGAAGCGGATGCGCTCGAACACGAAGGTCGTGGCAGCGCAGGCGGCGATCAGGATCGCGAGCTCGGGCAGCGAATGGATCGCGACCGACCCGCCAAGGAAATTGGCTGAGGATGGCACGTGACCGAAGGCGGTGAGCGCGATCGGGGTGCCGACCGCGAGGAACACGACGCGCATCGTCTGGACGATCACGATGGCCGGCAGATTGACCTGAACACCGACCGACAGCGCGATGACCTGCGACAGCGCGCCGGGCGACGACGCGAACAGCGCCGACAGCGGGTCCCATCCATGGACGAAACGCAGATAGGACGAGGTGGCGGCGAACAGCGCGACCATGCATAGCGCCAGCATGGCGATGCTGAGCGGCCAGGTCGCGACGCCGGTCAGTGTCGCCGGCGTCACCGCCGCCCCCAGCACGACGCCGAGCGCAAACAGAACCAGCCGCACCAGCGGTGCCGGCACGAAGGTGGGGCGGCCGATCAATCCCGCCGCCGCGACTGCGGTCAGCGAACCCGAGACATAGCCGGCCGGCACGCCGCCGAGCCCGAAAGCCAGCCCGCCGGCCGCCGAGATTGCCAGCGTCTCGGCGCAGTTGAGCGCGAGCACCCGTTTGGGAGAGGTCGGCAAGGAGGACGCCATGAGCCGCGATCAATGCCGCGCGACCGGGCCAAGGTCAAACACTCAAAGCAGGTAGTTTCATGTCGCCGCCGCCGGGCGGCCATGTCAAACTAGCGCCCGGGAGGACGCCGTGCGTTACGCCGAAACATCGCACCGCAAGATGGAGCCATGATCGAAGGCTGGGTCGTGATCGCGGTGGCGCTGGGCTATATCAGCCTGCTGTTCGTCATCGCCAGCTATGGCGACCGGACGCGCCGGTTCGGACGCGAGATCCGCGCCGGCCTGCTGATCTATCCGCTCTCGCTGGCGATCTACTGCACCTCCTGGACCTTCTTCGGCTCGGTTGGTCTCGCCTCGCGTACCAGCTTCGACTTCCTCACCATCTATGTCGGCCCGATCGTGATGATCGGCCTTTGCGCGCCGCTGATCATGCGCATCGTGCGGCTCGCCAAGGCGCAGAACATCACCTCGATCGCGGACTTCATCGCCGCGCGCTACGGAAAGGCGCAGGCGGTCGCCGCGACCGTCGCTTTGATCGCGATCGTCGGCGTGATCCCCTATATCGCGCTGCAGCTGAAGGCGGTGTCCTCCTCGCTCACCACCGTGCTCGCGCATACCGGATCGGACGGCGCGGCGGTGGTCGGCGACCTGTCGCTGTTCGTCGCGCTCTCGATGGCGGTATTCGCGATCCTGTTCGGCACCCGCCACATCGACGCCACCGAGCACCAGGACGGCCTGATGCTCGCCATCGCGACCGAGTCGGTCGTCAAGCTGGTCGCCTTCGTCGCGGTCGGCGTGTTCGTCACATTCTGGATGTTCGACGGACCGAGCGACCTGTTTTACCGCGCCATGGCACAGGCAGACACCGCCGCCTTGCTGACACGCGAGCCGCATATCGGAACGATCGCGGCGATGACGCTGCTGTCGTTCTTCGCCATCATGCTGCTGCCGCGCCAATTCCATGTCACGGTGGTGGAGAACAACAACGAGCAGGAGATCAAGCGCGCCGCCTGGCTGTTCCCGCTCTATCTGGTGCTGATCAACCTGTTCGTGATCCCGATCGCACTCGCCGGATTGCTGATCTTCCGGCCGGGCCAGGTCGACAGCGACATGTTCGTGCTGGCCTTGCCGGCCGCCGCCGGCTCCGACGTGTTCACGCTGATCGCCTTCGTCGGCGGATTGTCGGCCGCAACCGCGATGGTGATCGTGGAGACCGTGGCGCTCGCCATCATGGTGTCGAACGACATCGTGGTGCCGCTGGTGCTGCAGCGGCGTGAATCGTTCCTGTCGAACCGCGTCAACGTCAGCACGCTGCTGCTGACGGTGCGCCGCCTCTCGATCTTCGTGATCCTGTTTCTCGCATACATGTATTACCGCTCGGCCGGCGATGCGCAGCTTGCCTCGATCGGGCTGCTGTCATTCGCCGCGGTGGCGCAGCTTGCGCCAGCCTTCTTCGGCGGCCTGCTGTGGCGGCGTCCGACCGCGCAGAGCGCGATGGCCGGCATGACCGTCGGCATTCTGGTCTGGGCTTATACGCTGTTCCTGCCGAGCTTCGCCGATGCCGGCCTGGTCAGCGGCAGCATCCTGACCCAGGGACCGTTCGGGATCGGCTGGCTGCGACCACAGGCGCTGTTCGGGCTCGACCTGCCGCCGTTGGTGCATGGCGTGTTGTGGAGCCTGTCGCTCAACGTCCTCGCCTATATCGTGTTTGCGTTCGGCCGCGCGCCGACCTCGATCGAACGGTTGCAGGCCGACCTGTTCGTGCCGAC
Source organism: Bradyrhizobiaceae bacterium (assembly GCA_947481635.1). Taxonomy (GTDB): domain Bacteria; phylum Pseudomonadota; class Alphaproteobacteria; order Rhizobiales; family Xanthobacteraceae; genus CANKHJ01. The sequence continues at coordinate 25,307 of CANKHJ010000019.1, forward strand.
CGACCTCACGCCTATCACGCCGAGCCGGCTGTGGCGCAGCTCCGTCACGGTCGAAGAATTGACCACCACGGTGGTGCGCTATCTCGGCGAGGAGCGCGCCCGCATCTCGCTCGACAGCTACGCGACGACGCGCGGCATCAGCCTCGATCCCAAGGCCGAGGCCGATTTCCAGTTGCTGCGCTACGCCGAGCACCTGCTCGCGTCCGCGATCGGCGCGGCCTCGTCGCGGCTGGTGCTGTCGCTGGTATTGCGCAAGCGCACGGTGTCGCGCCGCGCCGCGCTCAAGCTGCTCGACGATGCGAATGCCGCGATCCACTATAACCGCGAGATCTTGCAGACCGCGCTCGATCACGTGCGCCAGGGCATCGCGGTGTTCAATACCGAACTGCATCTGGTCTGCTGGAACCGGCAATTCGGCGAAATTCTCGACCTGCCGCCGCAGCACACCCAGCTCGGCACCGCGCTCGACGAAATCCTGCGCTTCAACGCACAGCGCAGCAACGGAAGCGAACACAACATCGCGGATGCGGTGCGTGACCAGCTCGCGCGCTACGTCGCCGTCGGCGAACCATTCCTGGAACGCTTCGATGAGCGCGGCCTGGTGGTGGAGGTGCGCGCCAACCATATGCCCGACGGCGGCATCGTCACGACCTTCACCGACATCACGCCGAGCGTGCAGGCGGCGGAGGAATTGGCGCGCGCCAACGAAACGCTGGAACGGCGCGTGCACCAGCGCACCGAGGAACTGACCCGGCTCAACGTCGAACTGGGGCGCGCCAAAGCGGAAGCCGAACAGGCCAACCTTTCGAAGACCCGCTTCCTCGCCGCCGCGAGCCACGACATCCTTCAGCCGCTCAATGCGGCCAGGCTTTACGTGACCAGCCTGATCGAGCGCCAGAGCACCGGCAGCGACACCCAACTGGTCGGCAATATCGACGCCTCGCTCGAGGCGGTGGAAGAAATTCTCGGCGCGCTGCTCGACATTTCGCGGCTCGATGCCGGCGCCCTGAAGCCCGAATTGATGACCTTCCGGATCGATGAATTGCTGCGCCAGATCGAGGTCGAATTCGCGCCGATGGCGACCGAGAAGGGACTGGCCCTCGGCTTCATCCCATCACGGCTGGTGGTGCGGTCGGACCGCCGCCTGTTGCGCCGGCTGCTGCAGAACCTGGTCTCCAACGCGATCAAATACACACCCAAGGGCCGCGTGCTGGTCGGTTGCCGCCGGCATGGACGAAAACTGCGCATCGACGTCTATGACACCGGCCTCGGCATTCCGGTGTCGAAGCGCCAAGCGATCTTCCAGGAATTCCACCGCCTGGACCACGGCACCCGGGTGGCGCGCGGCCTGGGGCTGGGATTGTCGATCGTCGAGCGCATCGCGCGCGTGCTCGACCACAAGATCACGCTGGCCTCGGCGATGGGCCGCGGCTCGCGCTTTTCGGTCGAGGTCCCATTGTCGTCCGAAGCTCCAGTGGCGCAGGCCGGCGTCGTCCGGACCATCGAACGCGGCAAGCTCGACGGACTGGCGGTGTTGTGCATCGACAACGAGCCGACCATCCTCGACGGCATGGACGTGCTGCTCGGCGGCTGGGGATGCCGCGTGCTCAAGGCGCCGGATCTGGAAGCCGCGATCGCCGCGCTCACCGCGTCTGAGGCTCCGGTCGATGCGCTGGTGGTCGATTATCATCTCGATCGCAGCAACGGTATCGACGCCGTCGGCGAATTGCGCCGCCGCTTCGGCGCCGGGCTGACCGCGATCCTGGTCACCGCCGATCGCAGCCCGCATGTCCGCGACGACGCCCGCGCCCATGCCATCGAGGTGCTGCCCAAACCGATCAAACCGGCGGCGCTACGCGCGTTGCTGGCGCGTGCGCGCGCGGCGCAGCGCGTTGCGGCGGCGGAATAACGCAGGCTCCGAGGTAACCTCTCTCAATTGTCGTCGCCCGGCTTGACCGGGCACCCAGTAATCGCCGGCCTTGCGTAGGACCACCTGTGCCCGGCTGAACGTTCGGTGAGCACTGGACCGTCCGCTTTCGCGGACGATGACAATCGTGAGAGTGGAGTGATGAATCGGCGCTCAGGGGACCGGTACCCCGAAGCGAGCATAGTCCTCGGCGATGTCGGCCTGAAGCAGCTTGGCGGCCGCGATATCGGCATTGCCGGCCGCGGCCGAACCTTGCTTCAGCTTCACCACGCCGCGCGCGTAGAGCGAGCCGGCCAGCTTCGGACTGAGTTTCAATGCGGCATCGAAATCGGCGACGGCGTCGTCGAGCCGGCCGAGCTTGAGATAGACGAAGCCGCGGCTGTCGAGCGTGGACGCATCGCCCGCGCGCAGCCGCAACGACTCGTCGCAGTCTGACAATGCCTGCTGCAACTCGCGGCCAACGATCGCTCGGTCCCAGCACAACGCGTTCCACGTGTCGGCGTTGCCCCGCTCGAGCTTTGTCGCTTCGCTCAGGTCAGCGGCCGCGCGGTCGTAATCCCGTTTCCTCTCGTAAGCGCCGGCGCGATCGATGAAATACCGGGCCACGCTCTGGCGCCGGATCGCGTCGGTGAGATCGGCGATGCCGCGATCGATGTCGCCTTTCGCAACATAGGATTTGCCGCGACTGCCGAATGCGTCGGCATAACCCGGATTGAGCCTGATGGCCTCGCTGTAATCGGCAATCGCGCGGTCATAGTCCTTCTTGTCGTAATGCCGATTGCCGCGATTATTGTAGGCGAGGACATATTTCGGATCGACCTTGAGCGCCGCGGTGTATTCGACGATCGCGCGATCGAGGTCGCCCTTGTCGGCGTAAGCATTGCCGCGCCCGACATAGCCTTGGGGCTGCTTGGGAGCCAGTTTCACCGACGTGCTGTAATCGGCGATCGCGCGATCGACATCGCCGCGGCCGCGGTGGCCATGGCCGCGCAGCAAGTAGCTGTCCGCCCCATTGGGATCGAGCCTCACGGCCTCGTCATAGTCCCGGATGGCGCGATCCAGATCGTCCTTGTCGCGGTAGGCGGCGCCACGGCTGCCATAGAGGTAAGCCAGCCTTTTTCCGGTTTCGCGACCCGACGCGATCACGGCGTTGCACGCGGCAATGCGCTCATCGGCCGCCGCACCGGGTTTGCCACAGAGATTGTAGTTCTCCGTATGCTGCGCGCGGACATCGCTGGCGGACATGAAGACGATCGCCGCTGCGAAAGCAGCGGCCATGATGCGTGCGGCGCTCATGATGCCCCCCCAGGTCAGGCCTCGATGCTAGCGGCATCGCAGCCGCCGCTCAACCAGGTCAGGTCGCCGGATGGCTCCACTGGCCGACTTCGATCTTCGACGCGGCGATCACCGCCTGGGTCCGGCTCTCGACATTGAGCTTCTGCAGGATCGCCGACACATGCGCCTTGACGGTCGCCTCCGAGACCGTGAGCTCAAAGGCGATCTGCTTGTTCAGCAGCCCCTCCGACAACATCATCAGCACCCGCACCTGCTGCGGCGTCAGCGTGCCGAGGCGCACCACCAGGTCCGCGGTCTCGGCGTCCGCGCTGGTCTGCAGATTGACGTCGGGCGGTGTCCAGACGCCGCCCGAAAGGACACGCGCGACCGCGTCGCGCATCGCCTCGATGCCCAGCGTCTTGGGGATGAAGCCCGAGGCGCCAAAATCCATGCAGCGGCGGATCACCGCCGGGTCGTCATTGGCCGACACCACCGCGATCGGCACGCCCGGATATTCGGCCCGCAGATAAATCAGCCCGGAAAAGGCCCGCACCCCCGGCATGGTGAGGTCGAGCAGGATCAGATCGAACTCGCGGTCCCGCTCCAGCAGCGCCGACAATTCCACGAACGAGCCGGCTTCGACGCATTCGGCGCGCTGCGGCAGCCCGCCCAGCGCCTCCCGCATTGCGCCGCGGAATAACGGATGATCATCGGCGATCACAAAACGATAGGCGGTCGACGAATCCGGCAACGAAAGCCTCATGGCGGAGGAGGAATTTCAAACAGAAAGGCCAAAACTCCAGCCCGCATTGTTTGGCCGGCACGCAGACGAGGCAAGCGATAACTGGCTTTGGTGCAGCGCAAAATGGACCCCTTAAAAACAGCCTTGGCCTCGGAGATATGGCCGAAAGTTGTATAGGGCGACGGCGAGGGCCGATGCTAGCGTGAAAGCAAGGCGGCATGAAACACAGCCGTCGAACATCATTTGTTGGGGGAGAGACGCATCATGACAGCAGTCACTGCTGGTTCCGCGCGACCGCGCGGAATGACCAAGGAAGAAAAGAAAGTCATCATCGCATCGTCGTGCGGCACCGTATTCGAGTGGTACGACTTCTATCTCGCCGGCTCACTGGCCGCGAATATCTCCGCCAACTTCTTCTCGGGCGTCAACCCGACCGCAGGCTTCATCTTCACCCTGCTCGGCTTCGCCGCGGGCTTCGCGGTCCGCCCCTTCGGCGCGCTGTTCTTCGGCCGCCTCGGCGACCTGATCGGCCGCAAATACACCTTCCTCGTCACCATGACGGTGATGGGCATCGCCACCTTCGTCGTCGGCCTGCTGCCGGGCTATGCCAGCATCGGCATCGCTGCGCCGGTCGGCTTCATCGCTTGCCGCCTGCTGCAGGGCCTCGCGCTCGGCGGTGAATATGGCGGCGCTGCCACCTACGTGGCCGAGCACGCACCGCAAGGGCGTCGCGGCTATTACACCGCGTGGATTCAGACCACCGCGACGGTCGGCCTGTTCCTCTCGCTGATCGTCATCCTCGGCCTGCGTCTCAGCATGACGCCGGAAAACTTCGCGGCCTGGGGCTGGCGCGTGCCGTTCCTGGTCTCGATCCTGCTGCTCGGAATCTCGATCTGGATCCGGCTGTCGCTGCAGGAATCGCCGGCCTTCGCCAAGATCAAGGCCGAGGGCAAGGGCTCCAAGGCTCCGCTCACCGAAGCTTTCGGGCGTTGGGAAAATGCCAAGATCGCGTTGATCGCACTGATCGGCGGCACCGCCGGGCAGGCGGTGGTCTGGTATACGGGTCAGTTCTACGCGCTGTTCTTCCTGACCCAGACGCTGAAGATCGACGGCACCACGGCGAACGTCTTGATCGCCCTGTCGCTGCTCATCGGCACCCCGTTCTTCATCGTGTTCGGCTCGCTATCGGACAAGATCGGTCGCAAGCCGATCATCCTGGCGGGCTGCCTGATCGCTGCCCTCACCTACTTCCCGCTGTTCGGCTGGCTGGCCCAGGTCGGCAACCCGACGCTCGCAGCGGCGGTGAAAAATGTCCAGGCCACCGTGACCGCCGATCCGGCGACTTGCGGCTCACTGTTCGATCCCGTGAACGTGCGGACCTTTACCGCGCCTTGCGATATCGCACGACAGGGCCTGGCGCGCGCGACGATCAAGTATACTCTGGTCAACGGACCGGCCGGCAGCCCGACCAAGGTGGCGATCGGCGGCAACGATGTCGTGATCGATGCAAAATTCGCCGCCAACGTCACCGCCGCCGCGCAGGCCGCGGGTTATCCGAAGCCTGACGATCCGAATATCGCCAACATCGCCAAGACCGGCCTCAACGGTCAGTTGATCCTGATGACCGGAATCCTGCTGATCCTCGTCCTCTACGTGACGATGGTCTACGGGCCGATCGCGGCACTGCTCGTCGAACTATTCCCGACGCGCATCCGCTACACCGGCATGTCGCTGCCCTATCACATCGGCAACGGCTGGTTCGGCGGCTTCCTGCCACCGACCGCCTTCGCAATCGTGGCCGCGACCGGCGATATCTACTCCGGCCTCTGGTACCCGATTGTCGTCGCGGTGATGACGCTGATCGTCGGCTTCTTCTTCATGCCGGAGACCAAGGATCGCGATATCTTGACCTACGACGACAACAAGTAAGTCCAACGTCGTCGCGAGACGCGAAGCCCCGCCCTTGTGGCGGGGCTTTTCGTTGGGGGGGTGCTTACCTCACCCCGCTTGCGGGGAGAGGTAAGAGTCCGCTCTAGCCGCCACTACCAATAAACTGCAGCACCACCTCGCGGCGGTGCAGCCGCGCGCGGTGTTCCGCGAGATAGATGCCTTGCCAGGTGCCGAGCGCCAAGGCACCGCCGATCACCGGCACATGCAGCGATACGCCGTTGAGCATCGCCTTCACATGAGCCGGCATATCGTCAGGCCCTTCGGTGTCATGCACCCACCTGGCATCGGCCGGTGCGAGGCGATCCAGCGCGGTGACTAGATCGGTCTGCACGTCCGGGTCGGCATTCTCCTGGATCACCAGCGATGCCGAGGTATGGCGCAGATAGAGCAACAGCACGCCGTTCATTGCGCGCGCCTCGGAGACGAAGCGCTTCACCAGGCCGGTGATCTCGACAAAGCCCTCGCCCGGCGTCTCGACCATCAGGGTGGCAGTCGCCACCGTCTGGACCGGCGTCGTCTCGATCGATGACAAAACGCTGGTCACGTCTTCTTCAGGACGTCGTTCTGGATGTTGACCATCACTTCGACCAGCCGCCGCCAGACATGGCCGAGGAACGACACCACCGTTTTGAGTTCGGCATCGCCCGGCAGCTTCAGGCGCGGCTCGCCGGCGTTGGGTGCGGCGGTTTCGGGGCGGCTGGTATCGGGCAGCGGCACCCCGCGCGCCAGCAGCTCGCGCTTCAGGTTGGCGTTCTCGCCCTGCAAGCGACCGATCTCGGCCTCCAGGATATTGCGCTCGTCAGGGACCGGATTGCAGGCCCAGCCGACCGCGCGACGGGTGCAGAGCGAGACCTGGCCGGTGCGGGTATCCAGCCGCAGGTAGCCCTCACCGGCGCGATTGAAGGTATAGCGCCCGTCGTTATTGTCCGGCGCTTCCTGGCCCTGCGCGGGCGCAGCGAGGCAAAGCGTCAACAGGAGGGCGAAGGCCAGACCCGCACGGGTCATTGGATACTCCTGAAAGTCGTCGCGGGTGTTTCCGCCGCCGCACGATACCACTCGCGGCGCTTCGATTGAACCGCGACAATGGGTCCTTGCTGGGGCATTCTCACGGCGGTGGACGGCGCCGCAACAAAAGCAAATTCTATCGTAATATCAAATAGATATCGCACAATTGCGTTTCCTTGACTCGACGGTACCCAATAAGTATGGTCCGCGCGGCTTCGGGGGCGGTTTACTGCCGCGAGGTCTTCTTTTTGTGGCGAATGGTCGACATCATGAGCGACAACACGCGCAAAGAGGGGCCCCGCGAAGGACAGACCACCGAAGAGGCCATCCTCTCAGCGAGGCTTGCGCGTCTTGGCAAGGAGCTCGGCCACCACGAGGCCAGCCGCCCTGCCGAACCGAGCCCCGGTGCTCGTTCGGTTTCCGATCCGTCGGCCATGGCCCGCGGCTTTCGGCTTTCCACCGAGCTGGTTGCCGGCGTCCTGGTCGGGGCCGGCATCGGCTGGCTGCTCGATCGCTGGCTCGGCATCTCGCCGTGGGGATTGATTGTGTTTCTGCTGCTCGGCTTCGTGGCGGGCGTGTTGAATGTGATGCGTGCGGCCGGCGTGGTAGCGCCGAACAGATTGGACCGCTCCGATCCGGGGCGATGAAGTAACGGAACCCGCTCGGGCCATGGCAGCCGATCCGATTCATCAATTCGAGATCAAGAATCTCTTCTCGCTCGGCCATGTCGGCGGGCAGGAGATCGCGTTCACCAATTCGACGCTGTTCATGCTGATCGCGTTCGCGATCATCACCGCGCTGATGATCGGCGCCACCGCCAGCCGCGCGCTCGTCCCCGGACGGATGCAGGCGGTGGCGGAGATGTCCTACGAATTCATAGCGACGACATTGCGCAGCAGCGCCGGCACCGAGGGGATGAAGTTCTTCCCGCTGGTGTTCACGCTGTTCATGTTCATCGTCACGCTGAACATGATCGGGATCGTCCCCTATACCTTCACCGTCACGAGCCACATCATCATCACGGTGATGCTGTCGATGCTCGTGTTCCTCACCGTCATCGTCTACGGGTTCTGGAAGAACGGCCTGCGCTTCTTCAAGCTGTTCGTGCCGAGCGGCATCCCGATCTACATCCTGCCGCTGGTGACGCTGATCGAGGTGATGTCGTTCCTGTCGCGGCCGATCTCGCACAGCGTGCGTCTGTTCGCGAATATGCTGGCCGGCCACATCACCCTCAAGGTGTTCGGCAGCTTCGTCACCATGCTCGGCGGGCTCGGCCTGGTCGGCTGGATCGGCGCGGTCCTGCCGCTCAGCCTCACGGTGGCGCTCACCGCGCTCGAATTGCTGGTGGCGTTCCTGCAAGCCTACGTCTTCACCATCCTCACCTGCATCTATCTCAACGATTCGATTCACCCGGGTCACTAAAGCCCGATAGCGAGCCTGAAGGAGTTCACCATGGATCCGGTTGCAGCGAAGTACATTGGCGCGGGCATTGCCTGCATCGGCATGGGCGGCGCCGGCGTCGGCGTGGGCACCATTTTCGGCAACTACCTTGCCGCCGCGTTGCGCAATCCGTCGGCCGCCCAGGGCCAGTTCGGCAACCTGATCTTCGGGTTTGCCGTGACCGAAGCGCTCGGCATCTTCTCGCTGCTGATCGCGCTGCTCCTGCTGTTCGCGCTCTAAGCGGACTGCACGGCACCGGAGAGAGACATGGCGACGTCGACCCCCACCAGCACAGGTACCGTGGCGCCATCCGGCGCGAAGGGCCATTTTCCGCCCTTCGCAAAGGAGACCTTCGCCTCGCAGATCCTGTGGCTGGTGATCGTCTTCGTCGCGCTCTATCTCCTGATGTCGCGGGTTGCTCTGCCGCGCGTCGGCTCGATCCTCGCGGCGCGCAAGGCGCGCATCGAGGGCGACCTGGCCGCGGCCGAAAAGCTCAAGGCAGACTCCGACGCAGCGATTGCGGCGTATGAGAAAGCTTTGTCCGACGCCCGGGCGCGCGCCCAGGCCTTGGCCAACGAGGTCCAGGCGAAGCAGGCCGCCGCCGCGGAAGAAAACCGCAAGGCGCTTGAGGCTCAGCTCAACGTCCGGATCGCGGAGGCTGAAAAGTCGATCGCCGCCACCCGGACGGCGGCGATGGCCAACGTCACGTCGATCGCGGCCGAGGCTGCGACGGCGATCGTCGAGCGGCTGATCGGCACCGCTCCCGCCGGTGCGACGGTGGAAGCCGCCGTCGCCGAAGCTCTGAAGCGCTGAGGTCGAGATGGCTTTCCTCTACGATCCCGAAACCTGGGTTGCGGTTTCCTTTTTGATCCTGATGGGCGTGCTCGGCTATGCCGGCGCGCACAAGATGATCCTCGGCGGCCTCGACGCGCGCAGCGCTGCGATCCAGGCCGAACTCGACGAAGCCCGCCGCTTGAAGGAAGAGGCGCAGGCGCTCCTCGCCGCTTACCAGAAGAAGCAGCGCGAGGCGGAACAGGAAGCCGCCGGCATTATCGCCGGCGCCCAGGCCGAGGCCGAACGGCTTGCCGTCGAGGCCAAGGCCAAGATGGAAGAATTCATCGCGCGCCGCACCAAGATGGCCGAGGCCAAGATCGCCCAGGCCGAGGTCCAGGCGCTGGCCGATGTGCGGGCCGCCGCCGCGGATGCCGCGGTGACTGCCGCGGAGAAAATTCTCACTCAGTCGGTGCGTGGAACTATCGCCGACCGGCTGATCGAGCAGGGCATCGCGGACGTCAAGACCAAGCTGAACTGACGCCGCGGGCGGCCGCCGAGTTTTCCCCGACATTAGTGGGGACCGACCCCAAAACTGAGCTGTTTTGCTCACCCGGCGCTTCTTTTGCCGCAAAGATCTTCCTATTCTCCCCAATGATTCGCCACAGAAGCGAAAGGTGCCGGCTGGGCCGGTTAACCGACGGGGAATCGTGTGGTCATCTTCGATTGTAACGGCGTACTCGTGGACAGTGAGCCATTAGCCGCGTCAGTGGCGGCAGAAGAATTCACGCGCGCCGGATTTGCCATCTCGCCTGAGGTGGTCTCCCATTATTTCGCGGGACGCCGCCCGGCCGATATGTTCGCGGCCGTCGAGGCCGCGACCGGGCGCCAATTGCCGAAGAATTTCGGTTCGATGCTCACTGCCGCGACGATGCGCCGGTTCCGATCGGAACTTCGCCCCACGCCTCACGCCGCCTATGCGCTGAGCTGGCTGCGCGGGCCGAAATGCGTCGCGTCCTCCTCGACGCTCGACCGCGTTCGCGTCAGCCTGGAGACGACCGGACTGATGCGCTTCTTCGAACCGCATTTGTTTTCCGCCAGCGATGTTCCCTTCGGCAAGCCGGCGCCGGATCTGTTCCTGCATGTCGCAGCGCGAATGGGCGTGCGCCCGGCGGATTGCATCGTCGTCGAGGATTCGGCGGCGGGGGTTGCGGCTGCGACGGCGGCCGGCATGACGTCGATCGGCTTCGTCGGCGGCAGTCACGCTTCCTCTCAGCTCGGCGCGCAGCTCACCGCGGCCGGCGCGCGCATGCTGATCGCGGACCTGCGCGTCCTGAAGACGTCGGTCATTTCGCTGCGCGGCTGGTAACTACCGCTGGCGCTTCGGCGCGGCCTTGGGAGCTGCTTTCGGAGCGGCCCGCGCACCTTGCGGATCGAATCCGACATAGATCACGTAGGCTTCGAGTTCCGACGCGGGCGGAGTCGGGAACACGATGTCGTCGACGATCGCGGTGAACGGCACGTTCGATTGGCCGGACGGGACCGTCGCCGGGACCTGATGGAATTTGGTGACGACGGTTTTAGGGTCCGGCCCCTCGCGCACCACCGCATAACGCAACGGGATCGAAACCTGGCCTGGCGCGCCTGCGGCGCCAAGCACGATCCTGCCCTGCACCCCGACTTTGACGGTCATCGTTCCGGCGTTGACGAAGCATTGGCGCGCGGTCTCGCCGAAGCTGAACTGGTAGCGGAGGTTGCTGGGGTCCGGCTCGGCGCCGGGACGCGTCGGCAGGCTGACCGCCATCGAGGCCGCGCCGGGGCGTATCTCGACCGTCGGGCAATCGGCTTCGTCGACCGCAGGCCCCGCGGTTGTCGCGGTTTCGGCGGCCGATCCGCCTCCCGCGCCGAACAGGCTGGTAAAACGGCTGGTTGAGAAGGTGTCGCCGATGGACGAGCAACCGGCCAGCACGCCGGACATCAGCAACGCCAGCCCCACCCCGGCATGACCTGTTTTCAGATTGCTCATACGCATCAATCCCACCCTGAACGCTGGGCGCTTATAGCAGCGGAACCGTGGCGTCCCCAAGGCCGTCAAGGTGAGGGGTCGGGGGCATCAGGCCCCGGGGTCAGACCTGGCCGTCGCCCTTGAGCCGGGCATAGAGCAGGTGATCCTGCCAGCGGCCGTCGATGCAGAGATATTGCCGCGCATAGCCCTCGCGCTTGAAGCCGGTGCGCTCGAGCAGCGCGATCGAGGCGGCGTTGGTTGGAATGCACGCAGCTTCGACCCGGTGCAGCCGCAAGGTCTCCAGCGCAAACGGAATCAGCATGCTGACCGCCGCGGTCATGTAGCCCTGCCGGGCATGGCTCGCGCCCATCCAATAGCCGAGGCTGCCGGCCTGGGCGCAGCCGCGCCGGATATTCGCCAGCGTCATGCCTCCCACCAGCGCGTGGTCGGCGCGGCGGAACACGAAGAACGGATAGGCCTGATCGTTGCGCTGGTCTTCGCTGTAGCGCTTGATGCGGCGCCGGAAGGCCCCGCGCGTCAGGTCGTCGGCCGGCCAGATCGGCTCCCAGGGCGTGAGAAAGTCGCGGCTGGCCTCGCGCAGCCCCGCCCATTCGGCGTGATCCGACATTTGCGGCGGGCGCAGATAGACTCGATCGCCGTCGATCGTCGGATACTGCTCCGCAAAACTGACCGTCCGGAACAAGGCCATGGCAGGCGGGCTCGTCGCGATTGCCGTTATGGTGCGAGCGCGGTAGCAGGACCGCGCCCTTTTGACTCGCCGCTACGCGGCGTTGGCCAGACTTTCGGCGATCGGCACCGCGCTTTCAAGGCCCGTTCCAGGTCCAAGCACCGCGAGCGCCGGACGGCCACGGGCCAGCAAGGCACGGCCGGCGGCGCGCGTGCTCTCGACCGTCACGGCATCGATCTTGGCGACGACCTCGGCGAGCGGAATTGGACGGCCATAGGTGATCATCTGGCGCGCGATCTGCTCGGCACGGCGGCCTGAGCTTTCCAGCGCCATCAGCAGGCCGGCCTTCATCTGCGCCTTGGACTTCGCCACCTCGGCCTCGGTGATGTCTTCGGCGCCGGCCTGGATCCCATCGACGACCACCCGCATCAGCTCCGGCACGTCCTTCGCGTCGGTGCCGCAATAGAGGCCGAACATGCCGGTATCGATATAGGGCATATGGAAAGTGTAGATCGAATAGCAGAGGCCGCGCACTTCGCGCACCTCCTGGAACAGCCGCGACGACATGCCGCCGCCGAGAATGTTGGTGAAGACCTGCAGGCTGTAGAGCGACGGATCGAGCACCGGCACGCCCTGCAGCGCCATCGCCACATGCGCCTGTTCGAGGTCGCGCTTCTCGATATGCGAGCCGCCGGAAAACGACGCCGGCTGCGGCACCGGCGCCGCGGGACCGGAGAAGCTCGCGAAGCGATGGCTCACCTCGGCCAGCACCGCTTGATGATCGACCGCACCGGTCGCCACCACGACCATGTCGGGCGCGCGGTAATTGCGGTCGAGATAACCGCGGATCTTCTCATGCGTGAATGAGCGCACCGTCTGCGGCGTACCGAGGATGGTGCGGCCGACCGGCTGGTTCGGAAACGCGGTCTCCTGGAGACGGTCGAATACCAGATCGTCGGGCGTGTCCTCGCTAGCGCCGATCTCCTGCACGATCACGTTTTGCTCGCGCTGCAGCTCATCCGGATCGAAGGTCGGATTGGCCAGGATGTCGGACAGCACGTCGATCGCCAGCGGCACATCGGCCTTGAGCACGCGCGCGTAATAGCTGGTGGTCTCGGAGCTGGTCGCCGCGTTGAGGTCGCCGCCGACGGCCTCGATCTCTTCCGCGATCTCGCGCGCGCTGCGCCGCGCCGTTCCCTTGAACGCCATATGCTCGAGCAGATGCGAAATGCCATGCTCGTCGGGCCGCTCATCACGGCCGCCGGAGCCGACCCACACGCCGAGCGATGCGCTCTCCAGATGCGGCATCGAATCGGTGACGACGGCCAGGCCCGAGGGAAGACGGGTAACTTCAACGCTCACGCTGCTGCTCCTTCACGTGCTGCTCGACTGACCGTCAGGATATGGCGTTCGACCGCGATCTGATCAACGGCCAGGCTGGTGACCCTTTCGGGGCGTCCCGGGAGGTCGGCGAGCCAATCGGGCAGCCCCGGCCGGACGCCGCAGGCGGCCTCGACCGCTTCCGGGAACTTTGCCGGGTGGGCGGTCGACAATACAACCATCGGTATCGCGGGGTCGCGCGACTCTTTCTCGGCCACCGCCATCGCCACTGCGGTATGCGGATCGAGCAGATAGCCGGTCTCGCGCAGGACCGCGCGCATGGTCGCGCCGGTCTCGTCCTGATCGGCACGGCCCGCGGAAAACAGAGCCCGGATCTGCGACAGTGCGCCGGCCGACAGGACGAAGCGGCGCGACTGCGCCAGCGAAGCCATCAGGGTGCGGACCGCCTGGCCGTCGCGGCCATAGGCAGCGAAGAGCAGCCGTTCGAAATTCGACGACACCTGGATATCCATCGACGGCGACGAC
>CANKHJ010000020.1 GCA_947481635.1 Bradyrhizobiaceae bacterium
AGGGCCGAGCGCGAACGGCACCAGCGTCACGACGATCAGAAAAAACAGCACGCCGATCAGCGCGCCACCGCCCACGCGGATAGCAAGGCGCATGTCGCGGATGAGAAGGGCGGAGAGGGCGGTCATTCGAGAACCGCCGGTTCGATCGCCTGATCGGCCAGATTCAGTTCGGGCGCGTCGTCCAGCCCGATCGGTCCATGCACCGCCGCGAGGATGAGGCCGCCGCCCGAGCGGTGGGTTCGCATCAGGTCAGCCAGCATCGCCTGGGCGGCGGCATCAAGCCCGGCGGTGGGCTCGTCCAGCAGCCAGACCGGTCGTGGGGCCGCCAGCAGCCTGGCGAGGGAGAGCCGCCGCTTCTGGCCGGCAGAGAGATAGGCCGCCGGTAGGCCGGCCAGCGCCCCAACCCCGACCCGGTCGAGAGCCTGGCTGGCGGAACCGGCCTGCGATCCCAGGAACTCGGCCCAGAATTGAAGGTTTTCGAGGACGGTCAGCGCCGGTTTAAGGGCGTCCTGGTGGCCGAGGTAATGCGTTTGCTCCGGCAGGGTCAGCTCCGGATCGCCGCCGTCCAGGCCGATTCGGCCGGTTTCGGGCCGCAGCAGACCGGCAATCAGGCGCAACAGCGAGGATTTTCCGGCCCCGTTGGGGCCCGTCACCGTCAATGCGCTGCCGGCCTCGACGGTAAATCCGACGCCGGCAAATACGCGCCGGCCGCCGCGGACACAGGCGAGATCGCTCGCAACCAGCCGCATCAGGGCACATCCAGAGGCCGATTGCCGCCGGATCGGGCCGCCGGCGCGGGGAATTGGCGTGGGAGATTCAGCAATTTTGCAATCCTTGCCTGCCTGCCACCGGTTAAACTGGAAGCGCTCGCAAAAAGACCTTATAAGCCGCCCGTCCGCGCAAGTCGTTCAGCCTGCACGGATTCACCGGAGCCTTGGGGGCGTTCCGGGTAATAACTTACCTCTTTTACGACCCTGGTCCCCGGGCCGGTTGGACGCACCGCCATGACGTCGCTCGATAGCTTCAAGTCCTGCAAGACCCTCAAAGTCGGTACCAAGACCTACGCCTATTACAGCCTTCCGGCCGCAGAAAAGGCCGGCGTCAAAGGTGTCGCGCGGCTGCCTTTCTCACTCAAGGTGCTGCTGGAAAATCTGCTGCGCCACGAAGACGGGCGCTCGGTGCTCAAGGACGACATCAAGGGCTTCGGCGACTGGCTCAAGACCAAGTCCTCGGAACGCGAGATCGCCTTTCGTCCGGCGCGCGTGCTGATGCAGGATTTCACCGGCGTTCCCGCGGTGGTCGATCTCGCCGCGATGCGCGATGCGATGAAGCTGCTCGGCGGCGACCCGACCAAGATCAACCCGCTGGTGCCGGTCGACCTCGTCATCGACCATTCGGTGATCGTGAATTTCTTCGGCAATGCCGGCGCGTTCAAGAAGAACGTCGACGAAGAATACAAACAGAACCAGGAACGCTACGAATTCCTGAAATGGGCGCAGAAGGCGTTCGATAATTTCCGTGTCGTTCCGCCCGGCACCGGCATCTGCCACCAGGTGAATCTCGAATACCTGTCGCAGACGGTGTGGACCAAGAAGGACAAGGTGGTCGCCGACGGCAAGGCCGCCACGCTGGAAGTGGCTTATCCGGATACGCTGGTCGGAACCGACTCGCACACCACCATGGTCAACGGCCTCTCCGTGCTCGGATGGGGCGTCGGCGGCATCGAGGCCGAAGCCGCGATGCTCGGCCAGCCGCTGTCGATGGTGATGCCGGAGGTGATCGGCTTCAAGCTCAGCGGCAAGCTCAAGGAAGGCGTTACCGCGACCGACCTGGTGCTGACCATTACGCAGATGCTGCGCGCGCGCGGCGTGGTCGGCAAGTTCGTGGAATTCTTCGGCGCCGGATTGAGCAACCTCTCGATCGCCGATCGTTCCACCATCAGCAACATGGCGCCGGAATACGGCGCGACCTGCGGCTTCTTCCCGATCGACGACGATACTCTGGCCTACCTGCGCGACACCGGCCGCAGCGCCGATCGCGTCGCACTGGTTGAGGCCTATGCCAAGGCGCAGGGCCTGTTCCGCACCAAGTCCACGCCCGATCCGGTTTTCACCGATGTGCTCAAGCTTGAGCTCGCTGCCGTCGAGCCATCGCTCGCCGGTCCGAAGCGGCCGCAAGATCGCGTTGCGCTGAAGGACGTGAAGATGGGGTTCGCCGGCTCGATGGCGACCGAATTCAACAAGGCCGCGGAGGCCGACAGGCGCGTGCCGGTGCCGGGACGCAAGCACGACCTCGGCCATGGCGACGTCGTGATTGCTGCGATCACGTCATGTACCAATACCTCGAATCCGAGCGTGATGATTGGCGCCGGCCTGGTTGCCCGCAAGGCGGCGGCGCTCGGTCTCACGGTGAAGCCGTGGGTGAAGACCTCGCTCGCCCCCGGCTCACAGGTGGTTGCCGAATATCTCGAGAAGTCGGGCCTGCAGGAAGATCTCGACAAGCTCGGCTTCAACCTGGTCGGTTTCGGCTGCACCACCTGCATCGGCAATTCCGGCCCGCTCCCAGCCGAGATTTCCAAGACCATCAGCGAGAATGATCTGGTCGCGGCCGCCGTGCTGTCGGGCAACCGTAATTTCGAAGGCCGTGTGAACGCGGACGTGCGCGCCAATTATCTTGCTTCGCCGCCGCTGGTCGTCGCCTATGCGCTCGCGGGATCGATGCAGTTCGATCTGGTCAAGACCCCGCTGGGCACCGACAAGAACGGCAAGAAGATCTTTCTTAAGGACATCTGGCCGACCACCAAGGAGATCGACGCGGTCATCAGCAAGACCATCACGCGTCAACTCTTCGCCAAGAAATACGCCGATGTGTTCAAAGGCGATGCGCATTGGCGCAAGATCGAAGTCAAGGGCGGCATGACTTATGGGTGGAACAACAAATCCACCTATGTGCAGAACCCACCCTATTTCAGCGGCATGAAACGCAATGCCGCGACGCTCACCGATATCGTGGATGCGCGCGTGCTCGGCCTGTTCCTCGACTCGATCACCACCGACCACATCTCGCCGGCCGGGTCGATCAAGCTCGCGTCTCCGGCAGGCGAATATCTCGTCAAGAACAAGGTGAAGCCGGAGAATTTTAATCAATACGGAACGCGACGCGGCAATCATGAAGTGATGATGCGCGGCACGCTCGCGAACATCCGTCTCAAGAACCAGATGGTGCCCGGCGTCGAAGGCGGCGTGACGGTGCATTATCCGGGCAAGGAGAGGATGACGATCTATGACGCGGCGATGCGCTACAAGGCCGCTCGCGTTCCGCTGGTGATCTTCGCCGGCAAGGAATACGGCTCGGGCTCGTCGCGCGATTGGGCCGCGAAGGGCGTCAACCTGCTCGGCGTGCGCGCCGTGGTCACTCAGTCATTCGAGCGCATCCATCGCTCGAATCTCGTCGGCATGGGCGTGCTGCCGCTGGTGTTCGAGGAAGGCACCTCGTGGCAGACGCTCGGCCTCAAGGGCGACGAGCAGGTCACCATCCGCGGCCTTCACGGCGAATTGAAGCCGCGCCAGCGGCTGATAGCGGAGATCGTTGCCGCCGACGGTGGATTGCGTCGCGTTCCCCTGATCTGTCGCATCGATACGCTGGACGAGCTCGATTACTTCAAGAATGGCGGCATCCTGCACTACGTCTTACGTCACCTCGCGGCCGCGTGATCCGCGTGTCACTGCGAAGTGAGTAGCAGGTGATGGTGGAACTCGGTATGAGCGTCCTGGTCCGGCGCGCTTGGGCATGAGGGCTCAAGACGGCAGACCAGGGTATCAGGGGGCGTGGAGATCGGCATGAGTGCTCGACATCTCGCTTACATGCTCACCGCCTTCGGCGCCGCGCTGTCGCTGGCGCCTGCTCCAGTCCAGGCGGAGCCCCGCGCCGTCGTCGAACTCTTCACCAGCCAAGGCTGTTCGTCCTGTCCCGCGGCCGACAAATTGCTGGCCGAATTCACCAAGGATCCGTCGCTGATCGCGCTGAGCCTGTCCGTCGATTACTGGGATTATCTCGGCTGGAAAGACACGCTCGCGCTTGCCGGCCATACCAAGCGCCAGCAGGCCTATGCCAAGTCGCGCGGCGACCGCGAGGTCTATACGCCGCAGATGGTCATCAACGGCATGCAGCACGTGCTCGGCAGCGACAAGGCCGCAATCGAACGCGCCGTGACACAGACACGACGTCAAGCGACCGTGCTCACCGTGCCGGTCACGCTCGCCGTCTCGAACGGCAAGGTCACCGTCAATGTGAATTCCAGCAAGGACGACCGCGGCACTGCCGAGGTGTGGCTGTGTCCGATAACGTCGCTCGCGACCGTCATGGTCGAACGCGGCGAGAACCGTGGCAACACCATGGCCTATCATAACGTCGTGCGACGCTGGCTGAAGGTCGGCAACTGGACCGGAAAGGCCGAAAGCTGGACCGTGCCGGTCGCCGACTTCTCCAACGACAAGGACGGAGTCCCGATCGACGCGATCGATTCGATCGCGGTGGTGGTGCAGGGCGGTGTCTCGACCAGTCCGGGCGTCATGCTCGGCGCCGCGATGATGCCGTTGCGCTGATACCGCTGCAACGGACCGCGGCTTGCGGCTGGGCATCCTCGTCAAAGTTTTGTCGCGCGGACGAAATGCCGAGCATTCGGCGCGGACACTGACGCCGGGCGCGCGGCTCACAAAAAAGCGGGCCAGTGTGAACACCGGCCCGCAAGACACTACTGGGGATTGAACTAACACCAACTCAACGGGGTCCCTGAACTGAGGGCCCTGAACTTGAAGTACCTCCATTTGAGGTACCTGGCCCGGTCCGTCGCAAACCCCGGGGGGCTGGGGGGCTGAGGAATCCGGTGTTCGAAATCGAACCGGGCACTGAGGCAACATCCTCAATATTGTCGGGCAGCTTGGCGTCGGCTTGGCCGAATTCTGTCCGTATTATGATTTGTTTAACGTCTTCGTGAAGCGTCATGGAATGCACGTCGGCGGCAAATTCGAATGGCAGTGGTGATGGACGCCTCTTGCGGGTTTTGCGGATCGGCGCAATCATGAAGCTGTCACACAAGGAGGCGCCGCATGATCGGCGAGACCGAACCCAGCCAGCTTCACGGGGGCGAGCCCCGCGGCGGATCATCGCCGGCGCCCGCACCCCGCGTCACCTTCGACCGCCGCGAACTCGACCGCCTGCTCAATCTCTACGGCCGTATGGTCGCCGCCGGCGAATGGCGTGATTACGCCATCGACTTTCTCAAGGACCGCGCCGTATTTTCCGTGTTCCGGCGCTCCTCGGACTTCCCGCTCTATCGCATCGAGAAAGACCCGCGGCTGGCACGCCGGCAGGGCGCCTATAGCGTCATCTCGGCAACCGGTCTGATCGTGAAGCGGGGTCCTGAGCTCGACCGCGTGCTGCGCGCGATCGACAAATCGCTGAAGGTCGTGGCGGGCTGAAGCCTATCTAACGCTCCCAGGCAGGCTTGCGTCGCCGTCACTCAGCGCACGCTGCATCAGCACGACATCGAGCCAGCGGCCGAACTTGAAGCCGCTCGCGCGCATCACGCCGATATCGGTAAAGCCCGCTGCGCGATGGACGGCAATCGATCCATGCTGCGCCGAATCGCCGATCACGGCGATCATCTGGCGAAAGCCGCGCGCTTCCGATTCGGTGATGAGCCGCGCGAGCAACGCCCGCCCGATGCCACCGCGTTGCGCATCGGGCGCGACGTAGATCGAATCCTCCAGGGTGTAGCGATAGGCGGCGCGCTCGCGGAACGGCCCGGCATAGGCATAGCCGACCACGGCGCCGCTGCGTTCGGCGACCAGATACGGCATTCCCTTCTCGGTGATATTGGCGTAGCGCCGCGTCATCTCGGCCTCGCCGGGGGGCTCGAGCTCGAAGCTCGCGGTGCCGTGCAGCACAGCCTGCGCGTAGATGCGCGTGATCACGGGGAGGTCGGCGGGGGAAGCGGGGCGGATGAGCGCGGAATCCATGGCCCCTTTTGCCGGACTGCGCCAGAAACAACAACGCCCCGGCGAACCGGGGCGTTGCACCATTCGAATGCGGGCGTGCGGTTACTTCCGGTCGCCGAAGAGCTGCAGCAGCATCAGGAACAGGTTGATGAAGTCGAGGTAGAGCCTCAACGCACCCATGATCGCTTTGCGGCCGGCAACGGTGCCGTCGTCGTTGGCGTCATACATGTTCTTGATATCCTGCGTGTCGTAGGCGGTGAGACCGACGAAGATCAGCACGCCGACGCACGAGATCAGGAATTGCAGCGCGGTGCTCTGCAGGAAGAAGTTCACCAGGCTCGCAACGATCAGGCCGATCAGGCCCATCATCAGGAACGAGCCCCACGCCGACAGATCGCGCTGCGTGGTGTAGCCGTAGAGGCTCATCGCGCCGAACGTGGCTGCCGAGATGAAGAACACCCGCGTGATCGACACGCCGGTATAGGTGAACAGGATCGACGACAGCGACAGCCCGAGCAGAGCCGAATAGGCCGTGAACAGGGCAAAGGCCGTGGTCGGCGCGAGCCGGTCGATGCGGAAGCTGATGAAGAAAACGATGCCGAGTGTCACCAGCATCAGCAGGATCGGCGTGAACCCGGTGAAGATCGTCACGCCGAACGGCGTGAGACCCACGATGCCGCTCGCGGTTCTGCGGATCGCATCGCCGCCCGCCGCCTGATAGGCGAACCAGGCGACCACGCCGGTCAGCGCCAGACCCAGGGTCATGTAATTGTAAACGCGGACCATGTAGGCGCGCAGGCCTGCATCGATCAGCGCGCGATCGGCACCGACGCTCCGGGCTGTCGCGTAGTTCCGGTCGAAGTCAGACATTGAGGTTTCCTCTCTCTACCCGGACGAGCCGGGATCGTTTGGCGCCTGCCCGCGGCAGACGCCCGATGGGTGGAATCTAATGCGGGTTTGGCGTTAGCGCCAGATGCCGTTCAAGCGTTCGGACGCCCTCGTTAATGCAGCTAACGGCGGAAGATAGCGGATTCAATCCGTGGAAATACGACGCGGGGGAGCCTGCCGGGTGGTAGCGACGACTTGTCGCGGTCCTGAGGCGCCGCCTGCGCTGCGCTTTGTGGATATCGATACGAGCTAAAGGTTGCGCAAAACCGGTGCGGGCTTCTGCCCGAGCGCCGAAAAAGTGCCGATCAGGCCCAGTGCCACGGTCACCAGGATCGCAGCCGCCGCCATCACGATATCGGGACCCGGAAGCCAGTAGAATGGTAGGTTCATGACTTGGCCGACCACATAGGCCGCGGCCACCGATCCCGCGGCGACGCCGAAAATGGCGGTCGCGAGCCCGAGCAGCAGATACTCGATGGCGTAGGCGGCGATCAGCCGGCCGCGCGTCGCGCCGAGGGTCTTCAGGATTACCGCGTCATAGACCCGGTGGCGATGTCCGGCGGCCAATGCGCCGCTCAGCACCAGGATCGAAGCAAGCAGCGTGATGCCCGAGGCGCCGCGGATGCCGAGGACCAAGTTCGTCACCAGTCCGCCGACCGCGTCGAGCGCCTCGCGCACCCGGACCGTGGTCACGGTTGGAAACGCGACCGCTGCAGCCTTGAGCAGGCGGATCTCTTCGTCGACGGAGCGTTCGCTGGGATAGGTCAGCGTTGCGATGTGGATGTGCGGCGCACCGCGAAAGGTATTGGGTGAAAAGATCAGGACGAAATTGATGCCAAGGCCCTGCCAGTCGAGGGTGCGGAGGTTGGCGATCTTGGCCTCGACGTTTCGTCCCAGCGCGTTGACGGTCAGCGAGTCGCCGATCTTGACGCCGAGTCCGTCGGCGATGCGCTTCTCCAGCGACAGCAGCGGCGGGCCGGCATAATCCGTCGGCCACCAGTCGCCTTCGGTCACGCGTGAACCGGCCGGCGGCTCGTCCGCGTAGCTGATGCCGCGGTCGCTCTGCAGCACCCAGGCGGCCTGAGCGCTCGGGTTGAGGCTTTCGGCGCGCACGCCGTTTACTGCCATGATACGGCCGCGCAGCATCGGCACGCGGTCGAGCGTTGCTTGCGGCGCCTCGTGCTGGATGAAGCTGTCGAAGCGTGTGGCATCGGCCGATTGGATGTCGACGAAATAGAATGACGGCGCCTTGTCCGGCAGCGAGGCCATGAACTGGCGGCGCAGATTGCCATCGACTTCCAACACCGTGACCAGCAACGCGAGCCCGAGCCCGAGCGACAGCACCACGCTTGGCGTCAGTGCTCCGGGCCGATGGATGTTGGACAGCGCTAGCCGCAACGCCGTCGAACGCGGCCGCGGCACGCGCCGCGCCACCGCCATCAGCAGCGTGGCGATCAGGCGTAGCGCGAGGAAGGTCACCGCCGCCGCCGCGACGAATGTCAGCGCGATGCGTTTGTCGTAGGAGAGCATTACCGCCAGTCCTGCGAGCAAGGCGAAGGCCGCGGCGGTGATGGCGACATAGGACCAGCGCACGCGCCGCTGTTCGCCCGCGACCTCGTCGCGGAATAAAGCTGACGCCGGCACGTCGTGGGCGCGTCCAAGCGGCCACAGCGCGAAGGCGACGGCCGTCAGGATGCCATACATGAAGGCCAGTGCGAGATCGCCAGGATAGATCGCCGGCGCGATCGGCAGCGGAATCATGGCGCCGAAAGTCCAGGTGATGAGAAACGGCAGCGCCGCGCCCAATGCGAGGCCGGGAATCGCGCCGACCACGGCGAGCAGCGCGACTTGTGTCAGGTAGATCGCGAATACGCGCCGCCCGCTCGCGCCGAGTGATTTGAGGGTCGCAATGGCGTCGCGACGGCGGTCGAGATGGCTTTTCACCGCGTTGGCGACGCCGACGCCGCCGACCAACAGCGCGGTCAGGCCGACCATGGTGAGGAATTGCGTGAAGCGCTCGACGTTGCGCTCGAGCTGCGGCGAGGCATTGTTGCGGGTGCGGACTTCCCACCCGGCATCGGGCAATTGCCGCTCGGCGCGCGCGACCATGGCATCGACCGACGCATCGCTTCCATCCGCAAGGCGCAGGCGATAGGTCCAGCGCACCAGACTGCCGGGCTGGAGCAGCCCGGTGGTGCGCAACGCATCCTCGCTCATCAGCAGGCGCGGCCCGAAGCCAAGACCGCTGCCGTATTTGTCCGGCTCAGTCACAAGCGTGGCGCGCAGTTCGATAGTCGCGGAGCCGACCATGATCCGTGCGCCCGGCTGCAGCTCGAGCCGCGCCAGCAGGGCCGGGTCGGCGGCCGCACCGAACACGCCGTCGCGTTGCGCGAAAAGTTCGGCATTCGGCATTGCCGGCGTGGTGTCGAGCGCGCCGTAATGCGGATAGGCGGCATCGACCGCCTTGATCTCGACCAGCGCGGTCCGTCCGTCGGCGGTGCTCGACACCGCGCGCAAAGTCGCCGCGACCGAGAGCCAGCCTTGCTCCGCAAGATATGCGCGTTCGACATCGGTCGCTTCGCGTTGGATCAGGGAGAAGGCGGCGTCGCCGCCGAGGATCACGCGGCCCTCGCGTGCAAGCCCACCGCCCAGAGCGGCCGCGAATGAATTGACGCCGGCAATCGCCATCACGCCGAGCGCGATGCAGGCAACGAACACGGCAAAGCCGCGCAATCCGCCGCGCATTTCGCGCAACGCGAAGCGCAGCGGCAACCAGTTTGTCATACGCGCGGATGCGGCGGATGCCAGCGCGGTCATGCGACGGCCGTTTCGCGCGGTTGCTCGCTCTCGATGCGTCCTGAGCGCAGCCGCACGATCCGGTCGCAGCGTGCCGCCAGCGAGGCATCATGGGTCACCAGGATCAGCGTCGTGCCGCGCTCGACGTGGCCTGCGAACATCAGGTCGACGATCTGACGTCCGGTCGATTCATCGAGATTTCCGGTCGGCTCGTCGGCGATCAGGATCGCGGGATTGGGCGCCAATGCGCGTGCCAGGGCGACGCGTTGCTGCTCACCGCCTGACAATTGCGCGGGATAATGGTGGTGCCGTTCACCGAGCCCAACCAACGCGAGTTCGCGCGCGGCGCGCTCAAAAGCATCCGCCTCGCCTGCAAGCTCCAGCGGCACCGCGACGTTTTCCAGCGCGGTCATGGTCGGGATCAGGTGAAATGACTGGAACACGATGCCGACATTGCGGCCACGGAACCGCGCCAGCGCGTCTTCGCCCAGCTTGGTCAGTTCTTCGCCGGCCACATTGACCGAGCCGGTATCGGCGCGCTCCAGCCCAGCCGTGACCATCAACAATGTGGATTTGCCGGAACCGGACGGGCCGACCAAGCCAATCGCCTCCCCACGTCCTATATGCAGATCGACGTCTTTGAGGATATGAACGCGCGCCGCGCCGCGGCCCAGCGACAGGTTGACGCCACGAAGCGCAACCGCCGTCGCGCGAGGAGACACCATCGTGTCGGTCATGAAATTGAACTTTCCCCCGCTGCGGGCTGTTTCGGCCCGGTTTCGGCCTCGGTCGTCCCGGTCATATGGTGGCTTCGCGCGCCGGGTCCAGAAACTTTACATCCAGTACACATTCGCGGTGCTGGCAATTCTGGCCGGCGCCGTCCTGCCGGCCGCTGCGGCCGACCGGCCGGTCAAGCTCGTCGCCTTCGGCGATTCGCTCACCGCCGGCTACGGCCTGCCGGCCGGCCAAGCCTTTCCGGTGAAGCTCGAACAGGCGCTCAAAGCCAAAGGCCTTGCGGTCGAAATCGCCAATGCCGGCGTGTCGGGCGATACCGCGACCGATGGCCTGTCCCGCATCGACTGGTCGGTTCCGGACGGCGTCGATGGCGTGATCCTGGAGCTTGGCGCCAACGACGCGTTGCGCGGCCTCGATCCCAAGATCACCCGCGACGCACTCGATAAGCTGCTGGCGCGGTTCAAGGCGCGCGGCATACCGGTGTTGCTGACAGGAATGCGAGCGCCACCGAACATGGGCGCGGATTACGTGGCGCGCTTCGACGCGATCTTCCCCGATCTCGCCAAGGCGCATGACGTGCCGCTTTATCCATTTTTTCTCGATGGGGTTGCGGCGTTGCGCGACCTCAATCAGCGCGACGGAATTCACCCCACCGCCGCGGGCGTCGATTTGATCGTGGCGCGCATCGCGCCGATGGTGGAAGACTTCGTGGCCGGGATTCGCGCGCGCCGTCCCGGCTAAGGTTCTTGAGCTCTTGCCATGCCTCGTCTCTTCACCGGCCTCGAAATTCCGGACAATGTCGGTCAATCGTTGTCGCTGCTGCGCGGTGGGCTGCCCGGCGCGCGCTGGATCGATCCGGAGAATTATCACGTGACGCTGCGCTTCATCGGCGACATCGATGATGTGTCTGCGCGGGAAGTCGCATCGGTGCTCGGCCGCGTGAGTCGCGGGTCGTTCTCGTTGCAGCTCGGCGGCCTGACGTCGTTTGGCGGGCGCAAGCCGCGCGCCGTGGTGGCCGCGGTCGAACCGAACCGGCCGCTGATGGAATTGCAGGCGGAGCAGGAGCGGTTGCTGCAGCGAATCGGATTGGAGCCGGAAGGGCGCAAATACACGCCGCATGTCACGCTTGCGCGAATCCGCGACGGCTCGAATCGCGACGTCGCCGATTACCTCGCGATGCGCGGCGGATTCCACACGGCATCATTTCCGGTCGACCGCTTCGTGCTGTTCTCTTCGCGCGCTTCGGTCGGCGGTGGTCCCTATGTCATCGAGGCGGCCTATCCGCTGCTGGCAGCCTGATGGCTGACGGAATCGCCGCACGTTATGATGCTCAAGTCGCCACCGGCGAGATTGAGCGCGATCCCGCCCAGCAGATCGTTGTCCGTGAACTCGCGGCGTTGCAGGCGCGGCTGGCGGAGCATCGGCTCACGCGCAAATCGTCTTCGCTCGGTTGGCTGTTCGGCGCCCGCGAGAAGCTTGCACCGATCAAGGGCGTCTACATGTTCGGCGAGGTCGGCCGCGGCAAGACCATGCTGATGGATCTGTTCTTCGAGACCGTGCGAATCCAGCGCAAACGCCGCGTGCATTTCCATGAATTCATGGCCGACGTGCACGAGCGGGTGCATGCCTTTCGCGAGAAAGACAAGGCCGGCGCCGCGAAGGACAACCCGGTTCAACGCGCCGCCGCAGCGATTGCCGAGGAGTCCTGGCTACTGTGCTTCGACGAGTTTCATGTGACCGACATCGCCGATGCGATGATCCTGGGCCGCCTGTTCACCCGGCTATTCGAGCTTGGCGTCGTGGTGGTCGCGACCTCGAATGTGGAGCCCGCCGAACTCTACCGGGACGGGCTCAACCGCGCGCTATTCCTGCCTTTCATCGCGCTGATGGAGCAGCAGATGGAGGTGGTGCGGCTCGATGCACGCACCGACTATCGGCTCGAAAAGCTTAGCATCGCGCCGGTCTGGTATGCGCCAGCCGACGAGGAAGCCTATGCGGCGCTCGACATGGCCTGGGAGCGCCTGACCGGCACCTTCTCAGGTCTGCCGCAGGACATCGCGCTCAAGGGGCGCGTCATCCATGTGCCGCAGGCGGCGATGGGGGTCGCGCGATTCTCGTTTCATCAGCTTTGCGAGCAGCCGCTCGGCGCGGTGGATTATCTGCGCATCGCGCATGAATTCCACACCATCCTGATCGATCGGATTCCGGTGATGAATTATGATCGGCGCAATCACGCCAAGCGCTTCATCATCCTGATCGACATGCTTTACGACCATGCCGTGAAGCTGGTCGCATCGGCCGAAGCCGAGCCCGACCGGCTTTATGTCGCGAGTGAAGGCTTCGAGTCGCGCGAATTCGCCCGGACCGCCTCACGTCTGATCGAGATGCGCTCCGAGAGCTACCTGGCTCTGCCGCATGGCGGACGCAGCGGGACGACAGTGACCGGTTCGACCGAAGGCATCGTCGAGACCTGATTCTATTCCGGCTGCAGCCCGGCGGCTTTGATGATCGGCGGCCAGCGGACCAGTTCGCTTTCGAGGAAGGTTGCGAGTTGCGCAGGCGTCAATGGCTTCAGATCGAAGCCGAGCTTGTCATAAGCCGATTTGACGTCCGGCAGGGCCAGGATGGCGGTGAAGTCGGCGTTGAGCCGATTGACGATCGCATCCGGCGTCTTGGCCGGCGCGAAGATGGCGAGCCATGAATCGGGATTGAAGGTGAGCTGCGGCAGTCCGCTTTCGGTCATTGTCGGCACGTCTGGAAGCTCCGCAAACCGCGTGGCGCGGGTCGTCGCGATGGCGCGCACCTTGTCGCTGCGGACCAGCGGCAGCAGCGTCGCCACGGTCCCGAAATTCAAATGGATGCGGTCACCAAGCATGTCGGCCACCGCCTGCGCGCCGCCGCGATAGGGAATTGAATTGATCTCGGTCTTGGTGGCGAGCTTGAACATTTCGCCGAGCACCTGCGGCGTGGTGCCGAGGCCATATCCGAAATTGACCTTGCCGGGGTTTGCTTTGGCATAGGCGGCGAATTCAGGGACGGTCTTTGCCGGAACGCTCGGGGCAATGATCATCAAGTGCGACCACGAGGCGAGGCCGGCCACCGGAGCGAGGTCCTTTTGTGGATCAAACCCGGCATTGGGGTAGAGCGCGACAATGTTGGCGAAGGTGCTGCCGCCGATCAGCAGCGTGTAGCCGTCCGGGTCGGCCTGTGCGACTGCCTTGCTGCCGAGGCTGGTGCCTGCGCCAGCCCGGTTCTCGATGATCACCGGTTGTCCGATCCTGGTGCTGAGATGCGCCGCGATCAGCCGGCCAAGCACGTCGACGGGCGATCCGGTGGTGAAGGGCACCACGATTTTCACCACCCGGTCGGGATAGGTGCTCTGTGCGTGCGCGCTGGTCGCACCGAGCAAGGCGATCAATCCGGCCAGAATCCGAAGCCCCGTCACGTCGTCCTCCCGCGTCGTCAGACCGCTTTCAGGCATGCTAGTCCTGGGCCGACCGGTTTCCCAGTTGAATGGAAAACCCTGCACCACCCCGACGAGCCGCATGACCGCTGATATATCAACGCTAAGCTCTGATATATCAGCGCTGGCGGCCGGCATCCGCATACCGACCACGCTCTGCCCACCCGCTGCTTGAACGGCGGCACAAAAAGGGTCTATGACGCGCTGCAGCGGCGGCTTCCGCGCCGCTCATTCCAAGGAATTTCCCCAACATGGCGCGCAACAAGATTGCCCTGATCGGGTCCGGCCAGATCGGCGGCACCCTGGCCCTCCTCGCCGGTCTCAAAGAACTCGGCGATATCGTGATGTTCGACGTGGCCGAGGGCGTCCCTCAGGGCAAGTCGCTCGACCTCGTCCAGGCCTCGCCGGTCGAAGGCTTCGACGCCAAATTTTCCGGCGCGAATTCCTATGAGGCGATCGAGGGCGCCGATGTCTGCATCGTCACCGCTGGCGTGCCGCGCAAGCCGGGCATGAGCCGCGATGACCTTCTCGGTATCAATCTCAAGGTGATGGAGCAGGTCGGCGCGGGCATCAAGAAATATGCGCCGAATGCGTTCGTCATCTGCATCACCAATCCGCTCGATGCGATGGTGTGGGCGCTGCAGAAGGCCTGCGGCCTGCCGCATAACAAGGTGGTCGGCATGGCCGGCGTGCTCGACTCGGCGCGCTTCCGTTATTTCCTCGCCGATGAATTCAACGTGTCGGTCGAGGACGTCACCGCCTTCGTGCTTGGTGGCCACGGCGACACGATGGTGCCGCTGGCGCGTTACTCGACGGTTGCCGGCATTCCGCTTCCGGACCTGGTGAAAATGGGCTGGACCACGCAGGCGCGCCTCGACGAGATCATCAAGCGCACCGCGAATGGCGGCGCCGAGATCGTCAACCTGCTCAAGACCGGTTCGGCCTTCTACGCCCCGGCCTCGTCCGGCATCGCGATGGCGGAAAGTTATCTGCGTGACAAGAAGCGCGTGTTGCCTTGCGCGGCCTGGCTCAACGGCCAATACGGAATGAAAGATATCTATGTCGGCGTGCCGGTGGTGATCGGCGCGAAGGGCGTCGAGCGGATCGTTGAGATCGAGCTGAACGGCGCTGAGAAGTCAGCCTTCGAGGCGTCGGCTGCGTCGGTGGTGACTTTGATCGATGCGTGCAAGAAGATTGCCCCGGATCTCGGGAAGTAGCGCCTGGGACATCGGACTGGGACGTCGTTGAGAATAAAATGACGGATGCGCGGACGGCTTCGCCCGCGCATGACCGCGATATGGGGCTGCGGGAGCGTTCATGAACATCCACGAATACCAGGGCAAATTGCTGTTGCGCGACTTCGGCGTTCCAGTCGCGCATGGCATCCCGGCCTTCAGCGTCGATGAGGCGGTGAAGGCCGCGGAGCAGCTCGGGGGCCCGGTGTGGGTGGTCAAGGCGCAGATCCACGCCGGCGGCCGCGGCAAGGCCGGTGGCGTCAAGGTCGTGAAATCGATCGACGACGTGCGCAAGGAATCGCAGCGCATTCTCGGCTCCACTCTGGTGACGCACCAGACTGGCCCGCAGGGCAAGCAGGTCAACCGCCTCTACATCGAGGAAGGCTCGGCGATCGACAAGGAATTCTACCTGTCGATGCTGGTGGATCGCGAGACCGCGCGCATCGCCTTTGTGGTGTCGACCGAAGGCGGCATGAATATCGAGGAAGTGGCGCACGACACGCCGGAAAAGATCATCACTTTCTCGATCGATCCCGCGACCGGCGTCATGCCGCATCACGGCCGCCGCGTGGCCCAGGCGCTCAAGCTCACCGGCGATCTCGCCAAGCAGGCCGAGAGCATGGTGACCAAGCTCTACGCCGCCTTCACCGGCAAGGACATGGCGCTACTCGAGATCAACCCGCTGGTCGTCACCAAGGGCGGGCAATTGCTCTGCCTCGATGCCAAGGTCGGCTTCGACGACAATGCACTCTATCGTCATCCCGACGTTGCGGCGTTGCGTGACGAGAGCGAAGAGGACTCGAAGGAGATCGAGGCTTCGAAATACGACCTCAATTATGTCGCGCTCGACGGCTCGATCGGCTGCATGGTGAATGGCGCGGGTCTCGCGATGGCGACCATGGACATCATCAAGCTCTACGGCATGGAGCCGGCGAACTTCCTCGATGTCGGCGGCAGTGCGTCGAAGGACAAAGTCGCCGCCGCGTTCAAGATCATTACCGCCGATCCGAAGGTGAAGGGCATCCTGGTCAACATCTTCGGCGGCATCATGAAATGCGATGTCATCGCCGAGGGCGTGGTCGCCGCGGTGAAGGAAGTCGGGTTGCAAGTGCCGCTGGTGGTGCGTCTCGAAGGCACCAATGTCGAACTCGGCAAGAAGATCATCGCCGAGTCCGGCCTCAACGTGGTGTCGGCCAACGATCTCGATGACGCCGCGCAGAAAGTCGTCGCGGCAGTGAAGAAAGTGGCCTGATGTCCATTCTCATCGACAAGAACACCAAGGTCATCTGCCAGGGCTTTACCGGCAAGAATGGCACCTTCCATTCCGAGCAGGCGATTGCCTACGGCACCAAGATGGTCGGCGGCACCTCGCCCGGCAAAGGTGGCGCGACCCATCTCGGCCTGCCGGTGTTCGACACCGTCATGGAAGCGAAGGCCAAGACCGGCGCCGATGCGAGCGTGATCTACGTGCCGCCGCCCGGCGCGGCCGATGCGATCTGCGAGGCGATCGATGCCGAGATCGCGCTGATCATCTGCATCACCGAAGGCATTCCAGTGCTCGACATGGTACGCGTCAAGCGCTCCCTCGCAGCGTCGAAGTCGCGCCTGATCGGCCCGAATTGCCCGGGCGTCATGACCGCGGGCGAATGCAAGATCGGCATCATGCCGGCCTCGATCTTCAAGCCCGGCAAGGTGGGGATCGTGTCGCGCTCGGGGACGCTCACCTACGAAGCGGTGTTCCAGACTACGCAGGAAGGCCTCGGCCAGACCACGGCGGTCGGCATCGGCGGCGATCCGGTGAAGGGCACCGAGTTCATCGACGTGCTTGAGATGCTGCTGGCCGACAAGGCCACCGAGGCGATCGTGATGATCGGCGAGATCGGCGGCTCGGCCGAGGAGGACGCCGCTCAATTCCTCAAGGACGAGGCGAAGCGCGGCCGCAAGAAGCCGATGGTGGGTTTCATCGCTGGGCGCACCGCCCCGCCCGGCCGCCGCATGGGCCATGCCGGCGCGATCATCTCCGGCGGCAAGGGCGATGCCGGCTCCAAGGTCGACGCCATGGAATCCGCTGGGATCAAGGTCTCCCCGTCGCCGGCGCGGCTCGGTAAGACGCTGGTCGAGGTCCTCAAGGGCTGATCGACCGGCGGCGCTGCCTAAGAAATGAACACAGATTCGCGTGTTTAGCGCTTTTGTAGCCGCGCAAACGTCTTAAATGAGGTACATGATCGCGCGCCCGCCGGGATTCGGGCGTAGGGGCCGTTCGGCCCGAGCCGCAAGAGGGGCATAGCCCAGGTTTAAGCCCAGCCCAGGACACTCGGAATGTCACGCCAGGACGCGAACGCCAATTTCGCTCTCACTTCATTTCTCGACGGCGGCAACGCCGGCTACGTCGAAGACCTCTACGCCCGCTACCAGGACGACCCGAATGCGGTCGACGCCGAGTGGCAGTCCTTCTTTCAGAGCCTGAAAGACGATCCCTCCCACCTGAACGGCAGCGGCCGCGGGCCCTCCTGGCAGCGTTCGGGCTGGCCGATGGTCGCCCGGGACGATCTTCTGTCCGCGCTCGATGGCGGCTGGGCCGAGGCGGAAAAGGCCCCCACCGACAAGATCAAGGCCAAGGCGCAAGCGCGCGGCGTCGAGCTCTCGTCGGCGGAAGTGCAGCAGGCGGCGCGCGACTCGATCCACGCACTGATGCTGATCCGCGCCTACCGCATGCGCGGCCATCTTCATGCCAAGCTCGATCCGCTCGGCCTTGAGCCGGCGCGCGACCATGAGGAGCTCGATCCACGCTCCTACGGCTTCACGGATGCCGACCTCGATCGCAAGATCTTCCTCGACAAGGTGCTCGGCCTGGAATTCGGGACGCTGCGCCAGATCGTCGCCATCTGCCAGCGCACCTATTGCCAGACGCTCGGCATCGAATTCATGCACATCTCGAACGGTGCGCAAAAGGGATGGCTGCAGGAACGCATCGAAGGGCCGGACAAGGAAATCAGCTTCACGCGTGAGGGCAAGCGCGCGATTCTGTCCAAGCTGATCGAGGCGGAAGGCTTCGAGAAATTCTGCGACCTCAAGTTCACCGGCACCAAGCGCTTCGGTCTCGACGGCGCCGAGTCGATGATCCCAGCGCTGGAACAGATCATCAAGCGCGGCGGCTCGCTCGGCGTGAAGGACATCATCATCGGCATGGCGCATCGCGGCCGGATGAATGTGCTCGCCCAGGTGATGGGCAAGCCGCACCGCGCGATCTTCCATGAGTTCAAGGGCGGCTCATCCAAGCCGGAGGATATCGAAGGCTCGGGCGACGTGAAGTATCACCTCGGTGCATCGTCGGACCGCGAGTTCGATGGCAACCAGGTGCACCTCTCGCTCACCGCCAATCCGTCGCATCTCGAGATCGTCAATCCGGTGGTGCTCGGCAAGGCGCGCGCCAAGCAGGACCA
Source organism: Bradyrhizobiaceae bacterium (assembly GCA_947481635.1). GTDB lineage: Bacteria > Pseudomonadota > Alphaproteobacteria > Rhizobiales > Xanthobacteraceae > CANKHJ01. The sequence goes on from CANKHJ010000020.1 coordinate 18,560, forward strand.
GCACGGCGCGACGCCTGAAGACCGCACCATGGTCATGCCGTTGCTGATTTCCGGCGACGCGGCGTTTGCCGGCCAAGGCGTGATCGCGGAATGCTTCGCGATGTCGGACGTGCGCGGCCACCGCATCGGCGGCTCGGTGCATTTCATCGTCAACAATCAAATCGGCTTCACCACCTATCCGCGTTACAGCCGTTCTTCGCCTTATCCGTCCGACGTCGCGAAGATGATCGAAGCACCGATCTTCCACGTGAACGGCGACGATCCGGAAGCGGTGGTGTTTGCCGCCAAGGTCGCGACCGAGTTCCGGCAGAAATTCCAGAAGCCTGTCGTCATCGACATGTTCTGCTACCGGCGGCACGGCCATAACGAAGGCGACGAGCCGGCCTTCACCCAGCCGGTGATGTACAAGGCGATCCGCGCGCATCCCACGACGCAGGAGATCTACGCCAAGAAGTTGGTCGCCGAAGGCGTCGTCACCGAAGGTGAAGTCGAGAAGATGCGCGCCGACTGGCGCGCGCGGCTCGATGCCGAGGTCGAGGCGAGCACCGGCTACAAGCCGAATAGCGCCGATTGGCTCGATGGCCGCTGGGCCAGCGTCAAGGCGGCGCTCGGCGAAGATGATCCGCGCCGCGGCGATACCGGCGTGCCGGCCGGCACGTTGCAGGAAATCGGCAAGGCGATCACGACGGTGCCGGCGGACTTCCACGTTCACCGCACCATCCAGCGTTTCCTCGACAACCGCCGCAAGGCGATCGAGACCGGCGAAGGCATCGACTGGGCGACCGGCGAAGCGCTGGCGATCTGCTCGCTGCTGCTCGAAGGACGCCGGGTGCGGCTCTCCGGTCAAGACAGCGAGCGCGGCACGTTCTCGCAGCGCCATTCGGTGCTGATCGATCAGGAAAACGAGAACCGCTATACGCCGTTCAATCATCTCGCCGAAAAGCAGACGCGCTATGAGGTGATCAACTCGCTGCTCTCGGAAGAGGCGGTGGTCGGGTTCGAGTATGGCTATTCGCTGGCGGAGCCGGATGCGCTGACGATGTGGGAGGCGCAGTTCGGCGATTTCGCCAACGGCGCGCAGGTCGTGTTCGACCAGTTCATCTCATCGGGTGAGCGCAAATGGTTGCGCATGTCCGGCTTGGTCGCATTGCTGCCGCATGGCTACGAAGGGCAGGGCCCGGAGCATTCCTCCGCACGGCTCGAGCGCTTCCTGCAAATGTGCGCTGAAGACAACATGCAGGTTGCGAATTGCACGACGCCCGCGAATTATTTCCACATCCTGCGCCGACAATTGCGGCGCGAGATCCGCAAGCCGCTGATCCTGATGACGCCGAAGAGCTTGCTGCGCCACAAGCAGGCGGTGTCGCGAATCGAGGAAATGGCTGAAGGCACCAGCTTCCATCGCCTGCTCTGGGATGATGCGCAGCTGCGGCCGAACGAGAAGATCAAGCTGGTCGAGGACGCGAAAATCCGCCGCGTCGTGCTGTGCACCGGCAAGGTCTATTACGACCTCTATGAAGATCGCGAAAAGCGCGGGGTCGATGACATCTACCTGCTGCGCCTGGAGCAGCTCTATCCGGTGCCGCTGAAGGCGCTGGTGCACGAATTGCAGCGCTTCAAGAATGCCGAAATGGTCTGGTGCCAGGAAGAGCCGCGCAACATGGGCGCGTGGCACTTCATCGAGCCTTATCTCGAATGGGTGCTGACCCAGGCCGGCACGAAGCACAAGCGCCCACGCTATGCGGGACGCAACGCCTCGGCCGCCACCGCAACGGGACAGATGTCGAAGCATCTCCTGCAACTCAAGGACCTGCTCGACCAGGCCCTGGGCTGATTATTTTCGTCATGGCCGGGACAAAGACTCCGGCCAAGACGTCGCGAGTTTAAGAGGACCATTTCAATGGCTGAAATCCGTGTACCCACGCTCGGCGAATCCGTCACCGAGGCGACCATCGGCAAGTGGTTCAAGAAGCCGGGCGATCCGGTTGCCGTCGACGAGCCTTTGGTCGAGCTCGAAACCGACAAGGTGACCATCGAAGTCCCCGCGCCTGCCGCTGGAACGCTTGGCGAGATCGAAGCCAAGGACGGCGAAACGGTCGCGGTGGGCGCCTTGCTCGGCCAGATCAAGGAAGGCGCAGGCGCACCGGTCGCAAAGCCTGCGGCGGCGCCGGCCGGCCGGCCGGATCAGAAGACCTCGACCACGACCCCGATCAACGCGGCTGACGAAGAGCCCAAGCCACGCGTGCCGCCGAAGGCCGACGCACAGCCGAAGAGCAAGACCGTAGACGATGCGCCGCAGGCTCCTTCCGTGCGCAAGCTCTCAGCCGAAAGTGGCGTCGATGCCACCGCGGTGCCGGGCAGCGGCAAGGACGGACGCGTCACCAAGGGTGACATGCTCGCCGCCATCGAGCGTGCGGCGGCCGCACCGACGCCGGTGGCGCAGCCCGCGGCTGCCGTGCAGGTGCGTGCACCGTCGCCGGCCGACGATGCCGCGCGCGAGGAACGCGTGAAGATGACACGGCTGCGCCAGACCATCGCGCGCCGGCTCAAGGAAGCGCAGAACACCGCCGCCATGCTGACGACCTTCAACGAGGTCGACATGAGCCACGTCATGGCGCTGCGCAATCAATACAAGGATCTGTTCGAGAAGAAGCACGGCAATAAGCTCGGCTTCATGGGTTTCTTCGTGCGCGCCTGCGTGCAGGCGCTGAAGGATATCCCGGCGGTCAACGCGGAGATCGACGGCACCGACCTGATCTACAAGAATTATTATCATATCGGCGTTGCGGTCGGCACCGAGCGCGGCCTGGTCGTCCCGGTGGTGCGCGATTGCGACCAGAAGGGCCTGTCGCAGATCGAGAAAAAAATCGCCGAATTCGGCAAGCGCGCGCGTGACGGCGCGCTCAAGATCGAGGAGATGCAGGGCGGCACCTTCACGATTTCGAATGGCGGCGTCTATGGCTCGCTGATGTCGACGCCGATCCTCAATGCGCCGCAGTCCGGCATCCTCGGCATGCACAAGATCCAGGAGCGGCCGGTGGCTATCGCCGGCAAGGTCGAGATCAGGCCGATGATGTATCTCGCGTTGTCCTACGATCATCGCGTCGTCGATGGACAGCAGGCGGTGACGTTCCTGGTGCGCGTCAAGGAAGTGCTGGAAGATCCGGCGCGGCTGGTTTTGGATCTTTAATTATCCGTCATACCCGGCCTTGAGCCAGGCATCCGCGTCTTTGTTGACGTGTGACGTGGGTGCCGTGACGTCTGACTGCGGAGCAGTTTTTCATGTCTTATGATCTCGTTGTCATCGGCACCGGCCCAGGCGGCTATGTCTGCGCCATCCGCGCTGCGCAGCTCGGCATGAAGGTGGCGGTGGTCGAGAAGGACCAGACCTTCGGTGGCACCTGTCTCAATGTCGGCTGCATTCCCTCCAAGGCGCTGTTGCACGCTTCGCACCTGTTCGAGGAGGCCGGCCACGGCTTCGAGGGCATGGGGATCAAGGTCGGCAAGCCGAAGCTCGATCTCGCCACGATGCAGAAGTTCAAGGACGAAGGCGTCGACGGCAACGTCAAGGGCGTCGCCTTCCTGTTCAAGAAGAACAAGATCGACGCCTTCATCGGCGCCGGGCGCGTTGTGGCCGCGGGCAAAGTCGAGGTTACCGGCGCGGACGGCAAGGCGCAGATGGTTGAGACCAAGAGCATCGTCATCGCCACCGGGTCGGCCGTGGCGCAGCTCAAGGGGATCACGATCGATGAGCAGCGCGTGGTGTCGTCCACCGGCGCTCTGACACTCGACAAGGTGCCGGGCAAGCTGCTGGTCGTCGGCGCCGGCGTGATCGGGCTCGAGCTCGGCTCGGTCTGGCGCCGTCTTGGCGCGCAGGTCACGGTGGTCGAATTCCTCGATCGCGTTCTGCCGGGCATGGACAACGAGGTCGGCCGCCAGTCACAGCGCCTGTTCGAGAAGCAGGGAATCACGTTCAAGCTGAAGGCGAAGGTCACCGGCATCGATTCGTCCGGCAAGACGCTCAAGGTCAGCGTCGAACCCGCCGATGGCGGCGCGGCCGAATCGATGGAAGCGGATGTGGTGCTGGTGGCGATCGGCCGCGTTCCTTATACCAAGGGCCTCGGCCTCGAAGGCGCGGGCGTTGCGTTGGACAATCGCGGGCGCATCGTCACCGACGCGCATTTCGCGACCAATGTGCCGGGCATCTATGCCATCGGTGACGTGATCACCGGGCCGATGCTGGCGCATAAAGCCGAAGACGAAGGCGTCGCGGTCGCGGAACTTCTCGCTGGCCAGGCCGGCCACGTGAATTACGACGTGATCCCGAACGTGATCTACACCTTCCCAGAGATCGCCTCGGTCGGCAAAAGCGAAGAGGAATTGAAGGCTGCGGGCGTCGCCTACAACGCCGGTAAGTTTCCGTTCACCGCCAATGGCCGCGCCAAGGTGAACCGCACCACCGATGGCTTTGTGAAGATCCTCGCCGACGCCAAGACCGATCGCGTGCTGGGCGTGCACATCGTGGGTGCGGATGCCGGCACCATGATCGCGGAAGCGGCAATCGCAATGGAGATGGCGGCGTCAGCCGAGGACATGGCGCGCACCTGCCACGCGCATCCGACACTGTCGGAGGCGGTGAAGGAAGCGGCCTTCGCGGTCGCGAAACGCGCAATCCATATGTAACCTTTCGTCGGGAGTCGAAATGGCCAGAGGTCACGCCGGAAAAGTCGCTGTCATCACCGGTGCGGCCAAAGGCATCGGCCAAGCCTTCGCGCTACGGCTGGCGGAAGACGGTGTCGACATCGTCGTCGCGGATCTCGATGCCGCCGACGAGACCGTCGCGCAGGTCAAGGCGTTCGGCCGCCGCGCGATCGGCATTCGTTGCGACGTCGCCTCGGAAGGTTCCGTCAAGGCGCTTGCGGGCGAGGTCGAGCAGCAATTCGGCCGCTGCGATATCCTGATCAATAATGCCGGCATCTATCCGGTGCAGGCGTTTGAAGAGATCAGCTTCGCCGACTGGCGCCGCCTGATGGCAATCAACCTCGATGCCGCGTTCCTGACGGCGTCGGCGTTCATTCCGGGCATGAAGCGGCGCCGCTGGGGCCGTATCGTCAACATGGCGTCGAGCACTTTCGGTCTCGTGGTGCCGGGCTATGCGCATTACATCGCGAGCAAGGGCGGCGTGATCGGTTTGTCGCGCGCGCTTGCTTCTGAGTTCGGCAAGCACGGCATCACCGTCAATGCGGTGGCGCCGAGCCTGACGCGCACCCCGGGCACGCTGTCGCGTGCGCCACGCGCAGCCTTTGCGAGCATGGATGACGAATTCGCCGCGCTCGCCGCGCGCCAGGCGGTCCCCCAGCCACAGACGCCGGCCGATCTCGTGGGGACGATTTCATTCCTCACCAGCGACGATTCCGCGTTCATCACCGGACAGACGCTCTACGTCGATGGTGGGCTGGTCAGAAGCTGAGCTGTCGAAGCTGTGTCTTGCTTGGCATGGCGGTTGCTGCTTTGAAGCATCAAACGCCCTAACCGAGGATGTTCCATGTTGAACACACCGATGATCACCCGCCGCATTGCGTTGACGGGGCTCGCCGCCACCGCGCTGTCCCCGTCATCTTCCTGGGCGCAGTCCGGCCTTCCGGCCGATTTCCCCAAGCGCCCGATGACCGTGATGTTGCCGCTTGCGCCTGGCGGACCGGTCGATGTGCTTGGTCGTCTGCTGGCGCAGGAGTTCCAGGCGCGCTCGGGTCAAGCGACGACGGTCGAAAACCGCACCGGCGGCGCCGGCAATATCGGCATCGAGGCGGTGAAACGCGCACCGCCGGACGGCTCGATGCTGCTGGTCATTCCGGCCGGCAACCTCACCATCAACCCGACGCTGATCCCGAATATCGGCTTTGACGTCGAGAAGGATTTCACGCCGATCACGATTCTCGGCACCGCGCCGAACCTGTTCGTGGCGTCGCTCAAGGTCGGGGTGAAAACCATCCCTGAGCTGATCGCCAAGGCGAAAGTGGAAAAGCTGACCTACGGAACGCCCGGTGTCGGCAGCCAGCTTCACTTGGCGATGGAATTGTTCAAGCAGAAGACCGGCGTCGACATCACCCACGTGCCGTATCGCGGCACCGCGCTGGCGCTGACCGACCTGCTGGGCGGGCATATCGATCTGCTGGCGAGCAATCTCCCGGTTGCGCTGCCGGTGGTGAAGGACGGCAAGGCCGTGGCGCTGGCAATGACGACCGCGGAGCGCAGCGCGCTGCTGCCCGATGTGCCAACGCTTGCCGAGGCCGGCGTGCCGGGCATCGACGTGACGTCCTGGTACGGCCTGCTGGCGCAGAAGGCCATGCCGAAGCCGATGGTCGACGCGATTTTTGCGGTGACTACCGACATCCTCAAATCGGCGGCCCTGAAGGAAAAGCTCGATGCGCAGGGCTTGAGCCTCAAGATCGAGACGCCCGATATATTCGCCGAGCGCATTCGCCGTGAATCGGCCGAGTGGAGCGCGCTCATCAAGGCGCGCAACATCACCGCGAACTGAGCGTCTGATCCCTCCCCTCAAGAAGGGGAGGGATCACTCAATCAGAACAAATGCACGGCGTGCGGCGCGAATAGTCCGATCGCCATGAAGCCGATGCCCAGCACGCCAAGGCCGACCGCGAGATAGCTCAGCACCAGCATTCCGGTGATGACGGTCGCGGAGGCCAGTACGATTCCGATCTGGAATGCGGCCGATGCCACCTCGTAGTGATGGTATCTCGCCAGCGCCGTGTCGCGTTTCTTTTCGGCGTCGAGGGCGCGTGCCATCAGTTGTTTGCGGCCTTCCGGCGGATCAGCCTCGTCCTCGTAGCGCGCGGCGGTGCCGAGCCAGCCCTCGATCTGCTTGGTCATCGCCGCCTTCAGCGCTTCGTCCGCGGCCACCGCTTGGATGTCGACCCGCCGGCCATCCACCGCGGTCCGCAGCGTGGTGATGCGGATGGTCTTGGCCTGGAAGAATGCCCAGAGATTCGATGCCTCGACATTGTAGCTCAGCCCACCGGTCTGGGCGCTCTTGCCCATGGTCTCGGAGAAGGCGAGAAACAGCGCAATCACGGCGATCAGCAACGCGACCTTTTTGTTGCGCGAGGCTTCGCTGCCCTTGCCGCCATCGTGGCCACCGCCGTGTTGACCGTCATGTTCGATCTTGTGCTGCACCTCGTGCTGCACCGCATGGACGCCGTGACTCATACCCCGCCCCCGTGATGATTCGGACCGTAACGATGGGCTTGCGGCCATTCGGCGGCAAGACCAAAGACGGTTGATTATGCGCGCGGGTGCGCGCTCCGATAGGCTTCGAGCAGGCGTTCGCTATCGACGGCGGTGTAGATCTGGGTCGTCGACAGCGACGAATGCCCAAGCAATTCCTGGATCGCGCGCAGATCGCCGCCACGCGCGAGCAGATGTGTTGCAAACGAATGACGCAACGCATGCGGGGTCGCCGTGTCGGGCAGGCCGAGCGCGCCACGCAGCCGCGCCATCGCGAGCTGGATGATGCGCGGCGACAATGGACCGCCTTTCGCGCCGACGAAAAGCGGGCCGTCTTCCGGCAGATCATAAGGGCAGAGCGCGACGTAATCCGCGGCGAGCTGCGAGACCTGCGGCAGCAGCGGCACCATCCGGGTCTTGTTGCCTTTGCCGAGCACGGTGATGGCGTCGGTGACGACGCCCCGTTGGCCCGGAGCCGGCATGTCGCGCCGTTTCAAGCCGAGCGCTTCCGAGATACGCAGTCCCGATCCATAAAGCAGCCCAAGCACGGCGGCATCGCGCGCCGCGATCCACGGCTCACTCTCGTCGCCGGCGCGCAGATCTGCATCGGCGATGCGCCGCGCCGCGGCGACCGGCAATGGCTTGGGCAAGGTTTTCGCGACCTTCGGAGCGCGGACCGCAGCCAGCGCGCCGACCTTGCCCTTGCCATTGCGTTCCAGGAAACGCGCGAAGGAGCGTGCGCCGGCAAGCCCACGCATCAGCGAGCGGCTGCCGACACCGTCGGCACGCCGCGACGCCATGAAAGCGCGCACGTCCATCGGCTCGAGCGCCGCAAGGTCCGTGAGCGACGGCGCGCCGCCGCGATGTCCGGCAAGGAAACCAAGGAACTGGCTGACGTCGCGCTGATAGGCTTCGACGGTCTTGGGCGACATGCGTCGCTCGGCGCCGAGATGGGCGAGCCAGCGCATCACCTCGGCCGCAACGTCGGCGGCGAACGGCATGAGCTCGCGATCGGCAGGGGCGCTTGACACGTGTGGGATCATGGCCGGGCTTCCTTCACCCTTCCTTAAGCGGCCGGAATCGGCCAGACCTGACCCATGTCCGAAAGCCTGTTTCCACGGCGGGTTGTTGATGTCCTGGTGCCGCTCGCGCTCGACCAGGCCTATTCCTACCGCGTGCCGCCCGGGATCGAGGTCGCGCCCGGTGATGTCGTGGTGGTGCCGCTCGGGCAGCGCGAATATACCGCCGTGGTCTGGGGCGAGGGCACGGCGCGGCCCGGTCTCGATAATCGGCTCAAGGACATCGTGGCCAAGCTCGACCTGCCGCCGCTAAAGACCGAGTTGCGCCAATTCATCGACTGGGTCTCCGACTATACGCTGGCGGCTCGCGGCACCGTTTTGCGCATGAGCCTGCGCATGGGCGAGCTCGGCCCCGAGAAGCCGCGCTACGCCGTCCGTCTCGCGGGCCCGCCGCCGCAACGCATGACGCCGGCGCGCGGTCGTGTGCTGGCGTTGATGCAGGACGCCCTTGCCCGCGCCAAGGCCGAGGTCGTGCAGGAAGCCGGCGTCAGTTCCGGCGTGATCGATGGGCTGGTCGACGAAGGCACGCTGGAGACCGTCGAGCTTCCGCCGGCGCCGTTGGCGCAACCGCCAAACCCGGATTTCCTCGCGCCGGATTTCTCGCCGGCGCAACGCAGCGGCGCGGATACCTTGCGCGAGACCGTGGCGAAAAGCGGCTTCTCGGTCACGCTGGTCGATGGCGTCACCGGCTCGGGCAAGACCGAAGTCTATTTCGAGGCAGTCGCAGAGAATATCCGGCGCGGCCGGCAGACGCTGATCCTGATGCCTGAGATCGCGCTCACCGGCCAATTCCTCGACCGATTCGCGTTGCGCTTCGGCGTACGGCCGGCTGAGTGGCATTCGCAGCTGTCGCCGCGCAAGCGCGCGCGCACTTACGCCGGTGTCACGGCGAATGAAATATCCGTGGTGGTCGGCGCCCGCTCGGCGCTGTTTCTTCCCTATGCCGATCTCGGCCTGATCATCCTCGATGAGGAGCATGATCCCGCCTACAAGCAGGAGGATGGCGCACGCTATCACGCGCGCGATATGGCGGTGGTGCGCGCGCGCGCCGCGCAGATCCCGATCCTGCTGGCGTCGGCGACACCGTCGGTCGAGACCGAAGTGAATGCACGGCGCAATCGATATCGCCGGGTGCATCTGCCGGAGCGTTTCGGCGGTCAGCTTCAGCCGTCGATCGAGGCGATCGATCTCAAGCGCGAGGGCCCGGCGCGCGGCCGCTTCATCGCGCCGCGCCTGGCAGAGGCCGTGAAGATCGCGCTGGAACGCGGCGAGCAGGCCTTGCTGTTTCTCAACCGGCGCGGCTATGCGCCGCTGACCTTGTGCCGCTCCTGCGGCCACCGGCTGCAGTGTCCGAACTGTGACGCTTGGCTGGTCGATCACCGTTTCAAGCGGCGGCTGGTGTGTCATCTCTGCGGCTTCTCGATGCCACCGCCGAATGTGTGTGTGAAATGCGAGGCAGTGGATTCATTCGCCGCTGTCGGTCCCGGCGTCGAGCGGCTGGAAGAAGAGGTCGCCACGCTGTTTCCCGCCAGCCGCGTGCTGGTGCTGTCGAGCGATCTGGTCGAGTCGATGGACCGGCTGCGCGCTGAACTGGATGATGTAGCGCAGGGCCGCTTCGACATCATCATCGGCACCCAACTGGTGGCGAAAGGGCATAACTTCCCCAAGCTGAACCTGGTCGGCGTGGTCGATGCCGATCTCGGCCTCGGCAATGGCGACCCGCGCGCGACCGAGCGTACCTTCCAACTGCTGCATCAGGTGATTGGGCGCGCCGGCCGCAGCGAAGGCTTTGGCGCCGGATATCTCCAGACCCATCAGCCGGAGCATCCGGTGATGCGCGCGCTGATCGCGGCCGATCGGGAGGCATTCTATTCGAATGAAATCGAGTTGCGCGAGAAGAGCGCTTATCCGCCGTTCGGCAGGCTCGCGGGTGTCGTCGTGTCGGGCTCCGACAAGCACGCGACCGAGGCCTATGCACGCCGCTTCGCGGCGGCTGCGCCGCACGATACGCATGTGAAAGTGCTGGGCCCGGCAGAGGCGCCGCTGGCCGTGGTGCGCGGCCGCTTCCGCTTCCGTCTGCTCGCGAAATCACCGCGCAACTACGATCTCTCCGCCTATCTGCGCGACTGGCGCGCTGCGGGGCCGAAGATCACCGGCAATCTCAAGCTCGAGATCGACGTCGACCCGCAGAATTTTTCTTGAGTGGTGCGCGGTCAACTGGCGATCACAGGCTCCGGCTTCGGCGGCGGCTGTAGCAGCACGCAGGCGGCGGCGCCGAGGATCAGCACGAAGCCGATCAGGTCCGGCGCAGTGGGGCGCTCACCGAGGATGATCATTGACCCGACGACGCCGATGAAGGGCGACCCCAGGATACCGAGCGATGCCGTCATGGCCGGCAGCCGCGTGATGATTTCGAACCATAGAAAATACGACAGTCCGGAACCGATCACGCCGGTGAACAAGGTCGCCCACAACGCGGTCCAGCTCAGCGGCCAGAGATGCGGTACGCCTTCGATCGGAATGATCAGCAAACCCACCATCACGAAGGCGAACAGGAATTGCCAGGTTGCCAAGGTCAGCGGATCGATCGGCAGCTCGGCCCGCTTCACATAGATGATGCCGACCGCCCAGCTCAGGCCGGCCAGGACGGCGAGCGTCATCCCCAGCAGCGTGCCGGCGCCCTCGTGCACCAGCGGGAATACCAGGACCGCAATGCCGACCACGCAGAGCGCGAGCGCGAGACTTCTGATCGGCGTGAGGCGCTCGCGGAGGAACAGGAAGGCGAGCAGCACGGTCCAGATCGGCATCGTATAGGCGAGAATGGCGACTCGTGAGGTGGCCGCACTGAGTTGGGCGAAGGTGGCGAGCAGGCCGAACCCGACGAGGTTGAACATGCCGGCGACCGCGACGTGCACCCAGACCATCGGCTTGCGAGGCAATGAAATGTTGCGCTGCCGCATGACGGCATAGAGGAACAGCATGATGCCGCCGAGGAATGTACTCGTCAGACGCAGGTCGAACGGCGTCAGCTCGCTGAGCGCGATCTTCATCGACACCCAGGTGGCGCCCCACGACAGGCTCAGCGCGACCAGCATGAGTCGCGCGATCAGGTATGATGCTTTGGATGAAGGCTGGTCGGGCACGCGAGTGTTTTACCGGAAGCGCTGCCCAGTACAACCGCTCCGGGTGAATGCCAGCCCGGCATCTTTCGGCATCGCGTGGTTTTCGGCTAGCGTGATCGGATAACCGGCACAGCGGATGGAAACATGAAATTCGGTTTGTTCGGCGGCGCGCGGTCGGCGGGCGAAGGGCCGGTCGGCGATAGCGTCGGCTATAAGAGCTTCATCGACCATGTCCTGCTCGCTGAGGAGCTCGGCTACGAAAGCGTATTCGTGGTCGAACATCATTTCACCGGTGTCGGACAGGTTTCCGCGTCGCTCAATCTGCTGAGCTATCTCGCCGGTCGCACCCGCCGGATCCGTCTCGGGACCGCCGTGGTGGTGCTGCCCTGGCACAATCCGGTGCTGCTGGCGGAGCAGGTGGCCACACTCGATCTGCTCTCGAATGGACGGTTCGATTTCGGCGTAGGCAAAGGTTATCGCGAACAGGAGTTCGGCGGCTTCTGCATTCCGCTTGCCGAGGCGACCGAGCGCTTCGATGAGGCGATGGAGGTCTTGCGCAAGGCATGGGCCGGCGGCGCGCGGTTTTCGCATCACGGCAAGCGCTGGCATTTCGACAATGTCGTCGTGGAGCCGCGCCCGACACAGCAGCCGCATCCGCCATTTTGGATTGGCGCCGGCAACATCGATGCGATCGGTCGCGCCGGTCGCGATGGCTATAGCCTGCTGCTCGACCAGATCGCACCGGTCGAGCTGATCGTCGAACGGGTCAAGGTTTATCGCGACGCAGTCGCCGCGGCGGGTCATTCCAATCCTCAGGTCGCGGTGGCGCGTGCTCTGCTTGTCGCGAATACCGAGGAGGAGCGGCGCGCCGCCTATGCGACGCGTCGCAAGACATTCCAATCCTTCGGCGCTTTGGCGCGCGGGCCCGGATCGGAACGCTATCTCGATCCCTCGAAACTGTCCGACGCCGACATCGCCAATGACAGCGCGGCGTTGCTCGGCAACGCGCAGGATATCATCGTGCGGCTGAAGCAGCTCGAGGCTGGCGGCGTGGACTACGTCATCCTGGTCGACCCGACCGGCTCACCGGACAATCTGCGGATGTTCGCGCAGGACGTGATGCCGCAATTCAGAAATACGTCAGGCCGCCGCGCTGCGGAATGACTCCACGCCCATTGCACTCGCGATGATCTCGAAATCGGCTTCGCCGATCTCGACCAGGCCGAAGCGGAACACGGAACCCCAGGACTGCTTGTTGCGGATGAAGGATAATTGCTCGACCAGCGGCCGTATCGGCGCGTCCCGGCATGGCATGAAGGCGACGTCACGGCGCGACGGCACGAATCCGCCGCCCATGTCGAAAGCATAGGGCTCGCCGTCCTTGATGCGCCCGATGGCGGTGAAGGCCTGCACCGGCTCACCGCCGCGCATCTCGGTCTTCGGCGAGTAATAGACGATCCAGTCACCCGGCGAGACGCGGCGCATCGCGGACGCCTTGCCATGACAGAGCTGGCAGAAGCCGCCTTCGACGCCCTTGTCCACATGGTCGCGCGAGGCGACGCCGATCCAGAAACGCATGCCAACCTCCTGATGATTGCGGCATGATGCTGATATCGGGATACGAATATCATATCAGGATCCTGATATGGCAGGACGGGGCTTCAGGGGTCCGAGCTCATCGCCACGCCTTCGTTGGCGCGCAGCCGCAGCGTCCCGGACAAAGATTCGCTGGCACGATCGAGATGGGTGGAGAGCAGGATGCGGCGCGCCTCAGTCGGCCGCAACGCGATCTCCTGCGCCTGTTCGCTGAAATTCAGCGCGACGGTAATCCAGCGGTCGGGATGATAGCGCCGATAGGTCAGCACCGGCCCGACGGTGCCGACGCTGACATGCGCGCCGACCGACAGCGCGAGTTCGCGCCGGCGCAGCGCGATCAATTCGCGATAGAGCGTGTGGATCGATCGCGGATCGGCGGCCTGGGTTTCGACATTCTCGCGCCGGTGGTCGGCAGCGAAGGGCAGCCACGGCACGCCGTCGGTGAAGCCGGCATTGACGCTCGCATCCCATTGCATCGGCGTGCGCTCGGGATCGCGTCCGAGGCCGAGCCCCGGCACGTTCCGCTCCCACGGATCCTGCACCCGATCCGCGGGGATCGGCACGTCGGCCATGCCGATCTCTTCGCCCTGATAGATCGTCGGCGTGCCGCGCAGCGTGAGCAGCAGCATCGCCGCGACCCGCGCCTGCTTGGCGCCGACGCGGCTCGCCACGCGCGACCGGTCGTGATTGCCCAGCACCCAGTTCGGCCAATGCTCGGGCGACAGATGCGATTCGTATTCTTCGATCAGCCGCGCGATCGCGTCCGGATCCCATGGCGTCTTGATGAGGTGGAAATTGAACGGCAGGTGGAAGCCTGGCACATCGCTGCCGTAATAGGCCATCAACTGCTTGATCGGAAGCGATGCCTCGCCGATCAGAACCCGTTGGCCAGGATAGCTGTCGGCCACCGCGCGCATCGCGGCGATGGAGTGGTGTACTTCCTCGCGATCGAGATTGTAGATCCGCGTCTGGCTGCGCGCCGGAGATTGACCTGGCCGCCAGTCCGGGTTCGGCGGGTTGTCGCGCAGTTCTTCATCTTCGATCAGGTGATGGATCGCGTCGACGCGAAATCCATCGACGCCGCGGTCGAGCCAGAAGCGCATCACGCCGAGCATCGCGGTGCGCACGTCCGGATTGCGCCAATTGAGATCGGGCTGCTGCTTCAGGAAGGCGTGATAATAATACTGGCCGGTGGTGTCGTCATATTCCCATGCGCTGCCGCCGAATTCGCTGATCCAGTTATTCGGCACGGCGCCTTTCGCGGCCGGATCGCGCCACACATACCAGTCGCGCTTTGGATTATCGCGCGACGACCGGCTCTCGAGAAACCACGGATGCTGGTCCGAGGTGTGGTTCGGCACGAAGTCGAGGATCACCCGGAGGCCGCGCCGATGCGCCGCGGCAAGCAGCCGGTCGAACGCAGCGAGATCGCCAAACCGCGCGTCGATGTCGGTGTAATCGGAAACGTCGTAACCGAAATCGGCCATCGGCGAGGGATACATCGGCGACACCCAGATCGCGTCGACGCCGAGCGACACGAGATAGTCGAGCCGCTGGCAGATGCCATCGAGATCACCGATGCCGTCGCCATTCGAGTCCTTGAACGATCGCGGATAGATTTGATAGACAATGCCGCTCTGCCACCATGCGAAGCGGTCCAGCTTTGGATTGCGTGCGGACGCCGGCGCGTCACACGCCTCCGTCAACGGCGCGTGGGCTCGCGGTGCAGTTGATCGTTTAGCGGCTAAGCGTGTCGCTTGCATCAATCGGCTCCAGACGCGTTCCTCGCCGACGGCCGGAGGGATATTCGGGTTCCCTCGCGGGTTGAGCCGGTTCGACTCGATACATAACCACCGGTGTGGCCGCAACGGTGAGGCCGCGGCGCCTGTGGAGAGCCGGGATCAAGTGTGTCGGGGTTCGAAACTGCCGCCCGCATTGTCGAACGCATCACCGGAATGCTTATGCGACAAACTTCAACCCAATGATCCCGGCGAGAATGAGTCCGATGCAGCCGAGTCGAACGGCGGTAGCGGGCTCCGCAAACAGGATGATGCCGAGGATGACGGTGCCGACCGCGCCGATGCCGGTCCAGACTGCGTAGGCGGTGCCGACCGGCAGCGTCTTCAGCGCGAGCCCAAGGAAGGCCATGCTGAGGATCATCGCACCGATGGTGAGAACGGACGGCCAGAGGCGGGTGAAGCCTTCGGTATATTTCAGGCCGATCGCCCAGCAGATTTCAAGCAGTCCCGCGATCAGCAAAGAGAGCCAGGCCATTGCCGCCTCCGTGAATTCGGAGGGTCGTCCCTGCCATGTCCGTTGGGAAATCGCGAGGTCGTCCCCGCTGCCTTTAAGATAGGCATTCAGGCCGTGGACTCAACCTCCCGGGCCGCGGTTTTGGCTTGCCGCGGCGAATGGCCTTTGTGGGTTGTGAGCCTGCGCGATCACGCCGTGTTGCACCACGGTTTCCCGTGTGTTAGCAACCTCTCGATTTCCAGGGGCATGCGCTCCCAGGCTCGCCCCGAAATCGGAATTCCCTCTTGGATTCCAATGGTTTGCGCCGCCACCCGACGCGACGGCGCTGACCTTGCGAGTAAGGCTTTTCACGAGTTCTCCATGGCAGGTGAAAAATCGATTGTCTCGGGCATGGCCGGTCGCTACGCGACCGCCCTGTTTGAGCTTGCGCTCGAGGAGCGCGCCGTCGACGCGGTCAAGGCCGACCTCGACCGTTTTGACGCGATGATCGCCGAGAATCCGGACCTCACCCGGCTGGTGCGCAGCCCGGTTTTCACCGCCGACGAGCAGGCGAACGCGATTGGTAAACTGGCCGAACAGGCGGGCTTCAGCCCGACCTCCACCCATTTCCTTCTGGTCGTGGCGAAGAACCGCAGGCTGTTCTCGGTCCGCCAGATGATCAAGGATTTCCGCCTGCTGGTCGCCCGCTACAAGGGTGAGGCCAGTGCGGAAGTGACGCTCGCTGAAAAGCCGAGCGAGCAGCATCTCAATGCGATCCGGGCCGCGCTCAAGGGCGTGACCGGCAAGGACGTGCAGATCGACGTGAAAATCGATCCGGCGATCATCGGCGGGCTGACCGTGAAGCTCGGCAGCCGCATGGTCGACAGCTCGCTCCGCACCAAACTCAATGCGATCAAGTTTGCGATGAAAGAGGCCCGCTGATGGACATTCGCGCCGCAGAAATCTCCGCGATCCTGAAAGAGCAGATCAAAAATTTCGGTCAGGAGGCCGAGGTCTCTGAAGTCGGTCAGGTGCTGTCCGTCGGTGACGGCATCGCCCGCGTCTTCGGCCTCGACAACGTCCAGGCCGGCGAGATGGTCGAGTTCGAGAACGGCACCCGCGGCATGGCGCTCAATCTCGAGAGCGACAACGTCGGCATCGTGATTTTCGGGTCCGACCGCGAGATCAAGGAAGGCCAGACCGTCAAGCGCACCCGCTCAATCGTGGACGTGCCGGTCGGCAAGGGGCTGCTCGGCCGCGTGGTCGACGCGCTCGGCAATCCGATCGACGGCAAGGGCCCGATCCAATCGACCGAGCGCAAGCAGGTCGACGTCAAGGCGCCCGGCATCATTCCGCGCAAGTCGGTGCATGAGCCGATGGCGACCGGCCTCAAGGCGATCGACGCGCTGATCCCGATCGGCCGCGGCCAGCGCGAATTGATCATCGGCGATCGCCAGACCGGCAAGACCGCGATCGCGCTCGACACCATTCTCAACCAGAAGCCGCTGAACCAGTCGACCGACGAGAAGGTCAAGCTTTACTGCGTCTATGTCGCGATCGGCCAGAAGCGTTCGACCGTCGCGCAATTCGTGAAGGTGCTGGAAGAGCAGGGCGCGCTCGATTATTCGATCGTGATCGCCGCCACGGCATCGGACCCGGCGCCGATGCAGTTCCTCGCGCCGTTCGCGGGCTGCACCATGGGCGAGTATTTCCGCGACAACGGCATGCATGCCGTGATCATTTATGACGATCTGTCGAAGCAGGCCGTCGCCTATCGTCAGATGTCGCTGCTGCTGCGCCGCCCGCCGGGCCGCGAGGCTTATCCCGGCGACGTGTTCTATCTGCATTCGCGTCTGCTCGAGCGCGCCGCCAAGATGAACGATTCGCTCGGCTCCGGCTCGCTCACCGCTTTGCCGGTCATCGAGACCCAGGCGAATGACGTGTCGGCCTACATCCCGACCAACGTGATCTCGATCACTGACGGCCAGATCTTCCTTGAGACCGACCTGTTCTATCAGGGCATCCGTCCGGCGGTGAACGTCGGCCTCTCGGTGTCGCGCGTGGGTTCTTCGGCGCAGACCAAGGCGATGAAGAAGGTCGCCGGCAAGATCAAGGGCGAGCTCGCGCAGTATCGTGAGATGGCGGCCTTCGCGCAGTTCGGCTCCGATCTCGACGCCACCACCCAGCGCCTGCTGGCGCGCGGCGCGCGCCTGACCGAGTTGCTCAAGCAGCCACAATTCTCGCCGCTCAAGATGGAAGAGCAGGCGGCGGTGATCTACGCCGGCGTCAACGGCTATCTCGATGCGATCCCGGTGAATCGGGTGCGCGCGTTCGAGGACGGCGTGCTCGGGCTGCTGCGTGGCAAGCATCCGGAAATCCTCGAAGACATCCGTGCCACCAACGACCTCTCCAGCGCGACCGAGGCCAAACTCAAGGCCGCGCTCGACGGTTACGCCAAGACGTTTGCCTGATGCCGTCACGGCCGGGCTTGTCCCGGCCATCCATGACGACGGAAAGAGTAGCGGCATAGCCGCAAGGGACTGAAGACGCGATGGCCAGCCTCAAGGACATGCGCAATCGCATCGCCTCCACCAAGGCGACGCAAAAGATCACCAAGGCCATGCAGATGGTCGCGGCGTCGAAGCTGCGCCGTGCGCAGGCTGCGGCGGAGATCGCGCGTCCCTATGCGGAGCGGATGGACCGCGTGTTCGCCAACATCGCCGCCGGCATGGCCGGCAGCGATTCCGCGCCGAAGCTCCTCGGCGGCACCGGCCGCAACCAGGTCCACCTGCTGATCGTCGCGACCGGCGAGCGCGGCCTCGCGGGCGCGTTCAACTCGTCGATCGTCCGCCTCGCGCGCGACCATGCCAACCGCCTGATCGCGGAAGGCAAGGAGGTGAAAATCCTCACCGTCGGGCGCAAAGGCTACGAGCAGCTGCGCCGCAATTACGAGAAGAACATCGTCGATCGGGTCGAGCTGCGCAGCGTGCGCGTGCTGGGCTTCGTCAATGCCCAGGAGATCGGCGAAAAGGTCACCGCGATGTTCGAGCGCGGTGAGTTCGACGTCGCGACGCTGTTCTACTCGCGCTTCAAGTCGGTGATCTCGCAGATCCCGACCGCGCAACAGCTGATACCTGCCGCACCGGCGGCCGATAGCGCCGCCCCGCAGGTCTATTACGAATTCGAGCCGGACGAGGAAGATATCCTCGCCGAGTTTCTGCCGCGCTATATCGCAACGCAGATTTTCCGCGCGCTGCTCGAGAATAACGCGTCGTTCTACGGCTCGCAGATGAGCGCGATGGACAACGCGACGCGCAACGCGGGCGAGATGATCCGCAAGCAGACGCTGACCTATAACCGCACCCGCCAGGCGATGATCACGAAGGAACTGATCGAGATCATCTCCGGCGCCGAAGCGCTGTAACCAGCGCTGAACGATTGAACGAGGACTGACATGGCCACATCATTGAACCAGACCGGACGCATCACCCAGGTCATCGGCGCCGTCGTCGACGTGCAGTTCGAAGGTGCGCTGCCGGCGATCCTGAACGCGCTGGAGACCCAGAACCAGGGCCGGCGCCTGGTGCTGGAGGTTGCCCAGCATCTCGGCGAATCGACGGTGCGGACCATCGCCATGGACGTGTCGGAAGGCCTGGTGCGCGGACAGGAAGTCACCGACACCGGCCAGCCGATTTCGGTGCCGGTCGGCGAAGGCCTGCTCGGCCGCATCATCAACGTCATCGGCGAGCCGATCGACGAAGAAGGCCCAGTGCAGTTCGAAGCGCGCCGCCCGATCCATGCCGACGCGCCGGCCTATACCGATCAGTCGACCGAAGCTGAAATTCTCGTCACCGGCATCAAGGTGGTCGATCTGCTCGCGCCCTACGCCAAGGGCGGCAAGATCGGATTGTTCGGCGGCGCCGGCGTCGGCAAGACCGTGCTGATTCAGGAACTGATCAACAACATCGCCAAGGCCCACGGTGGCTATTCGGTGTTCGCCGGCGTCGGCGAGCGGACCCGCGAAGGCAATGACCTCTATCACGAGTTCATCGAATCCGGCGTGAACAAGAAGGGCGGCGGCCAGGGCTCCAAATGCGCGCTGGTCTATGGCCAGATGAACGAGCCGCCAGGCGCGCGCGCCCGCGTCGGCCTCTCCGGCCTCACCGTCGCCGAGCATTTCCGCGACCAGGGCCAGGACGTGCTGTTCTTCGTCGACAACATCTTCCGCTTTACCCAGGCCGGCTCGGAAGTGTCCGCGCTGCTCGGCCGCATTCCTTCGGCGGTGGGTTATCAGCCGACGCTCGCAACCGACATGGGCGCGCTGCAGGAACGCATCACCACCACCACCAAGGGTTCGATCACATCGGTGCAGGCGATCTATGTGCCGGCCGACGACTTGACCGATCCGGCGCCGGCGACGTCCTTCGCCCACTTGGACGCCACCACGGTGCTGTCGCGCGACATCGCGGCCAAGGGCATTTATCCGGCGGTGGATCCGCTCGACTCGACCTCGCGCATGCTGTCGCCGCTGATCGTCGGCGAGGAGCATTACGCGGTCGCCC
>CANKHJ010000021.1 GCA_947481635.1 Bradyrhizobiaceae bacterium
CGAGCCCGCGCAGCCTTTCATTGACCAGCGGCGGTTGTCCGCCGGTCGGAGCCGCGGCGCCGCCCGGACGAGGCTGTCCGGTGCCCGGAGCCTGCCGTGCACCGGGTGCAATTGGCGCGACGCCCGGAGCCGGTGCAGCGCCTGGCGCCGGAGCAGCGCTTGGCGCGGGGGCAAGGCCTGGTGCCGGTGCTGCGCCAGGAACCGGTACAGCGCCCGGAGCCGGGGCCGCGCTCGGAGCGGGGGCCGCGCCTGGTGTTCGAATGGCGCCGGGTGCTGGAGCAAGTCCCGGTGCGGGAGCGGCGCCGGGTGCCGGAGCAATGCCGGGAGTGGGTCCACCCGGAGGCGTGCGATTGGGACCGCCGGGACGATCGCCGCGATTATCCGGACGGCCGTCGCGACCCGGTCCACCGGGACCGCCGGGGCCAAAGCGATCCGGGCGTTGCGCGCCGGGTGCGGCTGCGGGCGGCGGCGGTGCCACGGGTGCGGCAGCCGGCGCGGAGGGTGCCGAAGCAGCCGATGGCGCGGCAGGTGCAGCCGATGGTGCAGCCGGCGGCGCCGGGCGTGCAGCGGGAGGCGGCGGCGGAGCCGCGGGCTGTGTCGGTGCGGCCGCGGGCGGCGGCGGTGGAGCGGCGGGTCGGGCCGGCGCGGCAGCCGGTGGCGGTGCTGGCGGAGCGGGACGTGCAGCCGGTGGCGCAACAGGCGGCGCGGGACGTGCGGCCGGCGGCGGCGGCGCAGGTCGTGCTTCCGGCGGCGGAGCGGGACGTGCCGCGGGCGGCGGAGGTGGCGGCGGCGCAGGACGCGCAGCCGGAGGTGGCGGCGGCGGTGGCGGAGCAGGACGCGCTGCCGGAGGCGGCGGAGGTGGTGGTGGCGGCGGAGCCGGGCGTGCAGCCGGCGGCGGGGGAGGCGGCGGCGCGGCGGCCGGAGGTGCAGCCTTCTGCTTCGCCTTCGCGGCTTCTGCGTCTTGCTTGGCCTTGGTTGCAGGATCGACCGGGGCCTGCGCGATCACGAATGATCCGCGATCTTGCAATCCGCGGTCCTGCGCAATGCTCGGCCACGCCGTCAGCAGGCCAAGCCCAAAGGCGGGCAGCAACGCGGTCGCGATCAGCAGCGGCTTCTTGTCCATCATCGATCCCTAAGTTTCAAAATCGCGAGACGCTCGAGAGTCGTTTCGCTGTGAATTGGTCATATCGAAAGCGATATCGGCGGCATGGCCAAACTGTGACGCGGAGGTTACATCGCGTTCATCCGCAAAAACAATTCGTCTCAGCTTGTCGACAGAATTCATTGTACGAAAACGTGGCTCGGATTTGGCGGATCGCGGGTTACGGCGCGGTAGCATGGCGGCCGTTGAGAAGTCACGTCACAGCGTCCGGCCATCATCCGCTCCCAACGGAGAAGAATGCCGGAGCGCCGCGATTGGTTCCAATTTTAACGGAGATGGATTGTCGCTTTGAGATTTTCGCCGAGATTCGGCTTCGCGCCGGTGAGTCGCGCCTTCGCGATCTCATAGGTGACGACGAGCATGCTGGAGGGGCCGTCCCATAACTCGGCAAGACTCGGCGTCAGGCAGATCACCCGCACGTTCGGATCGCGCGGACCCGGCGGCCACCATATCGTGTCGGTCTTGCGCCAGATTTCGGCGGCTTTGGCTGGATCATGCGTCAAGCGCGCCTTGCCGGTGAGGGAAAGATACGCATTGGCTTTGGCGTCGATGGCGACGAAGCCGACGTCGGGATCGTGCTCGATCTCGTCGTCCTTGGCGCCACGGACATCGGTGACGAACCAGATCAGCGATGCGGTGCGGTCGAGGCGCGGCTCCAATGGCCGCGCACGCAATCCGCCAGGCAAATGCGTTGTCAGCATGCCGACACCGGCCGCTTCGATGACGTCCCACACCCGTTCAATCGCGTTCGGATCGGTCTTGTCAGTCATGGGCCGATAACCGGCCAACCCTGAATACAGTTCCGCCGGCCTCCCGGTATCCGGAAGGCCGGCGGATTTGCGCGGCATGTCTCAGTTGCTCGGCTGTTGCGGCGTCTGACCGTTGGCCGCAAGGAAGTCCTGGTAGGTGCGGCCGGCGAAGTTGCTCGGGCTCGCGGCCTCGCTCTGCTGCGCGGCGGGCGCTGCCGGCGGCGGATTGATCAGCGCGCTCGCGGTTTCCTGGGTGCACAGATCACGGAACACGACCTCGCCGTTCAGCGTGTATTCCTTGGTCAGGCAGTTGCAGGTGCCGCGCATGACCGGGGATGCGATCACCGGGGCGAGAGCGACCGGACGCACATAATTCACGTATTGAACGTGGCGCGGCTGCCAGCGCGGATGCCGGACAATGACGATGCCGGGGCGGCGGCCCGGAAGGCGGATCCCGGGATGGCCGGGATGACGCATGCCGGGACCGGCGGCGAGCCGTCCGCCGTGGCCGCCGTGGTAACCGGCCGCTTGCGCGTCGCTGGTCGTCACCATGGTGGCGAGGCCGGCGGCGCTGAGGGTTGCGAAGGCAACGAGAGCGAAGGCTGATTTGCGGAACATGTCCATCTCCTGGGTTTCGGGTTCTGATCCCGTTCTGGAGATTGGTCGCGCCAGCCGCGGCGAAGGTTCACGCCGGCCCGTGACTCACGGCCTCGATATTGTGGCCGTCCGGATCGAGCACGAAAGCGCCGTAGTAATTCGGGTGATAATGCGCCCGGATGCCGGGCGGTCCGTTATCCCTGCCGCCGGCGGCAAGAGCGGCTTGGTAGAAGGCATCGACCGCCGCGCGATCCTTGGCGACGATCGCGACATGCACCGGCTTTTCCAATTTGCCTTCGCCCGCGATCCAGAAGTCGGGCTTGCCATTGGCGCCGAAGCCTGCCGCCGCCTTGCCGCTTTCGGTCACCTCGGCGGGCGCTTCCATGATCAGCGAATAGCCGAGCGGTGCGAGCGCCTTGAGATAGAACGCCTTGGCGAGATCATAGTCGGACACCGAAAATCCGATGTGGTCGATCATGACATGATCCCCGGCTAGAGCTGCCGTTCGACCATCTGGATCTTGATCTCGGCAATCGCCTTGGCCGGGTTCAGGCCCTTCGGGCAGGCCTTGGCGCAATTCATGATGGTGTGGCAGCGATAGAGCCGGAACGGATCCTCGAGGTCGTCGAGACGCTCGCCGGTCTTCTCGTCACGGCTGTCGATCAACCAGCGTTGCGCCTGCAGCAAAGCGGCGGGACCGAGATAGCGCTCCGAATTCCACCAATAGCTCGGGCAGGACGTCGAGCAGCAGGCGCACAGGATGCACTCATAGAGGCCGTCGAGTTTGGCGCGATCCTCGTGGCTCTGCTTCCATTCCTTCTCGGGCTCGGGCGTCGATGTCTTCAGCCACGGCTCAATCGCGGCATATTGCGCATAGAAATTGCTCAGGTCGGGCACCAGGTCCTTGATCACCGGCTGGTGCGGCAACGGATAGACCCGGATCGGCCCTTTGACCTCGTCCATCGCCTTGGTGCAGGCGAGCGTGTTCTGTCCGTCGATGTTCATCGAGCAGGAGCCGCACACGCCTTCGCGGCAGGAGCGGCGGAAGGTCAGCGTCGGATCGATGTTGTTCTTGATATAGATCACGGCGTCGAGAACCATCGGGCCGCAATCGTCCAGATCGATGCTGTAGGTGTCGATGGTCGGGTTGTTCCCATCATCGGGATTCCAGCGATAGATCTTCAGCTCGCGCACATGGGTGGCGCGCGCCGGCCGCGGCCAGGTCTTGCCTTCGGTGATCTTGGAATTCTTCGGAAGGGTAAGTTGGACCATGTCTGATCTGCCGGATTGGGTTCGAGACGTTATGCCGATTTGTCGCGCACGAGAACGGTGTTGAGTTCGGACGAGAAAATGCGCCGATAGCCAAGCTGCTCACACAAAGCGAGGCAATCGCGTTCCCACAGGTTGCCCTGACAATATTCCATCAGCAGCACGCGCGGCCACATCGCCTGCGGCGCGGCGGCGAAATAGGGGAACAACACGCGGTCCTCATAGCCCTCGATATCGATCTTGAGGCCGTCGACCCGGCTGAAGCCATGCGCCGTCAGGGTCTCGTAAAGCGGCACGACCGGGACCTGGATCGCGGGACCCTGGCCGTTGAGCGCATCATGCTCGGTATAGAAAGGCAGCGTGCCGTGCTCGGCGCCGACGGCGGCCGATACCAGGGCGAAATCACGGAATGCGTTGGCTTCGATGTTGAATTTCAGCCGGTCGGCGTAACGCAGGTTTGGTTCGAAGGCGATGACCTTGGCGTCCGGGCGCTTCGCCTTCACCGCGAAGGCATACATGCCGGTATGCGCGCCGATATCGACGAAGTGGAAGCCCGGCTCCATGTCGCGGGTGAGGTGCTCGATCTCCTCGCGATCATATTGATCGATCTTGAGCAGCATCTTCTTCTCGGAATAATGCCCGCCGTAATAATGCAGCCGCATCTTGAGCCCGAGCCGCGTCACGTCGATCGGTCCCGGCCGCAGCTTCTCCAGCATCGCGGCGATTCCCCAACGGAGGCTGCCGCGACCGAGCGGGGTGTATTGCGCGAGATCGATCAGGATGCGTTGCAGCAGCGTCGGCGCGTAGCTGCCGAACGGCGCTTCGGTGCCGTTATGCCGGAGCGCGGCGCCAGCCGATGATGCGGCCGCGGCGGTCAATACACCCGCGCCTTGGGTTCGATGTAGCTGACCTCGTTGGTCAGCGTATAAGTGTGCACCGGCCGGTAATCGAGCGTCACGTTGCCTTGGGCGTCGAGCCACGACAGCGTGTGCTTCATCCAGTCCTTGTCGTCGCGATCCGGGAAGTCCTCGCGCGCATGTGCGCCGCGGCTTTCGGTGCGGTTTTGCGCGGCGTCCATGGTGACGACAGCCTGCTGGATCAGGTTGTCGAATTCCAGCGTTTCGATCAGGTCGGTGTTCCAGACCAACGAACGGTCGGTAACGCGAATATCCGGCACGCCGCCCAGGACTTCGTGAATCAGCTTCTTGCCTTCGTCGAGCACTTCGCCGGTGCGGAACACGGCGCAGTTGGTCTGCATCACCTTCTGCATCTTGAGGCGTAATTCGGCGGTCGGCGTGCCGCCCGAGGCATGGCGCAGGCGGTCGAGGCGCGACAGCGCGAAGTCGGCCGAGCTCGCCGGCAGGTCGGCATGCGATTCGCCCGGCTTGACCATCTCGGCGCAGCGCAACGCGGCGGCGCGGCCGAACACCACCAGATCGATCAGCGAGTTGGAACCGAGCCGGTTGGCGCCATGCACCGACACGCAGGCTGCTTCGCCCAGCGCCATCAGGCCCGGGACCACCGTATCGGGATTGCCGTCGCGCTTGGTCAGCACCTGGCCGTGATAATCGGTCGGGATGCCGCCCATGTTGTAATGCACCGTCGGCAGCACCGGGATCGGCTCGCGCGTCACGTCGACGCCGGCAAAGATGCGCGCGGATTCGGAAATGCCCGGCAGCCGCTCGTGCAGCACCTTCGGATCGAGATGGTCGAGATGAAGGAAGATGTGGTCCTTGTTCTTGCCGACGCCGCGGCCTTCGCGGATCTCGATGGTCATCGCGCGTGACACCACGTCGCGCGAGGCGAGATCCTTGGCCGACGGCGCATAACGCTCCATGAAGCGCTCGCCTTCGCTGTTCACCACATAGGCGCCTTCACCACGCGCGCCTTCGGTGATCAGGCAGCCCGCGCCATAGATGCCGGTCGGGTGGAACTGGACGAATTCCATGTCCTGCAGCGGCAGGCCGGCGCGCAAAGCCATCGCGTTGCCGTCGCCGGTGCAGGTATGCGCCGAAGTGCAGGAGAAATACGCGCGTCCGTAACCGCCGGTCGCGAGGATCGTCATATGCGAACGGAAGCGATGGATGGTGCCGTCGTCGAGCTTGATCGCGATCACGCCGACGCAACGGCCTTCCTCGTTCATGATCAGGTCGATGGCGAAATACTCGATGAAGAATTCGGTCGAATGCCGCAGCGCCTGGCCATACATCGTATGCAGCATCGCGTGGCCGGTGCGGTCGGCGGCGGCGCAGGTGCGCATCGCTTGGCCCTTGCCGTAGTTCATCGTCATGCCGCCGAAGGCGCGCTGATGGATCTTGCCTTCCTCGGTACGCGAGAACGGCACGCCCCAATGTTCCAACTCGTAGACGGCCTTGGTCGCGTTGCGGCAGAGATACTCGATCGCATCCTGGTCGCCGAGCCAGTCCGACCCCTTCACGGTGTCGTACATGTGCCAGCGCCAGTCGTCCGGATGCATGTTGCCGAGCGAGGCCGAGATGCCGCCCTGTGCCGCAACGGTATGCGAGCGCGTCGGGAATACCTTGGAGATGCAGGCGGTGCGCAAGCCCGCCTCGCTGCAACCGACCGCGGCGCGCAGTCCGGCGCCGCCGGCGCCGACCACCACCACGTCATAGGTATGGTCCGTGATCGGATAGGCGCGGCCATTCACTCCCGGCGCGCCGCCGTTCGACGATCCATTGACGGCCATGCTCAGACTCCGAAAGACAGCTTGAGGATGGCGAACGCGCAAGCGAGCGCCACCGCGAACGCGAAGAAGGTATTCGCCATGATCAGGGCGATCTTGATGCGCTCGTTATGGATGTAGTCCTCGATGATCACCTGCATGCCGAGCCGCATGTGCCAGGTGATCGAGACGAAGAAGCCGAGCATGACGATGGCGACCAGCGGCGAACCGAGGATCTGCTTCACCGCCGGATAGGATCGGCCGAGCAGCGACACCAGGATCAGCACGAAACCGATGGTGAGCGGGATATTCGCAACCGCGGTCAGGCGCTGGCGCCAGAATGCGTCGGTGCCGGCCTTGGCGGCGCCGAGGCCGCGCACCCGCGCCAGCGGCGCGCTCATCCTGCCGATGCCCATCAGCGCGGCCCTCCGAGTGCGAGATATCCGAGCACCCAGAGGATGATCGTCAGTCCGATCGAGCCGATGAGATTGGCGCGCACCAGCCATTCGCGTTCGCTGGGGCCGAAGCCGTGCCCGGTGTCCCAGATCAGGTAGCGCAGGCCGCCGAGCATGTGGTGGATCAGCGCCCAGGTATAGCCGAACAGGATCAGGCGCCCGACGATCGAGCCCATGAACCATTCCACATCTGCATAGGCGGGCGGCCCATAGGAGGCCGCGACCAGCCACCAGGCCAGCAGCAAGGTGCCGAAATACAGCGCCGCGCCCGTGATGCGATGTACGATCGACATCACCATCGTCAGCGTCAGACGGTAAACCTGCAGATGAGGAGAAAGTGGCCGCTCCACAGGAGCTTTGGTGTCGGCCATCGCGGCAGTGACCCTCGTTGACTTGCCCCATCCATAAGCAGTCAAATCCGCGAGTGCAATGCTTGGAGTGAATCCAAGTTCGTGCCGATGTTCACGACGTCGAATCTTGTTCCGGAACTGGCCCGGTCAGACGACGGTTCGATCCACGGATTGGGGAAATCGGCGTAAGAACGGCGCGGCGCGCGCGCAGGAATTACGCGATTGGAGATATATCATGAGCAAACTCAGACACATGGGATTCGCTTTGACGGCTGCCCTGGCAATTGCAGCAGCCGGTCCGGCCTTCGCGCAATCGGCGCAGGTCACGTTGAAGGCAGCCGACGGCAAGGATGTCGGCACCGCGGCTCTGTCCGCGATACCCAACGGCGTGCTGGTCACGCTCTCGGTCAAGGGGTTGCCGCCGGGCGAGCACGCCTTCCACGTGCATGCCGTCGGCAAATGCGAGCCGCCTTTCACCACCGCGGGCGGGCATTTCAATCCGGCCAGCAAGAAGCATGGATTGATGGTCGGTGAGGGGGCCCATGCAGGCGACATGCCGAACCTGCATGTCCCGGCCAGCGGCGAACTCACCATCGAGGTTGTGAACACCTTGGTCACGCTCGAGAAGGGCAAGGCGAATTCGGTCTATCAACCTGATGGCACCGCGCTGGTGATCCATGCCGGCAAAGACGACTACAAGTCGGACCCGGCGGGCAATGCCGGCGATCGGATCGCCTGCGGCGTGATTCAATAGGTCTAGCTGCCCCGCAGAAGCGACATTGCCGAGATAAAGTGAATGCATCCAGCCCGATGCGGGGTTCGTACTTGTATCGAGTGACCGACCCAAAGGGCTGCCATGACCATCGAGGCGACCGAGACCCTGCCGGCAACGCCGCCCGCACGGCCGCTGATTCATCCGGCCTGGGTGCGCCTGACGCACTGGATCAACGCGGTCGCGATCGTGGTGATGATCCTGTCGGGTTGGCAGATCTACAACGCGTCGCCGCTATTTCCCTTCCGCTTTCCGAACGGGATCACCATCGGCGTCTGGTTGGCGGGGGCGCTGCTGTGGCATTTCGCGGCGATGTGGCTGCTGGTGATCAACGGCATCGTCTATGTCGCGCTCGGTTTCGCGTCCGGCCGTTTCAAGCGCAAGCTCTGGCCGATCCGGCCATCGGAGGTGATCGACGACATCCGCGCGGCGCTGAGCGGCCGTCTCGCGCATGAGGACCTCTCGGTCTACAACGCGGTGCAGAAGCTCTTGTATGCCGGCGTGCTGATCGCGGGCTTGATCATCGTGCTCTCTGGCCTCGCGATCTGGAAGCCGGTGCAGTTGCAGGAATTGACCGCGTTGTTCGGCGGCTATGACGCCGCGCGCTACGTCCATTTCCTGGCGATGGCCGCGATCGGCGGTTTCATCCTCGTGCATGTCGCGATGGCGCTGCTGGTGCCGAAGAGCCTGCGCGCCATGATCACCGGGAGATAGCCATGTCGCGCATCCGCAAGCTCATCCCCGGCGTCGATTCGAAGCTGCTGATCCGCGACGCGGCGAAGGTCGCGCCCGATCCGACGCGGCGTCTGTTCCTGCGCGGCGGCGCAAGCGTCGGCGCGCTCGCTTTCCTCACCGGCTGCGACATCGTCGACAGCCTTTCGGCGGAGAACGCATTGCGCGCGATGTCGCGCTTCAACGACCGCGCGCAGATGTGGCTGTTCAATCCGAACAAGCTCGCGCCGACCTATCCGGACAGCGCGATCACGCGGCCATTTCCGTTCAACGCCTATTATGCGCTGGAGGATGCGCCCGAGATCGACGCCGCCGACTACAAGCTCGAAGTCGGCGGGCTGATCGCGAATGACAAGCCGTGGACCCTGGACGAATTATACGCGCTGCCGCAGGAAACCCAGATCACGCGCCATATCTGCGTCGAGGGCTGGAGTGCGATCGGCAAATGGACCGGCGTCCGGCTGTCGGAATTCCTCAAGCGGCTCGGCGCTGACACCCGCGCGCAATATGTCTGGTTCCAATGTGCCGAAGGCTATTCGACCACCATCGACATGGCGACCGCGCTGCATCCGCAGACCCAGCTCACCTTCAAGTTCGACGACCAGATCCTGCCGCGCGCCTATGGCTTCCCGATGAAATGCCGGATGCCGACCAAGCTCGGCTTCAAGAATCCGAAATACATTATTGGGATGCACGTGACCAACAAGGACCTCGGCGGCTATTGGGAAAACCAGGGCTATAACTGGCACAGCGGGGTGTAGTCCCCCGCGGGCGCGGTGCGTTAAAGTTGGCCGGTCGCTGTCATCTTGGAGACCCGCCATGACCCGCCGCCTGATCTCGTTCGGGATGCCATCCGAAAAGCGCGGCAGCTACAGCCGCGCGGTGGTCGATGGCGACTTCTGTTTCGTCGCCGGGACAACCGGCTATGACTACGCGACGATGACGATCCCGGAGGATTTCACCGCGCAGACCCGCAACAGCTTCAACACCATCGCGCGCGCGTTGCAGGAGGCCGGCTTCGCGGTCGCCGACATCGTGCGGGTGACGTATTACCTGACCGATATCCGCGACGCCGAAGAGATGCATCCGGTCGTCGCGGAATTCCTCGCCGACGTCCGTCCGGCCTCGACGCTGCTGGCGGTGACCGCGCTGGCGCAGCCAGCCATGAAGATCGAGATCGAGGTCACGGCCAAGCGGCGGACCTAGCATCGGCGGTCGACCTTGCGCCCGGTGGCGTCACCCGGTAGCAATCCCGCCAATTCTTATTGCGAGGCAACACCCGATGGCCACCCACAAGCTCCTCCTGCTCGCCGGCGACGGCATCGGCCCTGAAGTCATGGCCGAGGTGAAGAAGCTCATTGCCTGGATGAATTCCCATGGCATGGGCACATTCGTCACCGAGGACGGGCTGGTCGGCGGCTCCGCCTATGACGTCCATGGCGTCGCGATCACCGAGGAGACCATGGCCAAGGCGATGGCCACCGATGCCGTGATCTTCGGCGCGGTCGGCGGGCCCAAATGGGACAAGGTGCCGTATGAGGCGCGTCCCGAGGCCGGCCTGCTGCGGCTGCGCAAGGATATGGCGCTCTACGCCAACCTGCGTCCCGCGGTGACCTATCCGGCGCTGGCCGACGCGTCTTCGCTGAAGCGCGAGCTGGTCGAGGGCCTCGACATCATGATCCTGCGCGAGCTCACCGGCGGTGTTTATTTCGGCGAGCCCAAGACCATCACTGATCTCGGCAATGGCCAGAAGCGCGCCGTCGATACCCAAGTCTACGACACCTATGAGATCGAGCGCATCGGCCGCGTCGCCTTCGAGCTGGCGCGCAAGCGTCGCAACAAGGTGACGTCGATGGAAAAGCGCAACGTGATGAAGTCCGGCGTGCTCTGGAACGAAGTCATCACCGCGCTGCACGCCCGCGAATACAAGGATGTGGAGTTGGAGCACCAGCTCGCCGATTCCGGCGGCATGCAACTGGTGCGCGCGCCGAAGCAGTTCGACGTCGTCGTGACCGACAACCTGTTCGGCGACATGCTGTCCGACATCGCGGCAATGCTCACCGGCTCGCTCGGCATGCTGGCCTCGGCGTCGCTCGGTGAGGCTGACCCCAAGACCAAGAAGCGCAAGGCGATGTATGAACCTGTGCACGGCTCGGCGCCGGATATCGCCGGCAAGGGCATGGCCAATCCGATCGCCATGCTGGCATCGTTCGGAATGGCGCTGCGCTACTCGTTCGACATGATCAAGGAAGCCGACATGCTCGACGCCGCGATCGCCGCAACGCTCGACAAAGGCCTGCGCACCGCGGATATCAAGTCCGACGGCACCAAGGTGATCGGCACCGGCGAGATGGGCGACGCGATCATTGCCGAGATGGCCAAGCTCGCGGCCTAGCAGCGGCCGCCTGTGTATTGCGTTGACGGCATGCGGCCGGGGGCAGCCCCGCCGAATTGCGGCTTGACGACTCAGTAACGTATCCGCACCATATTTAGCGATGATGACGGTGCTTCGGACACGATCTTGTGTCTGAGGCTAAGAGGGAATCCGGTGTGCCTTCAAAGGGCTAGGCCGGAGCTGCCCCCGCAACTGTAAGCGGCGAGCGGCTGTCGCGTTGGGTCACTGGTGTTACGGCACCGGGAAGGCCAGGCAGCCGTACCGACCCGTGAGCCAGGAAACCTGCCGTCATCGTTGAACGACCTCGGGCGGGGTGTCCCGGTGGCCGCTTGCTTACGGCTGTCCAGCCGTGCCTGCACGCGTCCGTCAAAGCCTCGGCCCACATTGATGGGAATGCGCCGATGGCTCTCGCTTACGATTTCGACCGCAACGGACAATTGATTCTCCCGACCGCCACCGCCGTGAAACCGAACCGCGCGCCGGCCGGCCCCAGCGATGATGTCGTGGCGCTGCATCCGGCCAAACCTGAATCGTTGACATCTGAGCTGCCCCAGCCCGCATTATTCGCGTCGCCGCCGACCCCGGCGCCGCTGCCCTATCCACTCGCGCCGCTGCCGAAGCCGTCCGATCTGACACTCGATCGCAGCCGCGACGCGCTGCTGACGAATTTCGGCAAGGCGACGCTGAACGACCGCTATCTGCTGGACGGCGAGAGCTATCAGGACATGTTCGCGCGGGTCTCCTGCGCCTTCGCCGACGACGTCGATCACGCGCAGCGGCTTTACGACGCGATGTCGCAGCTCTGGTTCATGCCGGCGACGCCGATCCTGTCCAATGGCGGCACCACCCGCGGCCTGCCGATCTCCTGCTTCCTCAATTCGGTATCGGATTCGCTCGACGGCATCGTCGACACCTGGAACGAGAACGTGCTGCTGGCCTCGAATGGCGGCGGCATCGGCACCTATTGGGGCCAGGTGCGCTCGATCGGCGAGCCGGTGAAGGGGGCCGGCGAGACCTCCGGCATCATCCCGTTCATTCATGTGATGGACGGGCTGACGCTGGCGATCAGCCAAGGCTCGCTGCGCCGCGGCTCGGCCGCGGTCTATCTCGACATCCATCATCCGGAGATCGAGGAGTTCCTCGAGATCCGCAAGGCGTCCGGCGACTTCAACCGCAAGGGCCTCAACCTCCATCACGGCATCAACGTCACCGACGAATTCATGGAGGCGGTGCGCGACGGCAAGATGTTCGCGCTGCGCAGCCCCAAGACCAAGGCGATGCTGCGCGAGGTCGATGCGCGCCAGCTCTGGCAGCGTATTCTTGAGACGCGGCTGCAGACCGGCGAGCCGTATCTGCTGTTCATCGACTCGGTGAATCGCGCGCTGCCGAAGCATCAGCGCGAACTCGGCCTCAAGGTCTCGACCTCGAACCTGTGCAGTGAGATCACGCTGCCGACCGGCATCGATCACCGCGACGAGGACCGCACCGCGGTGTGCTGCCTGTCCTCGCTCAACATCGAGACCTGGAGCGAGTGGTCGAACCAGCCGCATTTCATCGAAGACGTGATGCGCATGCTCGACAACGTGCTGACGCATTTCATCACGGTGGCGCCGGAGGGGATGAAGCGCGCGCGTTACTCTGCGTTGCGCGAGCGCTCGGTCGGCCTCGGTGTGATGGGCTTCCATTCGTTCCTGCAGGCGCAGGGCATTCCGTTCGAGAGCGCGCTGGCGAAATCCTGGAACCTGAAAATCTTCCGTAAGATCCGCCGCGATGCCGATGCCGCCTCGGTCGATCTCGCGCGCGAGCGCGGGCCGTGCCCGGATGCGCTGGAACGCGGCATCAATGCGCGCTTCAGCCACAAGATCGCGATCGCGCCGACTGCCTCGATCAGCATCATCTGCGGCGGCGCCAGTGCCTGCGTCGAGCCGATCCCGGCCAACGTCTATACCCACAAGACGCTGTCGGGCGCCTTCGTGGTGCGCAATCCGTATCTGCAGAAGGCGCTCGCCAAGAAAGGCGCAGACACCGCCGAAGTGTGGCAGTCGATCGTCGAGCACGAAGGCTCGGTGGCGCATCTCGATGTGCTGGACGAGTTCGAGAAGGCGACCTTCCGCACCGCATTCGAGATCGACCAGCGCTGGGTGATCGACCTCGCGGCCGACCGCACGCCGTTCATCTGCCAGAGCCAGTCGCTCAATCTCTATCTGCCCGCCGACATCGATAAGTGGGACCTGCACATGCTGCATTGGTCCGCATGGAAGCGCGGCGTGAAGAGCCTCTATTACTGCCGCTCCAAGTCGATCCAGCGCGCCGCTTTTGCCGGCCAGCTGGAGGCCAAGGAACGCGCCGTCGCGAAGACCGAACGGACCGATTATGAGGAATGCCTCGCATGTCAGTGATGAGTGATCTGTCGCGTATTGACCCGCGTACGCTGATCGGCAAAGGCAAGATCGGCCTGCTCGATTCCACCGGCACCTACGACGTCGATCGCTATGCCTGGGCTTACGATTTCTGGAAGCGCCAGCAGCAGACCCATTGGATGGGCGAGGAAGTCCCACTCGGCGGCGACATCAAGGACTGGGCCTCGGATCGCGTCAGCGACGCCGAGCGCAGCCTGCTGACTCAGATCTTCCGCTTCTTCACCCAGTCGGATGTCGAGGTCGGTGACAATTATCTCAAGCGCTATATCCCGATCTTCCAGCCGCTCACCATCCAGATGATGATGGCCGCCTTCACCAACATGGAGACGGTGCATATCGACGCCTATGCGCTGCTGCTCAAGACGCTCGGCATGCCCAAGACCGAGTTCGAGGCATTCCGCGATTATTCGGAGATGCGCGCCAAGGCCGACTATATGCACACCTTCGGCGTCGGCACCGTGGCGGACGTCGCGCGCACGCTGGCGATGTTTGGCGCCTTCACCGAGGGCATGTCGCTGTTCGCGAGCTTCGCGATGCTGCTGAACTTCCCGCGCCACAACAAGATGAACGGCATGGGCCAGATCGTCTCGTGGTCGGTGCGCGACGAGAGCCTGCATTGCGAGGGCATCATCAAGCTGTTCCACGAATGGGATAACGAAACCGGCGCCGTGACCAAGGCAGTGCAGGACGACATCATCGATGTCGCCAAGACGATGGTGCAGCTCGAGGAGAATTTCGTCGATCTCGCCTTCGGGATCGGCAAGATCGAAGGCATGCGCGCCGAGGAAATCCACGCCTATGTGCGCTACGTCGCGGACTGGCGGCTGACCCAGCTCAAGCTGCCGACCACGTTCGGATATTTCGCGATGGAGGAGGGCAGCTATCGCCAGCTTCAGCCGCACCCGCTGCCCTGGCTGGTCGAGATCCTCAACGGCGTCGAGCACGCCAATTTCTTCGAGCAGCGTTCGACCGAATATTCCAAAGGCGCGACCAGCGGCGCATGGGATGGCGACGACGGCGTCTGGGCCACCTTTGACCGCACCAAGGCGGCGTAGCCTCGGTATTGCCGCCTTGCAACGAAAAAGGCCGGGCGTCAGCCCGGCCTTTTATATCAAAGAGGCAGATCGCCTCAGAACGGATTGCGCCGGCTCGGCAGGTCGAACGCGCCCGGCAGCGGATGCCGGTGATGCGGACCGGTATTGTCGATCGCATTGGTCACCGAATACCCGAGCGGGAACGCATAGTCCTGGTACTTGTGATCGCCCGGCATCGATTCCGTGCCGGTGTTCAGATACGAGCGGCGGTTCACCGTGATGCGCGCGCGGGCGCGCGGCTGGGCGACGCGCCGGCGTGCCTGCGACGACACTTCGTCCTGGGCGTTCCTGATGCCAATGGCGTTCTCCGCCGACTGGGCCGGCATGGCGAACGCCGCCGCCGCGATCAGTCCGCCCAAGGCTGCCGTGATAATGCTCCGACGCATGTCGTTCCTCGTTTGATTCCTCGTCAGCGGCACTCTAGCCAGCTTTCGGGCGTTTCAACAATGCTCTTCCGGACAAGCCGCGCGCGCTCCACCGGTTCCACGCGGTCACGATGCGGGCCTTGTGACAGGTAGATTTTGCCGAAATCTCTCCCTAATCTGTAGAATAACCTGCGCCGTGACGCGCAGCAGAGAATAATTCGTCTCGGGAGGAATCCATGACCGGCAAGATCGAACGATCGCTCGACGAGTTGAACCGCGACGATCCGGAACGCGCCGATGCGCTCGCCTTCGGCCGCCGCACCGGTGTGAGCCGGCGCGGATTCCTCGGCGGCTCGGGCCTCGCGGCCATGACCGCCGCCGTCGGCGCCACAATTCCCTTCGCCGCGACCATGCCGGGCGGCCTGGTGCCTGCCGCGCTGGCGCAGGGCGCGGCTCCGGCGCCGGCGCCAAAGGGACCCCAATATCTCAGCTTCCCGGGAAAGAGCGACAAGCTCGTTGTGCTCGGCGACCGGCCGCTGGTGGCCGAGACGCCGGAGCATCTGCTCGACGACGACACCACGCCGACCGAGAAGTTTTTCGTCCGCAACAATGCCGGCATCCCGGATGCGGCTGCTAGCGCGGATGCGTGGAAGATCGTTGTCGACGGCGAGGTGAATCAAAAGCTGGAACTGACGCTCGGTGAACTGAAGGCCAAGTTCAAGCCGGTGACCCAACGCATGGTGATGGAATGCGGCGGCAATGGCCGTTCGTTCTTCACGCCGCAGGCGCGCGGCAATCAATGGACCAACGGTGGCGCGGGCTGCGCCGAGTGGACCGGCGTGCGGCTTGCCGACGTGCTCAAGGCCGCCGGCGTGAAAGATTCCGCAGTCTATACCGGCCATTACGGCAGCGACCGCAGCCTTGCGGACGCCACCAAGGATGCGATCTCGCGCGGCGTGCCGATCAAGAAGGCGCAGGAGCGCAACAACCTGATCGTATTCGCGATGAACGGCCAGCCGCTCACCAACCTCCATGGCGGGCCGGTGCGGCTCGTCGTGCCGGGCTGGCCCGGCTCGGTGTCCTCGAAGTGGCTCACCCGCATCAGCGTGCGTGACAAGGTGCATGACGGCGCCGGCATGGGCGGCACCTCGTATCGCGTCACCATCAATCCGATGGTGCCGGGCGATCAGCCCGACCTGAAGAATTTCCGCGACCTCGAATCGATGCCGGTGCGTTCGATCATCACCAGCCCGGCCAATGGCGCGACCTTTGCGAAAGACACGCGTGAGGTAAAGCTGCGCGGCGCGGCCTGGGCCGGCGACCTCACGGTGCGGCGCGTCGATGTCTCGACCGATTTCGGCGCGACCTGGAAACGCGTGTCGCTCGAGCGGCCCAAGAACAAATATGACTGGCAGCGCTGGACCGCGGCGGTGACGCTGCCGAGCGACGGCTATTACGAGATCTGGACCCGCGCCACGGATTCCACCGGCAGAATGCAGCCGCACATCGCTGGGAACTGGAATCCACAAGGCTATGGCGGCAACCCGGTGCACCGCGTGGCGATCAAGGTCGCTTGATGCGGTTGCTACACGCTCTGCTGCTGGTCCTGACGCTGACGATACCGGCCCTGGGCCAGCAACCGCCGGCGTTCACGCCGCGCGAGGAAGTGCCCGAGGATTATCCGGACCGGGCCGGCCGCGACGAGACCTTCCACATGTGCACCGGCTGCCACGGTTTCCGCATCGTGGCGCAGCAGGGCCAGTCGCGGCGCGCCTGGGAAGGCACCCTCGACTGGATGACCGAGCGGCACGGCATGGTGGCGCTCGATGCCGACACCCGCCGGATCGTGCTCGACTATCTCGAAGCGATTTATCCGCCGCGCACCCGCCCCGGCGGCTTCCAGAATCCGTTCGCGCCGCGCTGAGGCGGCTCCGCCAAACCATTGTTTTCGACGCATTTCTCGCTTAGAAGCTGCGTTTCCGCCATGCCGCGGTGCGGCAGATGGGGAAATTCGGAGAGACGACAATGGGTTACAAGGTCGCCGTGGTCGGCGCCACGGGCAACGTGGGCCGCGCAATGCTCGATATCCTGGCCGAGCGCCAGTTTCCGGCCGACGAGGTGATCGCGGTCGCCTCGCGTCGCAGCCTGGGCACCGAATGCAGTTACGGCGACAAGACGCTCAAGGTGAAAGCGCTTGAGCAGGTCGACTTTTCCGATGTCGATATCTGCCTGATGTCGGCCGGCTCCGGCCCGTCGAAGGAATGGTCGCCGAAGATCGCTGCCGCCGGCGCGGTGGTGATCGATAACTCGTCCTATTGGCGCTACGATTCCGATGTGCCGCTGATCGTGCCCGAGGTGAATGCCGACGCCATTGTCGGCTTCCGCAAGCGCGGCATCATCGCCAATCCGAATTGCTCGACCGCGCAGCTCGTCGTTGCGCTCAAGCCGCTGCACGACAAGTTCGGCATCAAGCGCGTCGTGGTCTCGACCTATCAGTCGGTCTCCGGCGCCGGCAAGGATGCGATGGACGAATTGTTCAGTCAGACCAAGGCGGTGTTCACCGTCGGCGAGATCGTCAACAAGACCTTCCCGAAGCGCATCGCCTTCAACGTCATTCCGCATATCGACGTCTTCATGGAGGATGGCTACACCAAGGAAGAGTGGAAGATGATGGTCGAGACCAAGAAGATTCTCGACCCGAAGATCAAACTGGTCGCCACCTGCGTGCGCGTGCCGGTCTTCATCGGCCATTCGGAATCGGTGAATGTCGAGTTCGAGCAGCCGGTCACGGTCGATGAGGCGCACAAGATCCTGCGCAATGCGCCCGGTTGCCTGGTGATCGACAAGCACGAGCCCGGCGGTTACGTCACGCCTTACGAGGCGGCCGGCGAGGACGCGACGTATATCAGCCGCGTGCGCGAGGACACCACTGTCGAGAACGGCCTCGCGATGTGGATCGTGTCCGACAACCTGCGCAAGGGGGCAGCGCTCAACGCGGTGCAGATCGCCGAGGTGCTGATCAATCGCGGGTTGATTCAGGCGAAGAAGCAGGCGGCGTAATAATCCGTCACCCAAGGTGCTCGGCGCCTTCGCCGAGCCTCTAAGGGCGACGGCCCGACCATAGCGACAGTTAGCTGCGACGACGCCGGTTGCGAGGTGAAGGCGCTAGACAGTCACGGTCTCAGCGTCACGCGTAAATGTAACGCACCGAATCCGCGGTCCAGCCGGCAAAAGTGATTTTCTCGCGGGGCCGTTCGGCCAGGCGGATGCGTGCGAGCGTTTCGCTCAGCACGCGCAGGTCGACCGGCTTCGGCATTGGCGTGATCATGTTCAATTGGGCCTTGATGCCGACCTCTTGCGCCATCTGGCGCACGTCTTCTTCGGCGCCGCTCATCAGCAGGATCGGCGCGTTGCAGCGCACCTCCTTGAACAATTCGAGCACGTCGAGACCCGAGCGTCCGCCGAGATGCAGGTCGAGCACGACGCAATCGTAATCGCTGTGGCCGAGCAGGTCCGCGGCTTCCTCATAAGAGGCCGCGCCGGTGGTCTCGAATTCATGCTTGGCGGCCACCTCGCGCACGATCATGCGCTGCAGGGCATCGTCGTCGATCACCAGGAGGTGCAGGCGGCTTTCTGAACCGGCGGTCGCGGGCATGGGGGCACGAATCCTTTCTGGGCTCGGCGCTGGGTTATGTTCCATGCCTCACGGTAATCGCGGCGCTTGAAGGCCGGATCAAAATCCATTTGGCAATTTCAGACGAATTTGCGGTTCAATTTTCGCTCGAATTGAATCGATTTTGAAAATTGATCGAGCATGATCCGGAAAAGTGGAAGCCGGTTTTCCGAAGAGATCATGCTCAAACGATAACTACGCCCAGATCGCCATCGGCAATCCGAAGGCGTCGCGCGGCGGCGGATCGGGAAACGGCGTCGCGGTCCCGGCGTGAATGCGCCGCGCGATCACAAGGCAGGCGAGCGCATCGAGCAGGTCATCCGCGCCCGCGCCCCTCGGCGCGATGCCGTTGACGATCGCGGACGGCACGCCGGCGTCGATCAGCAACGCGCGCCGCTGCGCCAGGCCGGCGTCGTGGCCGCGGCCGCGCAGCTTTTTCGGCTCGCTCAACGCCTTCCCGCCGTTCATGCGCCAGAACGCGACTTCGGGATGGACCTCGTAGACGCGCGCGGCAGCGGATGCATTGTTGCGCAGGATTGCATCCACCTCGCGGATCTTCGGCATCAGGTGAAACAATTGTTTCGAGACTTTGCGTGGCGGATCCGAGGTTTCGGCCGCGATGCGGCAGGCTTCGCGGTAATCGGTCTGGTCCACGGCGGCGCGCGACGGCACTGAGAACACCGATGATTGCCGCGCGCCCAGCAGCGGACGCACCGCATTCTCCGCGGCGCGGCCGCCGGGGCCGACGCGCGCAGGCAACCCGATCGGCATGTCGACCGCGACGATGGTGGGACTGCGCGCCAGCACCGCCGCGAAATTTGCAACGATGTCGATTTGAACGGCGCTGAAATCAAGCGGCGCGAAAGCCGCGATCCATCCGCCCGGACAGCCATCAACACCGGCGAGGAGGATATCGGCGCTCACTCACGCCCCGAGCTGATCCGCGAGATCCTCGGCACTCGTGGCCGTCACGTCGACCGGTGTGGTCGGCGGATTGTCGCCCTTGCCGGGGCCGCGTTCGTTCGGCCGCGCGATATAGCCGGTGCGCAGGCCGAGCGGAGCCGCCGCCGCAAGGTCGAACGGATGCGCCGCGACCATCATGCATTGCGCCGGTGCGAGATCGAATGCCGCGCAGGCTGCGAGATAGACGCCCGGTTTCGGCTTGTAATCGCCCGCCACTTCGGCGCCGAGGATGGCATCCCAGTGAATGTCGTTGCGCCGTGCCAGCGCGACCATCAGCGAGATGTTGCCGTTCGAGACCGGCGCGATCTGGAATTTGCGTCGCAACCTCGCAAGGCCGCGCGTGACGTCGGGCCAGGCATCGAGCCGGTGCCAGGCGAGATTGAGCTGCACCATCACGTCTTCCGGCAAGCCGGTGATGCCGAAGCGTGGCAGCACGCGTTCGAGATTATGTCGGTGCAGTACGTCGAGCTTGCAGAACGGCAGGCGGCCGGAGCGCACCTCTTCCATCGAGGGTCCGTATTCGCCGCGCCAGGCATCCGCGAAGGCATGCGCATCGATGGCGATGCCGCGCGGCTTGAGGATCGCATCCGTCTCGCGCGCGATACTGCTGCGCCAATCGACCAGCGTGCCGAATACGTCGAAGAATAAGGCCTTGATGTCGTCTGCCATGGGTCCCCCGGCACTCCGGCATTATCGCGCGCGCGCGGATCGCTTGGCGCGTGTTGTATCGCGAACCGGGACCGGCGCGAAGCCGAGCGCCTCGACGATCAGCTCACCGAGCGCGACGAAGTCGGCCTTTCGCGGCGAGGTCGGCCGCCAGCCGAGGCCGATCATGCGTCCGGGTTCGGGCGGCGTGAAGCTCAGCAGCTTGATGCGCCCGTCGCGCACCTCGACGTCGACCGCGATCTGCGGCACCAGCGTCACGCCGTAGCCGTTGGCCACCATCTGCATCACGGTTGCGAGGCTGGTGGCGCCGAGGCTCATGGTCTTGTCGCGCCGCGGCCCGGCGCAATAGGCGAGCGCCTGGTCGCGCAGGCAGTGGCCCTCTTCCAGCAGGATCAGCTTTTCCTGATCGATGTCGCTGGAACTGACGCGCGACCGTGCCGAGAGCGGATCATTGCCCGGCACCGCCAGTACGAACGGATCGTCGAACAGATGGGTGGTTTCGATATCGCCGTCGGCTTCGGTGACCGGCAGCGCCAGCATCACGACGTCGACGCTGCCACGCAGCAGCTCTTCCACCAGGACCTTGGTCTGGGTCTCGCGCAGTTCGACCTGCAACTCGGGATAGCGCCGCTGAAGCACCGGAAGCACGCGCGGCAGCACGTAAGGCGCGATCGACGGGATCAGGCCAAGGATCAGCCGCCCGGTCAGCGGGCCGGCGCGGTGGCGCGCGAAATCGACCAGGTCGCGCGCGTCGACCAGCATCCGCCCGCCGCGTCGTGCGACTTCCTCGCCGACATCGGTGAGCACCACGTCGCCATGGCGGCGCTCGACCAGGTCGACGCCGAGCTGTCGCTCCAGGTCCCGGATCTGCATCGAGAGGGCAGGCTGGGTCACCGCGCAGGCTTCCGCCGCCCGGCCGAAATGCCGATGCTCGACCAGGGCCTCCAGATAGCGAAGCTGCTTCAAAGTGATCACAACGATAAGATAAACTGATCGGAACTGACAGACAATACAATTAGACCTGATACAAAGAGGCGCTATGGTCCGCTCCGATCCCATTTCCAAGAACGAACAAGCGATCGGAGAAAACCATGGATGCAAAAACTGACGACAAGTCGGGCAAATGCCCGTTCACAGGCCGCGGACCCGCGAACCGCGACTGGTGGCCCGAGGCTCTCGACATCGAGATGCTCCACCGGAATTCCAGCCTGTCCGATCCGATGGGCAAGGACTTCGACTACGCCAAGGAATTCAAGACCCTCGACCTCGATGCTCTCATCAAGGACCTCAAGGCCCTGATGACCGACTCGCAGGAATGGTGGCCGGCCGACTTCGGGCACTACGGCGGTCTGTTCATCCGCTTGGCGTGGCACGCCGCGGGCACCTACCGCATCACCGACGGCCGCGGTGGCGCCGGCACCGGTCAGCAGCGCTTCGCGCCGCTCAACTCGTGGCCGGACAATACCAACCTCGACAAGGCGCGCCGCCTGCTGTGGCCGATCAAGCAGAAATACGGCAAGAAAATCTCGTGGGCCGACCTGATGGTGCTGGTCGGCAACGTCGCGCTGGAAGACATGGGCTTCAAGACCTTCGGCTTCGCCGGTGGCCGCGGCGATGTCTGGGAGCCGGAAGAACTCTACTGGGGTCCGGAAGGCACCTGGCTCGGTGACGGACGCTACAGCGGCGAGCGTCAGTTGGACGAGTCGCTCGGCGCCGTGCAGATGGGCCTGATCTACGTCAACCCGGAAGGCCCGAACGGCAATCCGGATCCGATCGGCTCGGCGAAGGACATTCGCGAGACCTTCTTCCGCATGGCGATGAATGACGAAGAGACCGTCGCGTTGATCGCGGGCGGCCACACCTTCGGCAAGACCCACGGCGCGGGCGATCCGTCGCTGGTCGGTCCGGAGCCGGAAAGTGGCGCCCTTGAGGATCAGGGCCTGGGCTGGAAGAGCAAACATGAGACCGGTGTTGGCGCACACGCCATCACCGGCGGTCCGGAAGTCACCTGGACGCAGACGCCGACCAAGTGGAGCAATCACTTCTTCAAAAACCTGTTCGAGAACGAGTGGGAACTGACGAAGAGCCCCGCCGGCGCAAAGCAGTGGGTGGCAAAGAACGCGAAGGCGGATATCCCCGATGCGTTCGATCCGTCGAAGAAGAAGCTGCCGATGATGCTGACCAGCGATCTCGCGCTGCGCCAGGATCCGGCCTACGAGAAGATCTCGCGGCGTTTCTATGAGAATCCGGACCAGTTCGCGGACGCCTTTGCCCGCGCGTGGTTCAAGCTCACGCACCGCGACATGGGTCCGCGCGTGCGCTACCTCGGCCCGCTGGTGCCGAAGGAAGTGCTGATCTGGCAGGATCCGGTTCCGGCCGGTTCGAAGGTCTCTGACGCAGATGCCGATGCGCTGAAGGCGAAGATTCTCGCCTCCGGCCTGACCGTGCAGCAACTGGTCTCGACGGCGTGGTCTTCGGCCTCGACGTTCCGCCGCTCCGACAAGCGCGGCGGCGCCAATGGCGCGCGCGTTCGCTTGGCTCCCCAGAAGGACTGGGAGGTCAACGAGCCGGCCCAGCTCAAGACGGTGCTGGCCAAGCTCGAAGCGATCCAGAAGGAGTCCGGCAAGGTGTCGCTCGCCGACCTGATCGTGCTCGGCGGCAACGCCGCGATCGAGAAGGCCGCGAAGGATGCCGGCGTGAACGTGAAGGTTCCCTTCGCGTCGGGCCGTGGGGACGCGTCGCAGGAGCAGACCGATGTCGAGTCGTTCGCTCCGCTCGAGCCGCGTGCCGACGGCTTCCGCAACTACATCAACACCAAGCGGCGTCAGTTCCTGAAGCCGATTGAGTCCCTGGTGGATCGTGCGCAACTGCTCGGCGTAACGGCTCCGGAGATGACGGTGCTGATCGGTGGCCTCCGTGTCCTCGGCGGCAACGTCGGCGCGACCAAGCACGGCGTCTTCACCAAGCAGGAAGGCAAGCTGACGAACGACTACTTCGTCAACCTGCTCGACATGAGCACCGACTGGCAGCCGCCGAATGCCGAAGGCATCTATGAAGGCCGCGATCGCAAGACCAAGGCCGTCAAGTGGACCGCCACCGCGGTCGACCTGATCTTCGGCTCGCACTCGCAGCTTCGCGCATTTGCGGAAGTTTATGGCGAGTCCGACGCGAAGGAGAAGTTCGTGAAGGACTTCGTGGCGGCCTGGGCCAAGGTGATGAATGCCGACCGCTTCGACCTGCGGCACGGCACCGAAGCAGCCAACGTATAAATGAGA
Source organism: Bradyrhizobiaceae bacterium (assembly GCA_947481635.1). Classification (GTDB taxonomy): domain Bacteria; phylum Pseudomonadota; class Alphaproteobacteria; order Rhizobiales; family Xanthobacteraceae; genus CANKHJ01. Next base: position 23,621 of record CANKHJ010000021.1, read on the forward strand.
AAGCGCGACCGGCGGTCATGCCGGTCGCGCTCTGGTTGGTGGCGGCTTGCTCTGCCCGACTGGCCGTCGCCATCGCCGGGGTCACGTGGAAACGCGTGGCCCCGGTTGCATTTTACGGATTAGCAAAGTTCTAAACTGGTGTCTTGCGGAAATTGTGTGACGGATTGAGCCCGGGGCCCCGCCAACACAAAACGACCTCACCTCGTCACCGCACCGTCGCATAAGCGTCGGCGGATCGTCAGATAACGCAAGCATCCTCCGCCTCGATTCGACAGCGGAGGCCAAATGGCTGTCTCGAAGCGTCCGGACACCCTTGTCTCGCGTCGCCGTTTTCTCATGACCGCTGCCGCATCTGCGGCGGTCTCCATCGCCAAGCCCTCGATCAGCCGCGCGGCGTCGCGGCCGCGGATCACCCATGGCGTCCAGTCGGGCGACGTCTCGACCGATTCCGGCATGGTGTGGGCGCGCACCGACCGGCCGGCGCGCATGCTGGTCGATATCGCGACCAGCGACAGCTTCCGCGATGCGCGCCGCGCGGTGTTCGTCGACGCGCTGCCGGAAAGCGACTTCACCGCCAAGGCGCTGATCGATGAGCTTCCCTCGGATCAGGATATTTTCTACCGCATCCAGTTCCAGGACCTGTCGTCGCCGACGATCCTGAGCGAGCCGGCGATCGGCCGCTTCCGCACCGCGCCGTCGGTGGAGCGCTCGGTGTCGTTCACCTGGTCGGGCGATACCGCCGGCCAGGGCTGGGGCATCGACGAGAGCCGCGGCGGCATGCGCGGCTATGCGGCGATGCGCAAGCAGCAGCCGGACTTCTTCATCCATTGCGGCGACAGCATCTATGCCGACGGGCCGATCCCATCGACCCGGACGCTTCCCGATGGGTCGCTGTGGCGCAACCTCGTCACCGAGGAGAAGTCGAAGGTCGCCGAGACGCTCGCCGACTATCGCGGCAACTATAAATACAATCTGCTCGACGCCAACATGCGCGCGTTCAACGCCGAGGTGCCGCTGATCGCGCAATGGGACGACCACGAGGTGGTCAACGACTGGTGGGCCGAGGGTCCGCGGCCCGACGCGCGCTATGCGTCGAACAGCACGCTCGCTTTGGTCGCACGCGCCGGCCGCGCGTTCCACGAATTCATGCCGCTGCGCCAATCGCTGACCGAGCCGGGCAGGATCTATCGCAAGATCGGCTACGGTCCGTTGCTCGATGTTTTCATGCTCGACATGCGCAGCTATCGCGGCGGCGCCAGCGATCGCCTGCAGACCAGCTATGGCCCCGATTCCTATCTGCTCGGGCCGGAGCAGATGCGCTGGCTGAAGCGCGAATTGCGCCGCTCGCGTGCGACCTGGAAGGTGATCGCGGCGGACCTTCCGCTCGGGCTGATCAGCAGCGACACCGCGGCGCAAGGCGATGGGCCGGCGCTGGGACGTGAGCTCGAGATCGCCGAATTGCTGACCTTCATGCGGCAATCCGGCATCCGCAACACGGTGTGGATCACCGCCGACATGCATTACACCGCCGCGCATTATTACGATCCGAACGCGGCAGTGTTTCAGGACTTCGAGCCGTTCTGGGAATTCGTCTCCGGGCCGCTCCACGCCGGCACCTGGCAGCCGAGCAAGCTCGACAACACCTTCGGCCCGCGTGTCGTCTATGAGAAGGGCTGCACCCGCGAACAGGGCGACGACCTGTCACCGTGCTTCGGCCTGCAATTCTTCGGTCACGTCGAGATCGACGGCGCGACTGAAGTGATGACCGTGACGCTGAAGGATGTCGACAATCGCAGCCTGTGGTCGGTCGCGATCGATCCGAAGATCGGCCCGCCACGCGTCGCGCATCGCAGTTAGCTGCTGATTAAATCACCGGTGGTCACCCCCCGCGAAATGCGGGGGGTCCCGTGCTCTCTCAATTGAAGCATGAGAGAAATTGCCTTGATCATCGTACGCGGAATACTGGACCCCCGCTTTCGCGGGGGTGACAGTTGTGGGTTTGCTTGAATGAAGACTCCAAACGAAAAAGGGCGGCCCTGCGGCCGCCCTTCGATATCGTGCGATCAACAACGTCAGCGATTGCGCAGCCAGTTGTCGACCGAGAAGCGGCCGGCTCCCAGGAGGAGATAGCCGAGCATGCCGCCCATGATGGAGAGGTTCTTGATAAAATGATTGAACTGGTTGCCGGCCGCCGGCCCCGGCGCAACCTCCCAGTAGCGATGGGCCAGCGCGGTGGCCACGATCAGATAGAGGAAGCTGCCGATCGCGGCATAGCGCGTGGCGACGCCGAGGATCAGCGCGGCGCCAAGGATGAGCTCCGCGTACATCGAGGGATAGACCCAGAATCCCGGGTTCGGAATGCCCAGCGCGGTGAAGTAAGCGACGCCACCGGCAAAGCCGGTGCCGAATACTTTCCCCCAGCCGGTGATGAACATCACCCAGCCGAGCAGGATTCGACCGACCAGCAGGATCGCGTCACTGAATTGCGCGGCATAGCCGTCGGTCGCCGCGAACATCGATGGAGATGGTTCGTTTGCCATGGAGCCCCCCTGTGTTTCCTCTGATTTATTTTCTCAAGACGCGTGATCTTTGCACGCGCCGGGAGCAAACGATATCACGCTTCCGCTACCGTTGCGCTAGGTGGTTGGGTACGGGCCCGGGCTCCGACCGAGACTAGCGCCGCCGCCAGCGCAGCACCCGCCATTCGATCGCCTGGAGGACGAGGTTGCTGGCCAGTCCGATCAGGCCGAGCAGGATCACCCCGGCAAACAGTTGGTCCGAGCGATAGGAGCGCGCGGTGGTGAGGATGTGGTAGCCGAGGCCGGCTTCACTCGCGAGCATCTCGCCGATCACCGCCAGCACCAGCGCGACCGTGAGGCCGAGCCGCATGCCGGCGAGGATGTCGGTCTGCGCATTCGGCAGTGCGAATTTCCACAGCGTCTGAAACCGGCTGAAGCGCAGGCTGCGGCTGACCTCGAGCAGGCGCGGCTCGACATTCGACACGCCGTGTACGGTGGCGAGCAGCACCGGCCAGATCGAGCCGATCGCGATCACCACCAGCACCATGCGTCCGGACAGGCCGAGAAACGCCATCACGATCGGCATGAACGCCGAGACCGGCACCGGCCGCACCAGTTCCAGCGTCGGCCCGATATATTCGCGCGCGCGCCGCGACGAGCCGATCAGCGCGCCGAGCGCGATGCCGAGCATCGATGCCAGCACCCAGCCATAAAGCATGCGCTCGACTGTCGCCCAGGTGAGCCGCGTCAACTCGCCGGTGCCGATGCCGGCGACCAGCGCGTTCCAGGCGCGGTCCGGTCCCGGCAGGAACACCGGCGGGATGCCGCTATAAGTCGCGATCAGCTGCCATAGCAGCACCAGCAATGCGGTGACCGCGACGCTGCCGCCGAACCACAAGAGGCGCACCACCGGGCTCATTGCAGGCTCGCCGAATAGGCCGCAGGCCCAAACAGCCGGCGCTGTGCGAATAGCAGCACGGCGTTGACCGCCCAGCCGACCAGCCCGAGCCACAGCAGCATCGCGAACATCAGGTCGGGATGCAGCGATTGCGACGCGGTCATCAGCTCATGCCCGATGCCGAGCGGATTGGCGGCGATCTCGACCGTGACCGAGATGATCAAGGCGACCGCGGCAGAGAGACGGAACGCCACGAAATAGCGCGGCAGCGCCGCCGGCAAGACGATCTTGGTGACGCGGCCGAACGCGCCAAGCCGCAGCACACGGCTGACATCGAGCAATTGCGGCTCGATGTTGACGATCGCCGAATGGCCATAGATCAGCACCGGCCAGAAGCAGGCAAAGGCGACCAGCGCGATGCCCATGCCGTAGCCGAAGCCGAGCGTCATGATCGCGACCGGGATCAGCGCGACCGCTGGAACCGGACGCAGCACCTCGATCGAGAATTGCATCAGCCGCGCCGCCGCCGGCACCAGGCCGAGAATGACGCTGACGATCACCGCGGCGCCGCCGCCGAGCGCGAGGCCGGTCAGCGCGGTGCGCAAGGTCTCGCCGGTGCGGCGCGGAATCGTGCCGTCGATCAGGGCTTGATAAAACGCGGCCGCAATCTGCGACGGCGCGGCGAGCGAGTCGCTCTGCACGTTGCCGATGCGCATCGCCGCTTCCCACACGATCAGCGCGGCGATCGGGAAGATCGCGCCCTTGGCAAATTTCGTGGCGTTCACGTCTCACCCTCGCGGATGAAATCGAAGATCTCGCGCCGCAGCCGGAGGAATTCCGGATCTTCGCGCGAGGTGAGCTGGTTGCGCGGGCGCGGCAGTTTCACGTCGAAAATCTGCGCGACGCGGCCGGGATTGGGATAGAGCGCGATCACGCGGTCGCCGAGATAGAGCGCCTCTTCGAGATCATGGGTGACGAACAGCGCGGTGGTGGCGCTGGTCTCGATCAGCCGCAGCATCTCGTCCTGCAAGGCCTGGCGCGTCATGGCGTCGAGCGCGCCGAACGGCTCGTCCATCAGCAGCACCGCGGGGTCCTGCGCGAGGCAGCGCGCGATCTGCAGCCGCTGCTGCATGCCGCCGGAGAGTTGCGCCGGATAATGATCGGCGTGACGCGACAGGCCGACCTTGGCGAGCAGCGCTTCGATGCGCGGCGCGCGCTCGGCGCGCGGCACCCGCGCCGCTTCGAGCGCGAGTGAGACGTTGCCCGAGGCGGTGCGCCACGGCAGCAGCGCCTTGCTGTAATCCTGGAACATGAAGGCGACGTCGGATTCCGGCCCATCGACGCGATGGCCCGCATAGGTCACCTCGCCCATCGATGGCGTCAGCAGCCCACCGACCATGCGCAGCAGCGTGGTCTTGCCGCAGCCCGAGGGGCCGATCAGGCAGACGAATTCGGAACGCCCGACCGAGAAATCCACGTTGTCGATGATCTGCCGGCTGCCGAACGAATGGCTGACGTTGTGGAACCGGATCAGCGGCTCAGCCGTATCGCCTGCCGCACGCGGCGCGATCGCAACATTGGTGTCCATCGGCGAGGATCCTGCCCGGGCGTTTTTCGGGCCGGACATTGCCCGTCCCGATCACCGATGTCGAGCAGCGGCGTATCAAAGAATCCGAGCGCAAAATTAGGGAGCCTGCTAGGATCGCGCGATAAGCCAAGCGATCTCGGGAGGAGAATTCACATGATGCGCAACGGTAAATTTCTGATCGCTGCGGGCGTTGCGGTGACGGTGCTTCTGGCGACCGTACCGGCGACCACCCAGCAGCCGAAGAAGCTCAAGATGATGTACACGCTGGTCGGCGGCTTCGGCTCCTCCTATCTCGCGCAGGAATCCGGCCTGTTCGCCAAGCATGGCCTTGATGTCGAATTCATCGCGACCAATGCCTCCGGCAATAATCCGCCCGCGCTGGTCAGTGGCTCGGTCGAAGTGGCCGGCCCCACCATGCCGACCGTGCTGCAAGCCAATGACGCCGGCCTCGACATCGTCGTGATTGCCGGTGGCTCGGTCTATCCGCTCCCCGGCGACGTGCTGGTGGCGCGCCCGGGCAGCGGCATCGAGAAGCCGGCCGACCTGAAGGGCAAGACTGTCGGCGTGCCGGGCCTCGGCGCGCTCTTACATTTCATGCTGATCCGTTCGCTGAAGAATAACGGTGTCGATCCGGCGAGCGTGCGCTTCGTCGAGCTCGGCTTCGCGCAGGCGACCGATGCGCTGAAGAGCGGCCAGATCGATGCCTATCCCTCGCAGGCGCCGTTCACCGCGCGCATCCTCCAGTCCGGCGCCGGTTACGAAGTGGCCAATTGGCTGAAGGACACGCCGGACGGCACGCTGACCGTGGTTCACGCCGCCACCCGCAAATGGGCGACCGACAACCGCGCCACCGTGAAGGCCTGGCGCGACGCGATGCGCGAATCCAATGCGCTCGCCCTGAAGGACGTCAACGCGCTCAACAACGCGATCGCGAAATACACCAAGCTGCCGCCCGCCGTGGTGGCCTCGCTGCCGCCGCCGAACCTGGTCGTCGACATCACGCCGGTGCAGACCAAGTTCTGGATCGACCTCGCCAAGGAGCAGGGCGCGATCAAGGGCAACCCCGACCCCGCCAGCGTGATCTTCACGCCGTAGTCATTGCCCCACTCACAGCGCGTCGTCCCCGCGAAGGCGGGGACCCAGTACGCCGCGGCCCATCGATAGGACACGGAGTACTGGACCCCGCATGCGCGGGGGTGACCAGCGGAGATTGGAGCGGCGGCGCGGGCACACGAGCGTGACCTAGAGACACCATGGCCTCGACCCTCGACTTCGACGACAAAGCCGCGCGCCATATCGACGCGATCTATTCGACGCCGGATATCGCCGCCACACGTGTCGCGGTGTTCCGCGCGTTGAATCCGTCATGCGGGGAAACCGCGCTCGATCTCGGCTGCGGGCCGGGCTACATGCTGCGCGATCTTGCGGCCTCGGTCGGTGCAACCGGGCAGGCGATCGGCGTCGACATCAGCGATCCGATGCTGGCGCTGGCAAAGCATCGCTGCGAAGGCCTGCCTCAGGTGCGGCTGGAGAGGGCCGATGCGCTGACGCTGCCGGTGCCCGATGCCAGTGTCGATCTCGCCTGCGTAATGCAGGTCTATGCCTATGTCACCGAACTCGATGCGGCGCTCGCCGAATTGCGGCGCGTGCTGAAGCCGGGTGGCCGCGCGATCATCCTCGACACCGATTTCGCCGGCGTGGTGTGGGAAAGCCGCGACCGCGCGCGCATGCGCCGCGTGATGCAGGCCTATGACGCGCATGTCGCCTGGCCCGACCTGCCGCGCATCTTGCCGGCGCGGCTGCGCAAGGCCGGATTGACCATGGCGCGCGTCGAAGCGGTGCCGGTCGTCACCACGCATTATCACGCGCATAGCTACGTGCACGGCATCGCGCGCTTCATCCACGCCTTCGTGGTGAATCACGGCATTACGAAAGACGAGGCCGATGCGTGGCTTGCTGAATTCGATGCGCTGGAGGCGGAGGGTGCGTTCCTGTTCAGCGTGAACCGGTTCATGTTCACGGTGGGGCGGGGCTGATCCGCAATTCGCCAATAAACAACGGCCGTCATGCCCGCGCTTGTCGCGGGCATCCACGTCTTTCTTTTCTCGCGTAAGCAAGACGTGGATGGCCGGCATAGGCGAGCGAAGCGACGCCGTCCTTCGGACGGCTTTGCCCGGCCATGACGGCTGAGAGAGTGACGGACCAAAGTCAGGATATCGGCGCCAGATCCACCCGCACGATATCCGGTTCGTCCGCGCGCCACCTCGGCCAGCGTTTCAGCACCTCCGGATCGTGCCCCGGAATGATGTGATCCTCCCCATCGGCCAGCTCCTCGCACAGCCGATGGCCCTCCAGCATCTCGCCGACATGCAGCACGATCGGGAACGGATTCCCCGCAATGCGATTCTCGGTAAGGTGCATCGCATCCGAAGCCAGCACGATGCGGCCGCGTGTGGTGTTGACGCGCACGATCTGCAGCCCGCCGCTATGGCCGCCGACGCGATGGAGCGTAATGCCGGGCGCGATCTCGGCGCTGCCGGCATGGAAGCGCACGCGGCCGGCATAGACCCGGCGCACCATGCCGATCACGTCTTCCACATCGAATGGCTGCGACAGCGCGCGGTGCGTCATGTAGCGGCCGGTGGCGTAGGCCATCTCGTCGTCCTGCAGGTGGAACGTCGCGGCCGGAAAGGCGTCGAGATTACCGACATGGTCGTAATGCATATGCGTCACCACCACGTCGCGCACCTGATCCGCCGCGATGCCAATCAGCCCGAGCAATGCCGTCGGCTCGCGCAGGAATTCCCGTTTGCGCGCGGCAGCGGCCGCCGGCGTGAAGCCGGTATCGACCACGATGACGCGGCCATCGCCCACGATCGCCCACACGAAATAATCGATCGGGCCGGGCGCATCATGGGCATCGGCGAAGATGAAATTCTCGCGCCTGGTGCGTTGCGGCCCCGATGTGGCGTAGCGCAGCGCGAAGACTTTATAGGCCGGCGTTTCGGACATAGACTGGGCTCACTTCAATCCGGCTTCAGGGAGGCATTCATGAGCGACGCCATCACGGCAGAAACCGACGAATTGTTCAAGCAGGGCCTGGAGGTGCGGCGCGAGGTGCTGGGCGCGGCCTATGTCGACAAGTCGATCGACGGTGCCAACGATTTCACCATGGCGTTCCAGCGCATCACCACCGAATGGGCCTGGGGCTATGTCTGGGCGCGCCCGGGCCTCGATCGCAAGTCCCGCAGCATCCTCAACCTCGGCATGCTCACCGCGCTGAACCGCCCGCAGGAGCTCAAGCTGCATGTGCGCGCCGCGATCACCAACGGCGTCACTGTGGAGGAGATCAAGGAGGCGCTGATGCAGGCGACGATCTATTGCGGCGTCCCGGCCGGACTCGATGCATTCCGCTCGGCCAACGAGGTGCTCACCGAGCTCGGCCTGACCAAGCCGAAGCAGGAGACCAAATGAGCGGCTCGCAAGCAGTCGGTTTCATCGGCATCGGCACCATGGGCTGGCCGATGGCGGCGAATCTGGTCAAGGCCGGCCACGCGGTCACGGTCAACGATATCGCCGCTGAGCGTGCGCAGGCCTTCGCCAGGGAACACGGCGCGCAGGCCGCGTCATCCAATGCCGCGCTGGCACGCGACGCCGATGTCGTGATCCTGATGACGCCGACCAGCGCCGCCGATGAAGCGGCTTTGTCCGGGCCCGATGGCGCGCTGGCCGGGTTGCGCAAGAACGCGCTGGTGATCGAGATGACCTCGGGCAATCCCTCGCGCACGCGCGAGCTGGCGCAACGTGTCAGCGAGGCCGGCGGCCTGCTGATCGATGCGCCGGTGTCGGGCGGCGTGGCGCGCGCCAGGACCGGCGAGCTCTCGATCATGGTCGGCGGGGAACAGGCGGAGTTCGCCCGCGCCGAGCCGCTGCTGCGCGCCATGGGCACCACCATCGTGCGCACCGGCGGCGTCGCCACGGCTCACGCCATGAAGGCGCTGAACAACCTGATGTCGGCGGCCGGCTTCCTGATCGGCGCCGAGGCGCTGCTGATCGGCAAGAAATTCGGCCTTGATCCTTCCACCATGGTGGACATCCTCAACACCTCTACCGGCATGAACAATTCGACCCAGCGCAAGTTCAAGCAGATGGTGATCTCGCGCAGCTTCGACGGCGGCTTCGGCCTCGACCTGATGGTGAAGGACCTCGGCATCGCGCTGAGCATCGCGCAAGACACCCACACCGCCGCGCCGTTCTCGTCGCTATGCAAGGAGATGTGGACTGCCGCCGCGACGACGCTCGGCCCGGGCCGAGAGCATACCGAGATGGCGAAACTGTCGGAGCAGATGGCGGGCGTTGAGTTGAAGTGACGCGCTGACACTGCCGCGCGCACTCATTCACTGCCAAGCTCGCTAATCCAAACACGGTTGTCACCCCCCGCGAAAGCGGGGGGTCCAGTACGCCGTGCAGAGCGATCAAGGCAATGTCTCTCCGACTTCCATAGATAGGTCACGGTGTACTGGATGCCCCGCTTTCGCGGGGCATGACAACCGAGGGAGCGGGGCTGACAGCCAAGAGAGCGGGGCATGACAATCGAGGGAGTGGGCAGGCAACAAGATCTTAACGGTTCCGTGACCATGCTGAGGGTTAATGACCGGTCAACACTGTCCGGTGGAACTTGACCCTGTTGCCTCAGCAGGCCGAGGCCGTCACCCATGAGCAAAAGCAGGGCTTTGGCGGTCACGCTGATGGCCATGGTCGTTGCGGTTGCCGGGCCGATCCTGGTGGCGCTCACTATCGCGGACCGTGAGGCGGTGCGAGGTGAGACCGGCCGTGCGACGACCTACGCGCGCGATGCGTTGAACCGGTCCGAGATCACAACCGACCAGATCGACAAAGGCTTCCGCGACCTTGTGGCATTGGGCGCGGAGCCCTGCTCGGCCGCCAGCATCTCGGTGATGCGACGGATCGACATCGCCTCGAGCTACATCCAGGCGATCGGCCACGTCGTCGGGAATCGGATCATTTGTTCCTCGCTGGGTCTTCCGGCGGGGGAACTGGATCTGGGACCGATAAGTGTCGTTCAAACAACCGGGGTGAAGCTCCGCAGCGATGTCGCGTTTCCCTTTGCCCCTGGCGACACTTTCGTCGTGGTGGAGCGCGACGGCTTCGCCGCAATCGTCCACAAGAACCTGCCGCTCGACGCCACCACGCACGCAAAAGACGTTTCGCTCGCGCTCATCTCGCAATCCAGCGGGCGTGTTCTTGCCGCGCGCGGCGAAGTGAAACCGGCCTGGATCGCCGCTCTCGCGAGCAAAGGCACGACGACCTTCATAGACGATACCCATGTCGTCGCCATCGCCCGTTCCGCGCGTTACGAGATCGCGACCATCTCGGCGGTGCCGGTGGCCCATCTGCGTGAACGCAATTGGGAAACAACCCTGGTGCTCGTTCCGATTGGTCTGATCGCGGCGATGGTCCTTGCGTCCGCGGTGCTTTATCTCGCGCGGCTCCAGCTGGCTTTGCCGGCGGTCATCAAGTCCGCCCTCAGGCGGAACGAGTTCTCGGTCGTGTATCAGCCGATCGTCGACTTGCGCACGCGCGGATGGGTCGGCGCGGAAGCGCTGATACGCTGGCGCAGACCCAGCGGCGAAATGGTGCGGCCCGACCTGTTCATCCCGGTGGCCGAGGAGACCAAGCTGATCCAGCGCGTCACGGAGCGCGTGGTTCATCTGGTTGGGCAGGATGGCCAGGGATTATTCGTTCGCCACAACGACTTTCATATCAGCCTCAACCTCTCGGCCGCGGACCTGCATGATTTCGCGACCGTCGGATTGTTGCGAGACTTGGCCGAGCAGATGCGCGCCGGCCCCGGCAACCTCATCGTGGAGGCGACCGAGCGCTGCCTGACCGACCCGGCCCTTGCCGGCCATGTCATTGGCGCGCTTCGCGGCCAGGGCGTCGGGGTCGCGATCGATGACTTCGGGACCGGCTATTCCAGCCTTGCCTATCTGGAGAGCCTGAAGCTCGACTATCTGAAGATCGACAAGGCTTTCGTGGATACATTGGGCACCGGCGCCGCGACCAGCCAGGTGGTGTTTCACATCATTGAAATGGCGAAATCGCTGGGCCTCAAGATGATCGCCGAAGGCGTCGAGACGGAAGCCCAGGCCGAATTCCTGAAGCAGCATGGCGTAGAATATGCCCAGGGCTATCTGTTTGCCCGGCCCATGCCGATGGCAGAACTCTCTTCTTGTCTCGCCGCGGGCGCCAGCCATCCAGCCGTGATCAGCGCCGACGTCGTGCCGATGGTCGCTGCGGCCTGACCATCGAGGTCGTCAAACCCTACGCATCCAGCTCGGGATATTTCCGGAACAACCCGTGTTCGTTGAACGGAATCCTCCGCTTCGACGCGAGATACGCCGCCACCCGCGGCTGCCGCTCCACCGCATCCCTCAACGCCACCACCTTCGGCCAGTCCTTCTCCATCCGCGCCATCCGTTTCGGAAACGCATAGCGCAGCCCGGTGACGATCTGGAACAGCGACGTATCCGCATAGCTCAGCGCATCGCCCGCGAGATGCTTGCCGTCATTCCTTTCCAGCACGCGCTCGCAATAGCCGAGATATTTCGCCACCCGCGTCTTCCAGAATTCCGCGCCATAGCGCGCCGCTTCCGCCTTCTGGTCCTCGTAATAGAGCCCGCTCGCGATCGGGTGGTGGGTGTCGTGGATTTCCTTGATGAAGTCGGTGAAGGTGAGCTGGAGCTGATGGGTCCACAGCCGCCCGGCCTCGTCCGCCGGCACGAGGCCGAGCTTCGGGCCGAGGTGATGCAGGATCAGCGCGGTGTGGGCGAGCAGCAAAGCGCCATCCTTGAGGATCGGCGGCGCGAAAGGCGGCCGCGTCACCGTCGCGCCGTTGAGCAGCGCCATCAATGCCGGCACGCCTTTGCCCTGCGCCTCCGGCTCGCGCGCGATGTCGACATAATCGGCGCCCGCCGCTTCCAGCGCCAGCCGCACGAATTCGCCGCGCCCCTGAATGCCGGGCCAGTAATACAGTTCATAGGTCATCGCTCGATCTCCGTTACGCTTCCACCCGCACCACCGGCGGGCCCGCCTCGACGCGGCCGATGATCCGCGCGAACGGATAGCCATCCGCCACGATCATCCGCGCGATCGCCTCGGCCTGCTCCGGCGCGCACGACACCAGCAGCCCGCCAGAGGTCTGCGGATCGGTCAGCAGATGCCGCTGCCAATCCGGGCAACCATCCGGCAACACAACGCTGTCGCCATAGCTGTCCCAGTTGCGATGCGAGGCGCCGGTGACGCAGCCCTGCTGCGCCAGCGCCGCCGCATCCGGCAGCAGCGGCAGCGCTGCCAGGTTCACCACCACGCTCGCGTGCGAGCCGCGCGCCATCTCCAGGCCATGGCCGAGCAGGCCGAAGCCGGTGACGTCGGTCATCGCATGCACCGCCGCATCCTTGCCGAGCCTGGCGCCGACGCGGTTGAGCAACGTCGTGGTCGCCATCATCGCGCTGTAGCCCTCCGGCGGCAGCACCGCCTGCTTGATCGCCGCCGAATAGATTCCGACGCCGAGCGGCTTGGTCAGGATCAGCGCATCGCCCGGCCTGGCGTCGGAGTTGCGGCGCACATGCTCGGTCTTGCAGGTGCCGATCACGGCGAGGCCATACACCGGCTCCGGACAATCGATCGAGTGTCCGCCGGCCACCGGAATGCCCGCCTCGGCGCATACCGCGCGCCCGCCATCCAGGATCATGCGCACCGTCTCGGGCGCGATCTTGCCGAGCGGCATGCCGAGGATCGCCAGCGCCATGATCGGCGTTCCGCCCATCGCATACACATCCGAGATCGCGTTGGCCGCCGCGATGCGGCCGAAATCGCCGGGGTCGTCGACCATCGGCATGAAGAAATCGGTGGTGGCGATGATGCAGGTGCCGTCCTCCTGCTGCCACACCGCGGCGTCGTCGCCGGTCTCGAGTCCCACCAGCAATTTCTTGTAGGGGTTCGCCGCCGGCTGCCCGCCGAGCAATTGCTGCAGCACCGAGGGCGCCAGCTTGCAGCCGCAGCCGCCGCCATGCGCCAGGCTGGTGAGGCGGATCTGTGGAACATTCATCGGCGTCTCCCGGCCCGTGTCATGCCTCGCGGCCGGGGCCTGCATCTTGCAACGGTTTCCGCGATCCGCGCCCCAAACACAGCTGGTCGCCCCCGCGAAGGCGGGGGCCCAGTACGCCGCGGCCCATCGACAGGACACGGAGCATTGGACCCTTGGGTCCGCAGACACGGACGGTCGCGCCACTCATACCGCGCCGCAGCCATCCCCGGAACCGCGTTTCCGGCCCATTTCCAGCGCCCGGCGCCGGGCCGAACCGGCGCGCTTGTATCGCCGAGGATGCTTGGCTAGAAAGCCCCGCGTGGCCCTCTGGAGAGGTGGCTGAGTGGTTGAAAGCACCGCACTCGAAATGCGGCGTACGGGCAACCGTATCGGGGGTTCGAATCCCTCCCTCTCCGCCAGAACTTCCATTAATCAATTGATTTAATTGCATTTTTTAATTTGAATTCGTGTGTGCCCTAGCCTCTGCCCTAGCTGCTGTGCGGTCTGGCCTCATCTCGCAAGACTTGGACGGAAGCACTCCTCTGATAGTTGCCGCCGCGGGAGAATCGTCGTCAGCAATTCTCTTGATCGTGCGTCGCACCGCGCGGCCGATGCCAACCCACCAAAATCGGTTACATCAGCACCTACTGGCAGCTCGCAACGTTGTCTTAAGTGCGCCGTCGGCATGATTGCGCGGTCCGGGACGGGCCGCGCGCTGGCCGCGCCGCGGTTCGTCGACTTCCACTTGGGCAAGGCCGTAAGTAGGGGGTCGGGCGAGGTGGAGTTCTTTGCGGTGTCTTGCTCTTTTGTCGCAAGTTCGTCGCCCGTCACATAAGAACTACGCTGGGCTACGAACCTGCGTCAGCTATGCTGGGCGACGGACTTGCGACAACATTTAGCCCTGACTTTTTACCATTTTTACGACGCTCCCATGTGCGCCGAGAAATACCGAGCGCTTTCCAAGGTCGAGTCGCAGACAGACTTTTTGCTAGATACTCTTCCCGAGTGACCGCACCGCGGGCCGCTCGCCTCTTCGCTGCCTGTTGGCGGTCCCGAGTCCGCTTTCGCTGTTTGTACAGCTGTTTCCGGGTGCGTTTATCGACATCATAGGCACCGATTGTCGTGATGCGAAGCTGGGTCCTCTCCTCATAGGATAGACGGAGCTTTGTGGCGCACGAGTCTGCATCGTCGATGCGAGGTTGGCGTTCAACCGCCTTGACTACATCTCGCTTCAGCTTGACCGATACATCGGGTGCCCAGCGCTCGCACCACAGGTCAAGTCTGTCTCGCACGGCTTCGGGACTCGGCCTAATACCAGTCTTTTTTGTGTTTCGGCATGGAATAAGGACCCCGTTTTCGGGGTGATCGGCATCCAATCGGGACCCCGTCACTGAGGGTCCACACTGGCTTCCATTTTTCATGGGAGCCGAGATTGGAATGCTGGTCGTGGAGACGATTGCGAAGATCCGTCGCG
>CANKHJ010000022.1 GCA_947481635.1 Bradyrhizobiaceae bacterium
CCGGCGCACTGGCGCACAAGACCGAAGCCGGCGGCGTGATGCTCGGCATCAAGGACGAGGCCGGACTGCGCGAGGCCTGGAAGACGCTGCACGACAACATCGCCAAGCATCAGCCTGGCCTGAAGCTCGACGGCGTGCTGGTGGAGAAGATGGCGCCGAAGGCGCTGGAACTGGTGATCGGCGCCAAGCGTGATCCGCTCTGGGGCCCGGTGGTGCTGGTCGGCCTCGGCGGCATCTGGGTCGAGGCGCTCGGCGACGTGCGGCTGCTGCCGCCGGATCTGTCAGAAGCCGCGATCGTCGAAGAACTCGGCAAGCTGCGCACCGCGAAGCTGCTGAAAGGCTTCCGCGGCGCACCCGCGGTCGATGTCGAGGCGGTCGCGAAAACCGCCGCGCTGGTCGGCCGGATCATGATGACGGTGCCGGAGATCGTCGAGATCGACATCAATCCGGTCTTCGCGCACGGCAAGGGCGAAGGCATCACCGCGGTCGATGCGCTGATCGTGACGAAGTAGGCAACGCAGACGCGACCATCTAAAACACAATAACGGTGCGCTCCCTCCCCCTCGCGGGGAGGGGTTGGGGGTGGGGGGCTGTCGCAGCACATTCGTTGCTACAGCCCCCACCCCCGCTCGCCTTCGGCGAGCGACCCTCCCCGCGAGGGGGAGGGTAAGAAGAAGAGCTACAGCGCCGCCCCGATCTCAGCGCGCGACGGTTGCGCGATCTGCGCGCCGACGCGGGTGCAGGAGAGGCCGGCGGCGGCATTCGCGATGCTCAGCGCATCGGACATCTCGCGGCCCTCGATCAAGACCGAGGTGAGCACTCCGGCAAACGTGTCCCCCGCACCGGTGGTGTCCACGACATCCACCTTCGCCGCCGGGCATTGCAAGGTCTCTCCGCCGCTCCAACACTGCGCGCCCTGCTCCCCAAGCGTGAGCACCACGGTCAAATTGAAGTCGCGCGCCAGCGTCTCGGGAGACAGCTCGGCGGTCTGGGTCAGTTCGATCTGATTGACGATCAACACGTCGACGGCCGCGAGCACGCGCGCCGGCAATGGCTGCGCCGGTGCATTATTGAGTATGATGCGGCAGCCCAGCGCTCGCGCCCGCGTGATCAGCTTCCAGTTCTCCGCCGGATCGGTCTCCATTTGTAGCAAAACAGCGCGCGCTCGTTTCAGCGCATCGTCGGGAATCGCCTCCTGACGGACATCGAGATTCACACCCGGTGCGACCACGATCTGGTTCTGGCCAGACTCATCGACAATGATCGAGGCGCAGCCGGTGCGGCCCGGAAGCCGCTGCACGCCGGAAAGATCGACCCCAGCGCGTTCGAGGCTGGCCAGCGCGGGCGCGGCAAAAGCGTCGGCGCCGACCGCGCCATACAACGCCGTCGTCATGCCGTAGCGCGCGGCGGCATGCGCCTGGTTGGCGCCCTTGCCGCCGGGAGAAATGACGCAGTCGGTGCCCAGTATTGTCTCGCCCGGCAGCGGCAGACGCGGCGCGCGCATCGCGATGTCGAGATTGATCGAGCCGAACACCAGCAGCATTGGTCAGCCGACGCGTTCGATCAGCGAATCTTCGAACACCTCGCCGGTGGTGCCGTCGGTGAGGCCCCGATCGGTCAGGTGCGGACCGGGATTGCACGCCAGCGTCGCGCCGACCACCGCCTTGAACACCCTTGTCGGCGGCTTCCATTCGGCGATGCCGTCGGCGGCGCGCTTCACCGCGGCGAAATCCGCGGCCACATCGGCAGCCGGCGCTTCCGACACCAGCCCGCCGATCGGCAGCGCGACCTGCCCCGTGACGCGACCATGCTGCGCTACCGCCATGCCGCCGCGCGCCGCGATGACCGCATTGGCCGCCGCTGCCATATCGACCGGATCGCGGCCGAACAACGTGAGGTTATGACTGTCATGCGACACCGTCGTTGCAAGCGCGCCGCGAAACGTGCCCCAGTCCTCGATGATGGCAAGGCGCGGCGTCGGTTCGGCGCGCGCATGACGATGCACCACCGCCATAACGCTCACGCCGTCGGGCAGCACCACCGCGCCGTTGCGCACCTCGACGACGATCTCGCCCCACTCGGTGAAGCGCGGACGCACGATGCTGCGCAACTTTGCCCGGCCGTCGGTCATGTTCGGAACGCGCAAGGTGAAATCTTCAGCTGTGAGCGCACTGAGCTTCATGGTGCCGGTCGGTGCGGCGACCGGATCCGGCCGCAACGCCTCAAGCAGTTTGCCGCCCTGCGCGACGTGGCGGCCTGAGGCAAACACCTCCACGACGCCGAGCGAGGTGAGGTCATCCAGCACGATCAGGTCGGCGCGGCGGCCGGGTGCGACGACGCCAAGGTCACGGCGGCCGAGCCGCATCGCGGCGTTGATCGTGGCGGCGCGCAGCGCGTGGATCGGCGGAAGGCCGTAGCGCACCAGACGTCGCAGCACGTCGACCATGCCGCCGACGCTGACGAGATCGTCGGGGAACACGTCGTCGGTGCAGATGGTCAGCGTCTGCGGGAATTGCGGCAGCTGATTCAGCGCCACGACCGCGCCAGGCAGGACATAATCATGCGAGCCGCGCAATTCGATGGTGAAACCGGCGCGCAATTTCTCGAGCAGGTCGTCGCCGGACGTGACCTCGTGATCGGACTCGATGCCCGCCGCGGCGAAGCCTTGGAGGTCGGCGCCGGTCAGCCCGCGCGCGTGGCCGCAGACCAGTTTCGACGACGCCAGCCCAGCATCGATGATGTCGCGCATCTTGTCGCTGCGTGAGAGGACGCCGCGCATGTCCATCACTTCCGCGACGCCGATCACCGCGGAAGCGCGCAGCATTTCCTGCATCTCGGGCTTGTTGAATTCGGCGCCTGCCAGTTCCAGCCCCGGCGCGGACGGCACGCAGGACGGCGCCATCACCAGCACGCGCAGCGGCAGCCCACGGCTGGCATCGATCGCCCAGCGCACCCCGTCGAGGCCGACGACGTTGCCGAATTCATGCGGATCCCAGCAGATCGTGGTGGTCCCTTGCGGCACTACCACTTCGGCATAGCGGCGCGGCGTCACCATCGAGCTTTCGACATGCATATGCGTGTCGATCAGCCCCGGCGCGACAAAGCGGCCGGCGATGTCGACAATGCGGGCCGCATCCTTGCGCGAACCGCGTGGATGCACGCTGGCGATCAGCGGACCGGTCAGGCCGATATCGGCCTCGCGCAATTCACCGGTCGCGACGTCGACCACAATGCCGCCGGTCAGCAACACGTCGAACGGCGCCTCGCCACGCGCGGCGCGCACCGCGCGGTCGCGCAGCCCGGATTCGTGAAGATCATGCGGCTCGTCGGTCACTGCTTGTCTCCAAGTCCTGCCCGCGTCCCCGCGGCTTGCGTCAGCGCATCGAGCACCACCTTGCGCACCGCCGCCTCGTCCACCGTCGTGGCAACCTCGGCATTGGCGGTCGCGCGACGCGGAACGCGCCATTCGACCACCGTCATGCCGCGGGTATGCTGCCCGGTCAGCTCCGTCACAACATAGGCCGGCTTGAAGGTGGCGCAAGCCGGCAGAACCATGGCCGCCGCCGCGACCGGGTCATAGAGATACATGGCACCCACGCCGGCACTACCGATCGCCACATAGCCGCCGAGCAGATCGGCCAGCACGTCGCCGCGCTCGGTGCCGATAGCGCGCAGCGCGTCGACATCGGACGAGAACACGCGCACCTGGCGGCACGTATCGAGCCCGACCATTTGTAGCGCTACGCCGGCATCGAGCACGACCTGCACGGCTTCCGGATCGACCGCGGCGTTGAATTCGGCCGCCGCGGTGTGATTGCCGCCGACCGCGCTGCCACCCATCCACACCAGGCGGCCGATTTTCTTCGCAAGGCCTGGACGCGACTGCAGCACCGCCGCGATATTGGTGAGCGGCCCGAGCGCAAGGATTGTTGCCGGCTCGGGCGATTGATCGAGATACCGCGTCAGCGCGTCAAACGCGGACACCTGGGAGAGCGCGATGCCGTCCGCCGGCAATTCGCGCGCCAGCGAATTCATCGCGTTGGCGCCAAGGATGTTCTGCGCGGTCACCAATTCGGCGACCAGCGGCTGCGCAGCGCCACGATGGATCGGCATGGTCCATGCGAACAGCGCCGCGGACCGCGCCGCATTGCCTTCCACGATATCGAGCGGCGCATTGCCCGCGACCAGCGAGAGGCCGGCGATCGGCCAGTCCGACGCTGCTGCGACGGTCAGGATCGCGGCGAGATCGTCGAAACCCATGTCGGTGTCGATCCATACCTGCGGCATGGATCATTGCCCGGCGAGGCGTGCGGCGCTGGCCAGCGGCAGGTCGAGGCTGACGGTTTCATCCAGCGCGAAGCGCCTGGCGGAGGCCGGCGTCTGCGCCTTCACCAGGCCGCCTGGCGTCTCGATCAGATATTCCACCGCGTCGCCGAGATAGGAGGCGCCGAGCACGCGGCCCTGGTGCGGCCCCTGCCCTAGCACCACGGCCTGGGGCCGCCACGCCAGCGCGGCGATGTCGCGCTCGTCGGGAAGCGGCCATTGTCCGGCCTTGAAGATATTCTCGAAGCCGACGAATTGCGCGACGAAAACCGAGGACGGCCGCTCGTAAATGTCAGCCGGAGTCCCCTGCTGCGCGATGCGCCCATCGCGCATCACGATCACGCGGTCGGCGAGCGCAAGCGCCTCGGACTGATCGTGGGTGACGTAGATCATCGTGACACCGAGGTCGCGCTGCAGCCGCTGCAATTCGCTGCGCATTTCGAGCCGCAGCCGGGCGTCGAGATTCGACAGCGGCTCGTCGAGCAGGAGGAGCCGCGGCCGCACCACCACAGAGCGCGCCAGCGCGACCCGCTGCTGCTGGCCGCCCGAGAGTTCGCGCGGCAAGCGGCGCTCGAATCCCTTCAGGCCGACCAGCCCGATCGCCTCGTTGGCGCGCTGCTCCAACTCGTCGCGCGCGACGCTGCGCAGGCGCAGTCCGAAGGCGACATTCTCGAACACCGAGAGATGCGGGAACAGCGCGTAGGACTGAAACACCAGCCCGACCTCACGCTTGTTCGCCCGCACATGGGTGATGTCGCGGCCGGCCAGCACGATGCGGCCCTGGCGCGGCTGAATCAGACCCGCGATCGCGCGCATCGTCGTGGTCTTGCCGCATCCGGACGGACCGAGCAGCGCGACCAGTTCACCCTCGGCGATGGTGAGGTCGAGATCCTTCACCGCGACGGTGCCGCCATAGGCGAGCGTCAGTTTCTCGATGGTGAGGAAATTCCGGTCAGACATAGCGCGACAATCCCAGCATCTTTTCCGCAATCATCACGATCGCCATCGACATCAGCGCCAGCAAAGCCGACAGCGCCGCGATCGAGGGGTCGTAGACGAATTCCATCGAGGCGAGCATGTCGATCGGCAGCGTGGTGATGCCGGGGCCGGTGAGGAACAGCGACACCGGCACCTGATTGAACGACGTCACGAAGCCGAGGATGAAGGCCGCGAGGATGCCGTTGCGGATATTCGGCAGCACGACGCGGAAGAAGGTGCCGGTGCGGGTCGCGCCGAGGATCACGGCGGCCTCCTCCACGTCGGTGCGCAGATGCTCGAGGCTCGCGGTCACGACGCGCACCGCATAAGGCACCACCAGCACGGTATGCGCCAATATCAGCGCCGTCGTCACCGGCAGGCCGAGCGGGATCACGGCGTGGCGCAGCAAGGCGAGGCCGGCAATGATGCCGGGCACGATCACCGGGGTGAATACGATGCTGCGCATGAAATCGCGGCCGGGCACTGGGTAGCGCGCCAGACCATAGGCCGCCGGCACGCCGAACAGCAGCGCCAGCGCGGTCGAGCCGACCGCGAGCCAGAGCGACAGCACGAAGCTCTGGCGGAAATTCTCCATGCCGAACACGGCAGTGATCCATTTCAGCGACAGGCCCTGCGGCGGAAAGGTCAGCGTGTCGCCGGCGGAGAGGCCGGCCGCCGCGATCACCAGGAATGGGCCGATCAGGAACAGGACGACCGCGGCAAGCACGGCATGGCCGGCATAGCGCATGGTCACCTCTTCCGCGCGGCGGCAGCGCGCTTGAGCAGCGCGTTGGCCGCAACGCTCATGGCAATGAGGATCACCGCGATCACGCTCGCGGAGACGTAATCGTTGGCCACCGAGACGCGCTGATAGAGCAATGTCTCGAGCATCAGCACCTTGGAGCCGCCGAGCACGGCCGGCGTGATATAGGCGGTCACCGCGCCGGTGAAGACCAGCGTGCCGCCGATCACCAATCCCTCGCGCGTCAGCGGGAGTATCACGCGGAAGAACACCGCGATCCAGTTCGCGCCAAGGACGCGCGCCGCCGGCACCACGTCGGCTGGCAGATTCTCCAGCGCGCTGACCAGCGACAGCACCATCAGCGGCAAGAATAATTGTACCAACCCGATGAACACCGCGGTTTCGGTGAATAGCAGCCGCAACGGCTCATCCGACAGGCCGAGACCGGTGACAACCTGGTTCACCAGGCCGGTACGGCCGAGGATCACGATCCAGGCATAGGTGCGCGCCACCGGGGAGATCATCAACGGCAGGATGAACAGCCCGACCAGGCGGCCTTTGGTCGCCGGGCTGGTATCGACGATGGCGAGCGCCGCCGCATAGCCGATCGCCGCCGACGCCAGCGTCACCAGCGCGCCGAGCCGCAGCGTGCGCCAGACGACCTCTTGGTAGAGCGGTTCGGCGAAGAAGGTGGTGAAGCGGCTGATGCCCCAGCCGCCCGGCGTGGTGACGCTGCCGCTCAGCAGGATGCCGACCGGCAGCAAGAACGCGAGCATGACGAAGAGCACCGCCGGCGCGGCGAGCGCGATCCCGATGCGCCGGTCCTCGAACACTAGCTCCTCACAATCATGCCGGCCGGCGGTGCATCACCGCGCGATCTTGCTGTTCCAGCCGGAAACCCAGGCCTCGCGATTGGCGAGCATCTGAGCCGGCGGGATCAGCTTCAGCCCCTTCGCCGTATCCTCGCCATAGGTCAGCACGTCGGCGATCTCCGGCGGCAGCTTAACTTCCTTGTTGGCCGGCGAGTCGACTTGTGACATCGCGAGCCGCGTCTGCGCTTCGGTCGACAGCCACTCGTCCATGAAGCGCATCGCAAGCTCCTTGTTCTTGGAGCCCTTGGTCAGCACCAGCACGTTGAGACCGCCGGTGAGGCCTTCCTTCGGCGTTGCCCAGGCGAGCGGCATGTTGAGCTTCTTGAGCAGCGGCCAGTTGAACCGCCCGGTCACCGCCGCCCAGATCTCATCCTGCTGGAATAATTGCGCCAGTTGGGCGGCGCGCTCGTAGAAGGTCACCACGCCGCCCTTGATCTCGCTGACCTTGTTGATGCCGGTCGCGAAATCCGGCGTGGTGCCGCCGAAAGCGCGATCGGCCATGAACAGCAGCAGCGGTCCTTGCGTGGTGGTGATGTTCGGCAGCGCGAGCCGGCCCTTGAGTTCCGGCTTCCAGAGGTCGGTCCAGGACTCGATCTTCACCTTGTCCGAGCGGTAGATGATGCTGGTGGCGTAATAGGTGTAGCCGACGCCCATCTTGTTGCCGAGCGGGTCCTTCACGACGTCATAGAGCTTGTCGTAATTGGTCAGCTTCGACACATCGATCGGATCGATCAGCCCCTTGTTCGCGGCCTCTAGCGCGTTGACGTCGGCCATCACCGCGATATCGACTTCCGGATTGGCCTTGCGGGCTTCCAGCTTGGCGAGCCGGTCGGCGCTGTTGCCGACCTCCACCACGATCTTGCAGCCGCATTTCGCTTCGAACGGCGCATAGAGATCCTTGCGCAACTGATCCTGCGCGACGCCGAACGCCGACAGGACGAGCGTGGGTTGCTGGGCCGACGCGGGCGCCGCGACTGCGGAGGCGAGCGCGACGGCTATGCCGAGGGCGATGCGCATGAGGATATCCTTCAGACCGGTGATGCCGCTGTGGCTGAGTATGATAACTCAAGCATTATTCATGCCGCCCCGCGCGGCACAAGCCGCCGGAAGGGACGATTCAGCCCAAAATCAGGCTTTTACCCGAAGACCGAGGCACTCCAGGCGCGGCAGCACCAGCCCGATCTTGAGCGCGTTGTCGTCATGGAACGCCGCGCGACCGCGTCACGGCCGGCCGTCATGCGAGCCGGCTGAGCGAGAAGCGCGTCACATCGCGCAGCAGCTTGATGAATTCCTGCGCGCTGTATTCCGCGGTCGCGCGCCCCTTCTCCAGGGTGGCGCGCGAGGCATCTCCCGCCGCGCCCGACGGATGCAGATCCTGCGCGATCCAGGAAAACGCATGACGCCCAGTCGGACGGAGGTAAGTGAATTCCTTGGCCATCGCGATGGTCACCGGCGCGAAGTTCGCCGCGCGGTCCATGCGCACCAGATGCGGCTTGAAATGCAACATCAGCGAGGTCTCGATGTCGCCGCCATGAATGCCGACGGCGATCTCTTCATCGGTATAGAGACCCGGCGGATAGCCGAAGAAACCCCAGTGGGTTGTCACCGCGAGCATGTTCAGACGGACGCGCAGTTCGCGCGCCAGGATGCCGGCAAGCTCGATATTTCCGCCATGCGAATTCACGATCACGAGCTTGCGCAGGCCGGCCCGGTGCACGGCTTCACCGATCTCGACCCAGGCGCGCAAGGCGGTCTCGGCAGCAAGCGAGATTGTGCCGGGCGAGCGCAGGTGCTCGTTCGACTTGCCGACGGCCTGGACCGGCAGGATCAGGATCGAAAGATCATCCGGCAGCCGGGTGACAACTTCGCGCAGCATACCTTCGCCGATTTCGGTGTCGGTTGAGATCGGCAGATGCGGTCCGTGCTGCTCGATCGCGGCAAGCGGCAGCACCGCAATCACACGCTCCGGATCGAGGCCCGCGAACTCCGCACTCGTCAGTTCGCTCCAGTAGAACGTCCGCACCGGGCCTCCCGCGCAAAGTTAATAAGTAGTTACCACGATTGTATCGCCGGGTCCGCTGATAGCAAATCCTGCGGCGCGGCGCGTGCTTGTCGCGGCATGGAATAGCAGTGTGAGTCACGCGTTGGCGACAGGATTGACGATCGTGGGGGCGGGGCCCGCGGGCATCGGCGTACTGGTTGCCGCATGCAACTCCGGTCAATTGCAGCAACTCCTTGCGCAGCGCGTGACGATCCTGGACCAGTGCGACAAGATCGGCGCCGGCGCGATCGGCGACTATTGCATCAACTCCGACAGCCACGCCGATACGCTGTTGCGCTGCCTGGACGGCAACCTCGGAGATCGCTGCCCGCAGTTACTCGTGCATCCCGCGACGCTGGCCCTTTGCGCTTATCGTGGCCACGCAGCACCGCTGCCGATCGTCGCGGACTTCATCACGGCGCTGGCCCGTGCGGTTCAAAAGATCGCGGCACAGGCGAACCAACCGATCCAGACCGGCGTAGAGGCACACGATGCCATGCGCAATCGAGCCGGAGGATGGACCATTCGCGCCCGCCGCAACGCCGACGGCGCGGAGATCGAGCTGGCCACCCGGCATCTGGTGGTTGCCACTGGTGCGGAGCAATCGACATCCCAGCTGCGGACCTTGTCCGTTTCCGGACAGCCGCTATGGCCGCGATACCAGGACAAGCTGATGCTTTCGCGGGCGGTGCTCAATGCCGACGGCCTCGCCACGGCAAGCCAAATCTTGGCGAGATCGGAACATCCCCACGTCGCGATCATCGGCGGATCGCACAGCGCCATGTCCGCCGCCCGCGTATTGCTCGACCTTCCCGGCATTGAATGGAGGCGTGAATCGATCGCCATCCTCCATCGCACGCCGCTGCGTCCGATGTATCCTTCGCCCGATCTTGCGCGCGCCGAGGGCTATCACGCGTTCGGGCCGAACGACATCTGCCCCAAGACCGGCCGGGTCTTTCCGCTGGCGGGATTCCGCTCGGACGCGCGCGAGCTGCTGTTGCGTGTGCTCGGACTCGGCAAACGCCCCCGCGAACAACGGATTGCGTTGATCGACGTGATGCGCCGCAACGGCGGCGACATCGCTGCGATCCTGGAGCGCGCTGACATCGTCATCGCCGCCACCGGTTATCGTCCGCGCGCGCTGCCGCTCCATGATCGCGACGGACGCCGGATCAAGCTGCTGGCCGAGTGTTTCGGGTCGGCGGCGATGGTGGATCATCAGTCGCGCCTGCTCGACGCCTCAGCGGTGCCGATCCCCGGCGTATTCGGCATCGGCCTCTCGGCCGGATTTCCGCTCGAAGGAACGCATGGCGAGCCGAGCTTCCGCGGCCAGGCCAACGGATTGGCGCTTTGGCATTCCGAAATCGGCGCGGCGATCGTGTCCTCGGTACTGGACGATTCTGCCGACCAGGCCGCGTTCGACCTTCCCATCGCCGGTTCGGGCCGTCGGCCCGACGAAATCCAGATCAGCTAAATCCAGTCAGTTGTTCCAGGTCAGTTCGTGTCATGTCCGCCAGCGTCGCCATCGAAATTCTCGATCATTGGCATTTGCCGATCCGGGCCGCCGGGCTGATCGCATCGACGCTGGCCACCGCCATCCGCGACCATGGCAGAGCGGTCCTGGTTCCTTCTGCGGGTCGAACGCCGACGGCGACCTATCGCGCGCTCCGGGACAATCATCGACAATCACTCGACTGGCGGCGTGTCCATGTCGTCCAGATGGACGAGTATCGCGGCATCGGCGCGAATGACCCGCGCAGCTTTGCGTATTATCTCTCGACCGAAATCGTAGCGCCGTTGTGCGTCGGAGGTTTCACGCATTTCAACGACAAAGCCGGCGCATTGGTCTGCCCGCTCGACGATTATGAGACCGCCTTCGGCGCGATCGACCTGGTGGTCCACGGCATCGGGCGCAACGGCCATCTCGGTTTCAACGAGCCGAACGCGTCGATTGATTCAAAGTGCCGGCAGGTCCGGCTGACCCCATCCACCCTGCTCACCAATTTTCCGGACGAGGCCGAGCGGCGGCAGTTTGCGGAGGGGATGACGCTGGGCCTCACGTCGCTACGCGCCGCACGGAATTCGCTGCTGCTGGCAACCGGACGTGAAAAGGCCGAGGCCTTGAACCAGGCCTGCTGCATGCCGCCGTCGGAGCGCTGTCCCGCCTCCGTCTTGCGGGATTGCGAAAACGTCGTGGTCCTGGCCGATCCCGCCGCGGCGGCCAAGCTGCGCGCGAGCAGGCTGAAGCAACACGCGCTGCAACTGGTTCACTAAGCCGCGGCGCTCATCGAGGAGCGGAATGCCCAGTGGGTGAAGCGCGCTTCGATCAGGGCGAACACCGCGTACATCAGGATGCCTTCGACCGCCAATAGCAGCAATGCGGCGAAGACCAGCGGCATCTGGAAGTTCGAGCCGGCCAGCGCGATCAGATAGCCCAACCCGGCATTGGCGCCGATGGTCTCCGACACCACCGTGCCGACAAAGGCCAGCGTGATCGCGACCTTGAGCGAGCCGAACAGATACGGCTGCGTCCGCGGAATGCCGACCTTGAGCATGATGTCGAGCTTGCGCGCGCCAAGCGCGCGCAACACGTCCTCAAGCTCGGGCTCCATGGTGGCGAGCCCGGTCGCCACGTTCACGACGATCGGAAAGAACGAGATCAGGAACGCGGTGAGAATTGCCGGAATTTCACCGATGCCGAACCACATGATCAGGATCGGAACCACCGCGACCTTCGGGATCGTGTTGAAGCCGATCATCACCGGATAAAGGCCGCGATAGATGGTGCGCGACCAACCGACGATCAGGCCTAGCGCCACGCCGAAGATCACCGCAAGCGCGAAGCCGGCCATTGTGGTCCACAACGTCACGAAGGAATGACGCAGCAGCGGCTGCCAATGCTGGATGATTGCGCCGAAGGCCTGCGTCGGGGACGCCATGATGAAGGGGCTGAAATTGAAGATGCGGCAGGCCGCCTCCCACAACGCGAAGATCGCGATGGTGAACAGCCAGGGCGACAGTTTTTCGAGGAGGTCCTTCATGTCTGGCGCACCTCGGCGATCTTGGCGCGCAATTCATGCACGATATCGGTGAAGCGCGGCTCGAAGCAGATCTCAAGGTCGCGCGGGCGCGGCAGATCGACTGCCTTGGTCATGACGATGCGGCCGGGCCGCGCGCTCATCACGTGAATGGTGTCGGCCAGGAACGCCGCCTCGCGCAGATCATGTGTCACCAGGATCACGGTAAAGCCGAGCTTCTGCCAGAGGTCGCGCAGCACGCACCACAATTCCTCGCGCGTGAAGGCGTCGAGCGCGGCGAATGGCTCGTCGAGCATCAGCAAAGCCGGCTCGTGGATCAACGACCGGCAGAGCGAGACGCGCTGCTGCATGCCGCCCGACAATTCCCACGGGTAACGGTCGCCGAAGCCGGATAATCCGACGGTCTTGAGCAGCGCCTCGACCTGCTCGCGATACTTGGCATTGTCGCGTCGGAAACGATGACGATGCGGCTCGACGATCTCGAGCGGCAAGAGGACGTTGTCGGCGACCTTGCGCCACGGCAGCAGGTTCGGATTCTGGAACGCCATGCCGGCGATCTTGACCGGGCCGCGCACCTTGTCGCCGAACACCGAGATGTCACCTTTGTCCGGGCGGATCAGACCGGTGACGAGCTTCATCAACGACGACTTGCCGCAGCCGGACGGACCGACCACCGCGGCGAATTCGCCACGCTTCACATTGAGCGTCGTGCCCTGCAGCGCCAGCACGCCGCCGGATGCGCCCTTGTAGGTGAGCGTGATGTCGTCGATGTCGACGGAGGAGGACATGTATTCGCTTTACAATCCGCCGTCATGCCCGGCCTTGTGCCGGGCATCCACGTCTTGAGGCGTCACAGCAAGACGTAGATGGCCGGGCCAAGCCCGGCCATGACGCGTGGTGGGAGGCGTGAACGAGCCTTACAGCTTGCGATCAGCTGCGGGCGGGAGGAATTCGCTGGTGAAGATGTCGTCGGTCTTCGGCTTGACCTTGAAGTCATAGGTCAGCGCCATCTGCTCGATCGACTTGTCCATGCGCGCCTTGTCGATGCCACCGACGCCATTGGCCTTCACCCACGGGGTGGCCATGTTGTCCTTGAGCGCCATCTTCAGGCGGGCGAGCTCGATCTTCTCGTCGCCGGTCTCATTGCGCTTCATCACCGACTTGATCGCGGCTTCCGGATCCTTGGCGGTGTCGATCACGCCCTTGATCGTTGCCTTGACGAAGCCGGCCACGACCTTCGGGTTCGCCTTGGCGAATTCCGGATTGACCATAATAGCGTTGCCGTAAAGCACCAGGCCGTGATCCGACATCAGCATCACCTTGATGTCCGGCTCCTTCACGCCACCGGCCAGCAGGTTGAACACCGAGGAGAACGAGAAGCCGGTGATCGCATCGACCTTGCCGTCGGCGAGCATCGGCTCACGCACCGGAAAGCCGACATTCTCGATCTTCACTTTCGAGGCGTCGATGCCGGTCTCCTTGACGAAAGCCTTCCACTGCGCGAACGCGCCATCCGGCGCGGGAGCGCCGAGGATCTTGCCTTCCAGATCCTTCGGCTTGAGCACCCCGCCCTTGGTGGTGGAGACGATCGCGAAAGGCGGAATGTCATAGACCATCATCACGGCCTGGACCTTCTGGCCGGGATTCTGATCCTGGAAACGGGTCAGCGAGTTGATGTCGAAGAAGCCGAGCGGATAGGTGCCGGCCGCGACGCGTGCGATGCCCTGCACCGAACCCGGGCCGGAATCGACCGTGACGTCGAGGCCTTCGGCTTTGTAATAGCCCTTGTCGATGGCGACGAAATACGGCGCCGAGGGGCCTTCGAACTTCCAGTCGAGAGCGAATTTCACGGCGGTC
This sequence comes from Bradyrhizobiaceae bacterium, assembly GCA_947481635.1. GTDB lineage: Bacteria > Pseudomonadota > Alphaproteobacteria > Rhizobiales > Xanthobacteraceae > CANKHJ01. Next base: position 13,852 of record CANKHJ010000022.1, read on the forward strand.
TGTGCCGACGCCGATCCTGTCAGAACGGCAAGGGCAGCGGCCGCCAGGGCGAACGAAGTAACCTGTTTCATGGATGTGACTCGCGGTTGGGACGCCGGAGGCCCGGCACACTGTCTGCGAACTGAGCAATCCCTATGCCAGCCCGCAGCGACGCACCCGCACGGCAAACGCGCCATCGGCCCGTCGTCATTGCTGACAGAATAAGCGGCCTGCTCAATCACACGCCAGAGAATAAACCCGGTCAGCTTCCACGATAGGTGGAATATCCCCAGGGCGAGCACACCAGCGGCACGTGATAATGCCCCTCGGCCTCGGCCACCGAAAACCGCAGCGGCACCACATCGAGGAACGGCGGGTCGGCGAGTTCTGCCCCCCTGCCCGCGCCCTGGGCGCGGAAATAATCCCCGATGAAGAAGCGCAGCTCGTAGACGCCGATCGGCACCGGACGCCCGCCGATCAGCGCCTGGTCGGTGCGGCCATCCTTGTTGGTCACGGTCTTGACCAGCAGGCGGCCGTGGCCGCCGCTATCCAATTCCCACAGCTCCACGGTGACGCCCGGCGCCGGTCGGCCGGCGCGCGTGTCCAGAACATGGGTCGAGAGCCGGCCGTCCAGCTTGAGCCGCTCGGCGGTCTCGACGCGCTGATCGAGCCGCAACGCCGCAATTCGGAAAATCTCGTCCAGCGCGGTCGCGCGCTCGGCTGCGGCATCGTGTCCCAGGCGGCGTTCGAATTCGCGCAGAATCGAGCCCTTGGTATGCCGCCGCACGCAGACGATGAACGGGATGCCGAACTTCGCCTTGTAGGCATCGTTGCGCTGATGGAACGCCGCGTATTCCTCGTCCGACAGGCGATCCAGACCGACGCTTGCCTGCTCGGCGGTCGAGTCCGCGGTAAGCGTTCCGGAGCGCGCCGCCTTCCCTGCAAGATCGGGATGCGCCTTGATCAAGGCGGCCTGCTGGTCCGGTGCCGCGGAGAGTACCGCCGCGCGCATCGCCTCATGGAGCGACGCGAGCGAGGCAAAGGGACGCTTAGCCGCAGCGGCCTCCGCCACCCAGGGCGAATGCTCGAAGATGTCGCCGAGCGCCGCGACGAAGTCCGCAGTGCTGGTCTTGTTGAGGGTATCGAGCGGGATACTTGTCATCGTTATCCGAGTGTCGGCGCAGCGGCGGCGAGTGCGAGATGCTCGCGGTACCAATGATGCGCGATATCGAGGCGCGTCGGCACCCAGACGCGGTCATGCTTGGCGATGTGATCGAGGAAGCGCGCCAGCCCGGCAAGCCGGCCGGGACGCCCGACCAGGCGGCAATGCAGGCCGATCGACATCATCTTCGGCGCGTCTTCGCCCTCGGCGTAAAGCACGTCAAAGCTGTCGCGCAGATATTCGAAGAACTGCTCGCTGCCGGCGAAACCCTGCGCATTGGTGAAGCGCATGTCATTGGCGTCGAGCGTATAGGGGATGAGGAGATGCGGCCCCTTCGGCCCGTTGATCCAATACGGCAGGTCATCGGCATAGGTGTCCGACGAATAGAGGAAGCCGCCGTCGTCGAGCACCGCGGGAAGCGTGTTCACCGACGAACGGCCGAGATACCAGCCGAGTGGACGCGCACCCGTGGCCTCGGTGTGGATGCGCACCGCCTCGCTGAGATGCCGGCGCTCCTCGGCCTCGGGGATATTGCGATAGTCGATCCATTTGTAGCCGTGGCTCGCGATCTCCCAGTCCGCCTCCTTCATCGCCGCGACGATATCCGGCGAGCGCGCCAAGGCGGTCGCGACGCCATAAACCGTCACCGGCAGCTTGCGTCCGGTGAATAATCGCCACAGCCGCCAGAAGCCGGCGCGCGAGCCGTATTCGTACATCGACTCGACGTTCATGTGGCGCTGGCCGACCCATGGCTCGGCGCCGAGCACGTCGGACAGGAAAGCCTCGGAGGTCGGGTCGCCATGCAGGATGTTGCGCTCGCCGCCCTCTTCGTAGTTCACGACGAACTGCACCGCGACGCGCGCGCGTCCCGGCCAGCGCGGATCAGGCGGGTTGCGGCCATAGCCGGCGAGGTCGCGTGGATAATCGGAGAAAGACGCCATCTCAGTCTTTCGCCGCGCCGGCGGCGAGCCATGCCGCGACGATGGAGCGCTCATCGACGGTCATGCCGGTGATGTTGCCCGGCGGCATCGCGTTGGAACGCACTGCCTGGATCTCGATCTCGTGCCGGTGGCCGCGGATATTGTCCGCGGTATCGAGGCGGATTGCCTTGGGCGGAAACACGATCCCCGACCAGACCGGCTCACTCGCATGGCACATGCTGCAGCGGGACGTGACGATCTCCTGCACCGCGGCGAATTTCGGTGCCGGCCCCTCGCCGACCTTCACGCCGGGCGTGCCCATGGCGGAGAGCCAGACGATGACTAGCGCGCCGACGGCTGCCGCGGCCCAGGTCCAGAGCGGGCCTTCCTTGCCTTCGTGGCGGCGATTGTAGAAATGCCGGATCGCCGGACCCATCAGCAGCAGGATCGCGACGATGATCCAGTTATAGCGGGTCGCGAACATCAGCGGATAATGCGTGCTGATCATCAGGAACACGACCGGCAGCGTCAGGTAATTGTTGTGCACCGAACGCTGCTTGCCGACCTCGCCCCAGGCCGGGTTCGGGTCGGTGCCCCCGAGCATGGCAGCCACGATCTTCTTCTGGTTCGGGATGATGACCACGAACACATTCGCCACCATGATGGTGCCGACCAGCGCGCCGATCTGCACGAAGGCGCCGCGCCCGCTGAAAATCTGGGTATAGGCATAGGTGACGCCGACCAGGAACACATAGCCGACCAAGGCGAGCGCGATCTCGCTCTTGCCGAGCGGCGAGCGGCACGCGATTTCATAAGCGAGCCACGGCACCAGCAGCATGCCGAGGCTCATGGCGATGGCGGCATTCGGCGACAGGTCGAGCACGCTGCGGTCGACCAGGAACATCTCGGCGTTGAAATAATAGACCACCACCAGCAGCCCGAAGCCGGAGAGCCAGGTGGCGTAGGCTTCCCATTTGAACCAGGTCAGGTGGTCGGGCAGGTTCGGCGGCGCCACCAGGTATTTGACCATGTGGTAGAAGCCGCCGCCGTGGACCTGCCACGCCTCGCCCTTGACGCCGGGGGGCAGCCCGGCACGCGGCCGCAGACTGAGGTCGAGGTGGATGAAATAGAACGAGCTTCCGATCCAGGCGATGCCGGCAATGACATGCGTCCACCGGATCAGAGCGCTCGCCCATTCGGTGAGCACGACTTCCACGTGAAAAATCCTCTTCCCTTGCTGCACAGCACCATGACAGACGTAATACGACCTGTTCAAGTAGCTTGCGGCGAGGACGCCCCAAGAGAACTTGGTAGCATGGGCTTGGTAGCGAGGATTTGGTAGCGATGCCTCGTCTCGGTGACGAAAGCGGTACGACCGGCGCATCCTTTGGCGCGCGCGCCCTGGTGCTCGCCGATGTGCTGGCGGAATCCTCGGATTCACCCGAGTACCTTGCCTGCACCTATATGACGCTGGCGCATCGCGCCGTCGCCGCCCGCCTGCGCGAATGGATGCGCATCGCCGGCATGACGGCAAGCATCGACGCGGTCGGCAACGTGGTGGGGCGCTATCCGTCGGAACGGCCGGACGCCAAGACCGTCATCGTCGGCTCGCATTACGACACCGTCCTCAACGCGGGAAAATATGACGGCCGCCTCGGAATCCTGTCGGCACTGCTCGCGATCGAGGAATTGCACCGGACCGGGCGCAAATTGCCGTTCAATATCGAACTGATCGCCTTTTCCGAGGAGGAAGGCGTGCGCTTCTCCTCGCCTTATCTCGGCAGCAGCGCCGTCGCCGGAAAATTCGACATGAGCCTGCTGCCGCGCCGCGATGCCGGCGGCTACGGCCTCGCCGATACGCTTGCGGCGGCGGGCTTCGATCCGCACGCGATCCCCGCGCTGGCGCGCAAGCGTGAGGATCTCGCCGGCTATCTCGAATTGCATATCGAGCAGGGGCCGATCCTGCTCGGCGAAGGATTGCCGGTCGGCGTCGTGACCTCGATCGCGGGCGCGGTGCGCTACTCGGTTGTCGTGACCGGGACCGCCGGCCATGCCGGCACCGTGCCGATGCAGATGCGCCACGATGCTGCGGCCGCCGCGGCCGAACTCACTTTGCTGGTGGAAACCCGAGCCAGGCAGGCGCCGGGCCTGGTCGGCACGGTCGGGCGGCTCACGGTGCCGAACGGCGCGATCAACGTCATCCCCGGCCGCTGCGAGATGTCGTTCGAGCTGCGCGCCGGCGAGGACGCGATGCGCGATGCCGCATTAGCCGACGTACTCGCGGGCATCAAGGCAATCCAGCAGCGCCGTGGCGTGACCATCGACGCCAAGGAGGTGCTGCGCTCGCCGGCGGTTCCCTGCACGCCGCGGATCCAGAAGCTATTTGGCGATGCGGTGGCGCGCGCCGGCATCACCCCGCGCCTGCTGCCCAGCGGAGCTGGCCATGACGCGGTGATGTTCGACAAGCTCACCGATCTCGGCATGCTGTTCGTCCGTTGTGGAAACGGCGGTATCAGTCATTCTCCGCTGGAGACCATCACCGCCGCCGATGCCGATATCGGCGTGCGCATCCTTCTCGACGTCCTGGTGAATTACCAATCATGAGCATTTCGCAGCAGATCGCCGACTTCATCGACAAGGACTTCAAGCGCGAGGTCGAATTCCTCGCCGAACTGGTCAAGGTACCGAGCGACAATCCGCCGGGCGACTGCGCCGCACATGCCGCGCGCGCGAACGTCCTGCTGGAAGGACTGGGCTTCGCGGTCGAGGCCCATCCGGTGCCACAGGACGTCGTCACCGCAGCCGGCATGAAGAGCTGCACCAACCTGATCGTGCGGCATCGCTTCGGCGACGGCCCGGTGATCGCGCTCAACGCCCATGGCGACGTGGTGCCTCCGGGGCTCGGCTGGAAGCACGATCCCTATGGCGCGACCATCGAGGACGGCCCGCACGGGCCTGCTATGTTCGGCCGCGGCGTGGCGGTCTCGAAATCCGACTTCGCGACCTATGCGTGGACTTTGCTGGCGCTGAAGGATGCGGTCGCAAACGGCGCAAAGCTCGGCGGCACCATCGAGCTGCATCTGACCTATGACGAGGAAACCGGCGGTGATATCGGGCCGAAATGGCTGATCGACCAGAAGCTCACCAAGCCGGATTATGCGCTCTGCGCCGGATTCTCCTACGCCATCGTCTCGGCGCATAACGGCTGCCTGCATCTCGAAGTGACGATCACCGGCAAACAGGCTCATGCCGCATTGCCGGCGACTGGCCACGATGCGCTGGAAGCCGCGACCGGCGTGCTCGCCGCGCTCTATGCGAGCCGCGCGAAACTGACCGAACAGACATCCAAGGTGCCCGGCATCACCTCGCCGACATTGAATGTCGGACTGATCAAGGGCGGCATCAACACCAACGTGGTCCCGGATCAAGTGACCTTCCGCATCGATCGCCGCATGATCCCGGAGGAACAGCCGGCGCAGGTCGAGCGCGCGCTGAACGAATTGATCACCACCGCCGCGCAGAAATACCCCGGCATCCGGGCCGACATCCGCCGCATCCTGCTGGCGGCGGCCCTGGTGCCGCAGCCCGGCCATGAGCGCATCGCAGGCGCGATCCAGAAGCATGCCAAGACCGTGCTCGGCGTCGATGTCCCGGTCAACGGCGTGCCGCTCTACACCGATGCGCGGCATTATTCGGAGGCCGGCATACCGACGGTGCTCTACGGCGCGGGACCGCGCTCAATCCTCGAAGCCAACGCGCATAATGCCGACGAGAACCTGCGCCTCTCCGACCTGAAGGCGGCCACGGTGATTGTCGCCAGCGCGGTCGCCGACCTATGCTCGGGCGAGGCGTGAAGCTGGCGCGGTAATTGCACTATCCCGAAGGTGATGATGAGCAACGAAGTCCACATGAATCGCGCGGCGGCGCTGGCGCTTGAGAAGATGCTCGGCGGCAGTGGCGGCCCGTTCGGCGCCGTGATCGTGCGCGGCGACGAGATCGTCTCCGAGGGCTGGAACCAGGTGACCTCCACCAACGACCCGACGGCTCATGCCGAGGTGACGGCGATCCGTCAGGCCTGCGCCAAGCTCAAAACCTTCCAGTTGGCGGACTGCGATATCTTCACCAATTGCGAGCCGTGCCCGATGTGCCTCGGCGCGATCTACTGGGCGCGGCTGAAGCACATCTATTATGCGAATACGCGGGTCGAAGCGGCGGAGATCGGCTTCGACGATGACTTCATCTACAAGGAAATTGGCCTCGATCCGGCAACGCGCAGCATTCCGGCGATCCGGCTGGTGACCGCGCAATCGCCTATTCCGTTCGCCGAGTGGGTGAAGAAGCCCGACAAGGTCAAGTATTGAAGATGCCGATGCGTCGCGACATCCAGTTCATGCGCAACGGCCGGGTGGTGCATCTCGACGGACCCCCGATGCTGACCTTGCTGGATTACCTGCGGCTGCACGAGCATGCCACCGGGACCAAGGAAGGCTGCGCCGAAGGCGATTGCGGCGCCTGCACCGTGGTCCTTCGACGCGTGTCCGGCGGCGAGATCGTCTATCAACCGGTCAATTCCTGCATTCTGCTGGCCGGCCAGGCCGACGGCGCCGACGTCATCACGGTTGAAGACCTCGCGGAAGGCTCTGCGCTGCATCCGGTGCAGCAGGCCATGGTCGACAAGCACGGCTCGCAATGCGGCTTCTGCACGCCGGGCTTCGTGATGGCGCTGTTCGGGCTCTATCACGCGCCGCATCGCGCGAACCTCGATCGCCACGCCGTGAATGATTGGATCGCCGGCAACCTGTGCCGCTGCACCGGCTATCGCCCGATCGTCGACGCAGCGCTCGCCGCCTGCGGCGACGACGGCAACGACAAATTCGCGAAACAGGACGACGCGGCGGCGCGCGCGCTTGCGGCCTTAGATGACGATGCCGACGTGTTTGCCGGCACCGACCAGCGATTCTTCGCCGCTCCGGCCAGCATTGCCGCCCTTGCCACGTTGTACCAGCAACATCCCGATGCGACGCTGATCGGCGGCGCGACCGATGTCGGTCTCTGGATCACCAAGCAGCTGCGCGATCTGCCCAAGATCATCTGGCTTGGCCGGGTAAAGGATCTCGACGGCATTGCCGACACGGACGCGGCGATCACATTCGGCGCCGCCGTCAGCCAGGAAGCCGCGCGAAGACACCTTGCAGCGATCGACCCCGATGCCGGCGAGATGATGCGCCGTTTCGCCAGCCTGCAGGTGCGCAATGCCGGCACGATCGGCGGCAACATCGCCAACGGCTCGCCGATCGGCGACACCCCGCCGGTGCTGATCGCACTGGGCGCGACGTTGATGCTGCAGGCCGGCAATGCCACACGGACGCTGCCGCTCGAAAATTTCTTCATCGCCTATGGCAAACAGGATCGCGCCAAGGGCGAGTTCGTGCACTCGGTCAGCGTGCCGAAGCTCAAGCCCAACGAGCGCTTCCGCTGCTACAAGGTCTCCAAGCGGTTCGACCAGGACATCTCGGCGGTGCTGGCCGCGTTCAAGGTCACCCTCGACGGCAACCGCATCGCGGACGCCCGCATCGCCTTTGGCGGGATGGCCGGCACACCGAAACGCGCGGCAGCGACTGAAGCAGCATTGCGCGGCCTCGATCTCGGCAAGCCGGAGACATGGGACACGGCGATTGCCAAGCTCGACAGCGATTACCAGCCGCTGACCGACCAGCGCGGCTCTTCCGCCTATCGGAGCGAGGTTGCGCGCGGGCTGCTGCGCAAGGCGCTGATCGAGATTGGGGGCAAGCCGACGCAGGCGACCCGCGTCGTCGGCATCAGGGAGGCGGCCAATGCCTCCTGAGGTGGTCGACGTCCCGCTGCGCATCGTCCGCACCTCGCGGCGCCACGACTCCGCCACTCGCCACGTCAGCGGCAGCGCCACCTATATCGACGACATGCCGGAACCGCATGGGACGCTGCATCTCGCACCAGGCGGCGCGCCGGTGGCACGCGGCAAGATCAAATCGGTCGATCTCGACGCGGTGCGCGCTGCGCCCGGCGTCGTGCGCGTGCTCACCGCGGCCGATATTCCCGGCACCAACGATGTCAGTCCGGTGGTCGGCGACGATCCGGCGCTGGCGGACGGCGAGGTCCAGTTTCACGGGCAGGTGGTGTTCGCCGTCGTGGCGGAGACCCGCGAGGCGGCGCGGCGCGCCGTCAAGCTGGCCAAGATCGAGATTGACGCGGAGACGCCGCTGGTCACGGTCGACGAGGCACTCAGTGCCGACCTGAATATCCTCCCCGAATATCGCTTCACCACAGGTGAGGTCGGCGCCGCGCTGGCGGCGAGCCCGCATCGCCTCGACGGCACGCTGCGCATTGGCGGCCAGGAGCATTTCTATCTCGAAGGCCAGGTGGCGCTCGCCGTGCCCGGCGAGGACGAGATGCTGGTCTATTCCTCGACCCAGCATCCGAGTGAATTACAGGCGCTGGTCGCGCATATGCTGAAGCTGCCGCAGGCCGCGGTCACTGTGGAAGTGCGACGCATGGGCGGTGCCTTCGGCGGCAAGGAGAGTCAGGCCGCCCAATGGGGCGCGCTCGCGGCGCTTGCCGCGCGCCTGACCGGCCGGGCTTGCAAGATGCGGCTCGATCGCGACGACGACATGATCATGACCGGCAAGCGGCATGATTTTCGCGCGGATTATCAGCTCGGGTTCGACGGCGAAGGCCGGCTCAACGGCTACGACGTGCTGCTGTCGTCGCGCTGCGGCTATTCCGCCGATCTGTCGCAAGGCATCAACGACCGCGCGATGTTTCACGCCGACAATGCCTATTACCTTCCGGCGGCGAACATCCTCAGCAAGCGGATGAAGACGCATACCGTATCGAACACCGCCTTCCGCGGCTTCGGCGGGCCGCAGGGCATGATGGCGATCGAGCGCGCGATGGACGATATCGCCTGGACGCTCGGTCTCGATCCGCTCGACGTTCGCATCCGCAACCTCTACGGCGACGGCCGCGACATGACGCCCTATGGCATGCGCGTGACCGACAATATCTCGCCGGAACTGATTGCCGGGCTGGAGCGCAGTTCGGACTATCGCGCGCGCAGAAAGGCAATCGCCGCGTTCAACGCCGACAGCCCGATCATCAAGCGCGGCATCGCGTTGACGCCGGTGAAATTCGGCATTTCCTTCACCAACACCTTCCTCAACCAGGGCGGCGCGCTGGTGCATGTCTACAAGGACGGCACGGTTCACCTGAACCACGGCGGCACCGAAATGGGCCAGGGCCTGTTCGTGAAGATCGCGCAGGTTGTGGCGGAGGAATTCGGCATCGACCTCGAACACGTGAAGATCACCGCGACAACCACGGCCAAGGTGCCGAATACCTCGCCGACCGCGGCGTCCTCCGGGACCGACATCAACGGCATGGCGGCGCAGAGCGCGGCCCGCATCATCAAGGACCGGCTGACCGATTTCGCGGCAAGCTTCTACAACGTGCCGCGCGAGCAGGTCGCCTTCCGTGAAAACAAGGTGTTCTACGGCAATCATTCGGTCGCCTTTTCGGAATTGATCCTGCGCGCCCATGTCGGGCAGGTGTCGCTGTCGTCGACCGGTTTCTACAAGACGCCGGACCTCACCTGGGACCAGGCCAAGGCGCATGGCCGGCCGTTCTATTATTTCTCCTACGGCGCGGCCTGCAGCGAGGTGATGATCGACACCCTCACCGGCGAAATGAAGGTCGAGCGCATCGACATCCTCCACGATGTCGGCAAGTCGCTGAATCCCGCGATCGACATCGGCCAGATCGAAGGCGGCTTCGTGCAGGGCATGGGCTGGCTCACCGCCGAAGAGCTGGTCTACGACGCCAAGGGCCGGCTGCTGACGCATGCGCCGTCGACCTACAAGATCCCGACCTCCTCCGACGTACCGGCGGATTTCCGCGTTGCGCTGTTCGACGGCGCCAATCGCGAAGCGACGATCTATCGCTCGAAGGCGGTCGGCGAGCCGCCGCTGATGCTGGCGATTTCGGTGTTCTGCGCTGTGGCCGACGCGATCCATTCGCTCGCGCCCGGCAGGCGGGTACCACTCGACGCCCCCGCCACGCCGGAATCGATCTTGCGCGCGGTCAAGGCCGTGGCGCAGCATTGAGGCTATGGCGGTCTGGCCCGATATCGAACGCTTCATCGCAGAGCAAGGCGCGGCGGCCCTGGTGACGTTGGCGCAGTCGCAGGGCTCCTCGCCGCGCGAGGCCGGCGCGCGCATGGTGGTGCGGCCCGATGGCGGCTTCACCGGCACCATCGGCGGCGGCGCGCTCGAATGGATGGCGCTGGCAGAGGCGCAGGCGGTGATCGCGCGCGGCAAAGGTGAAATCCGGCGCATCGACCAGTCGCTCGGTCCCGATCTCGGACAATGCTGCGGCGGCCGCGTGCTGGTGACGATCGAGCGCTTCGATGCTGCCGATGCGTCCTCAGTTGGGCCGTTCGCGGCGGCGGAACGCATTGGTCCATTCGCAACCATCGCGCATGTCGAGGCCGGACGGCTGGTGCGCCAAGCCGCGGAAGCGCCGACCGGGAGCGAGCACTCCAGCGCGACGTATGAAGAACTGCCGGATGGACGCATAGTCGAGCGCTTCGGTTCGGCGGCGACGCCGCTCTACCTGTTCGGCGCGGGCCATGTTGGTCGCAGCCTCGCGCTTGCGCTCGCGCCACTCCCCTTCGTGGTCACCTGGATCGATCCGCGTCCCGAGGCCTTCCCGCAGCACATTCCGGCCAATGTCACCTGCATCATCGAGCCCGCCCCCGCACGCCTGCTCGAGCAGGCACCCGGCAATGCGTTCATTGCGATCATGACGCATAGCCATCCGCTCGATCTCGACGTCGCCGCGGCGGCGCTCAAGGCCGGACGTTTTCCCTATGTCGGGCTGATCGGCAGCGAGACCAAACGCGCCCGTTTCGTCAGCATGATGCGCAAGCTTGGGCTGGGTGAGGTGGCAATCGACAAGCTCGTCTGCCCGATCGGGCTGACACAAATCCACGACAAGGCGCCGGCGGCCATCGCAGCGTCGATCGTCGCGCAATTGCTGATCACGCGCGAGCAGGCCTGACGCTATCCACTCGGCTTGGCGTAATGCAGATGCAGAAAATGACGCGCGTCGTCGAGGATCAGCTTGGCCCAGACCGGCGCGCTGAGCGTTGAGCCTTCCGGCGGCGGAAGCTCGAGACTGAGCGGAATGCCGCGCGGCAGCGCATCGAGCACAGCGCCGACCGGGACGCTGCCCTTGCCGAGCATGCAACGCCGGTTCGGGCTCATGCGTCCGAGCAATTCCGGATTGGGTTCGTCCATCGCGATAAGGCCGTCGGTGAGTTGGCCATACGGCAACAACTTCGGATCGACACGCTTCAGGTCAGCGGGATGGTCGCCAGCGCGAATGAAATTCAACGGGTCGACGCAGATCGCGACATTGGCGCAACCGGCCTCTGCGATCAGACGCTCGGTCTGCGGCAGATTCGCCAGCGGCCGGATCACCGCGGGTTCGACCGCGCAGATCAGGCCATAACGGTCGGCGATTTCGCAGATGCGGACGAAATTATCGCGCTGCCGCGACCAGTCGGTGTCGGCGCCCATCGTGACCAGGTATTTCGCGCCGAATTCGGCGCCGAGCGCGATCGCGCCTTCGAAGGCGCTAACGTCGACGTCCGGCACGAGATAGAAACTGTAGATGTCGAGCACGCTCAAGTCGGCATCGGCCAGCTTGGATTTCATCGCGCGGATCAATGCCGCATCGCCGACCACCGGCGTGAACGGAAATCCCGGCGAGGGATTCAGCCGCAGGCCGATATAGTCATAGCCCGCCGTCACCGCGGCCTGGATATAGTCGAGCGGCGTGGCGTCCGGCAACGACGTCGGCGCCAGCGCGAGCTTGTTCTTCACGGTCATGCAGTTAATCGCCCTTCACGCCGGAGGCTTCCACCGCGACGCCCCAGCGCTTCGCCTCCGAGGCCATGAACGCGCCGAACTGCGCCGGCGTGAATACCAGCGGCTCGGTTTCCATGTCGCGGAAGCGCGCGCGCACCGCCGGATCGTTCAGTCCGGCATTGATCTCACGATTGAGCTTCTCGACGATCTCCGGTGGCGTGCCTTTCGGAACGCCGAAGCCGTACCACGCGGCGGCCTCGTAACCCGGCACGGTCTCGGCCACGGTTGGAATGCCCGGCAGCGAGTCCAGCGGCGCCGGTGACGTCACCGCCAGTCCGCGTAGCGCGCCGGATTTCACATGCCCGATCACGGATGGGATGTCGCCGAAGATCAGCTGGATGCGGCCCTCCATCAGATCCGGATAGGCGAGCGAGTTGCCGCGATAGGCAATGTGGACGATGTCCGCACCGGTCATCCCTTTGAACATCTCGCCGGCGAAGTGGTTCGAACCGCCAATGCCGGCTGAGGCGAAATTGATCGTCTTGGGATTGGCCTTCGCATAGGCGATGAATTCGGCGACGGTCTTCACCGGCAGCGACGGCGTCACCGCCATGACATAGGACAGCCGGCCGAGGCCGGCGACCGGCACGATATCGCGCATGAAGTCGTAAGGCAGCTTGCGGAAGAACGTGGTGTTGATCGCGTTCGACGTCGTGATCACCAGCACAGTGTAACCGTCAGGCGCGGCATTCACGACGCCCTCGGTCGCGGTGTTGCCGCCAGCGCCGACGCGGTTCTCGATAATCACTTGTTGGCCGAGCCGTTGCGACAGCCACTGCCCCAGCACGCGGGCGAGGATGTCGGTCGGGCCGCCGGCCGCGAAACCCACCACCATGCGGATCGGGCGGGTTGGATAATCCTGCGCGACCGCGGGGATCGCACCGAGCCCGACGAGGCAGGCAAAACCCGAGCCCAGCATACGGGCAATCATGCTCATTTCGGCCTCCCGGCGATTATCACCCGCGCTTCATCGAGCGCTTGCGCATGGATCGATCATATCGATTTTGTCCTATAAGACCAGGGAAGCGAACCGCAGCACGGAACGGAAGGCCCGATGGAACAGCGCAATTTTGGACGCTCCGGACTGCGCGCCTCCGTGGTCGGGCTCGGCTGCAATAACTTCAACGTCCGGACCGACCTCGAACAGACCCGCGCGGTGATCCACAAGGCGCTCGACCTTGGGATCACGCTGTTCGACACCGCCGATAATTACGGCAAGGGCGGCGGCTCGGAGACCATGCTCGGCCAGGTGCTCGGCGCGCGGCGCGCCGATATCCTGCTCGCCAGCAAATTCGGATCATCGTGGAACGAGGAACCATTCAGGGGCGGATCGCGGCGCACCGTCATCGCCGCGGTGGAGGCGAGCCTGAAGCGCCTCAACACCGACTGGATCGATCTCTACCAGTTGCATTGGCCCGATCCGCACACACCGATCGAGGAAACCCTCCGGGCGCTCGACGATCTCGTGCGGCAGGGCAAGGTCCGCTACATCGGTAGTTCCAATTTCGCCGGCTGGCAGGTGATGGAGGCGCACCAGACCGCCCGGCATTGCGGCCTGACCCCTTTCATCTCGGCGCAAAACCACTACAGCCTGCTGCGCCGCGAGGCCGAGCGCGAACAAATCCCCGCGATGGAGGCTTGCGGGATCGGCCTCCTCCCCTATCTGCCGTTGGCAAGCGGGCTCCTCACGGGCAAATATCGGCGCGGAGCGATCCCGGACGGCACCAGACTCGCGACACCACGGCCGCACGAGGTGGTGTTTCGCGAAACCGCCGAGTGGGATCTGATCGAGAGGCTGGATGATTATTGCACGCTGCGCGGCCGGACCTTGCTGAGCCTCGCATTCGGATGGCTGCTGGCGCGACCCGCCACGACCAGCGTGATCGCGGGAGCGACCTCGCCGGAGCAGTTGGAGCAGAACGTGAAAGCGGCGCGGTGGGCGCTGACCGACGATGAGCTCGATGACGTCGACAAGCTGACGACACCGCACGCCTGACAACTATTGAAATCGAGAAGGAGCGCGAGATGGACACCAAGACTGCCACCAAGCAATACCCGGTCACCCACACCGACGCCGAATGGCGCAAGCTGCTGACGCCGGAGCAATATCAGATCCTGCGCGGTCACGGCACCGAAGCGCCGGGAAGCTGCGCGCTCAATTACGAGAAGCGCGCCGGCACTTTCAGCTGCGTCGGATGTGACCAGCCGCTGTTCTCCTCGAAGAAGAAATTCGAAAGCGGCACCGGATGGCCGAGCTTCAACGACCCGGAGCCCGGTTCGGTCGAGACCACGACCGACAGCAGCTACGGCATGGTCCGCACCGAAGTGCATTGCGCGCGCTGCGGCGGCCATCTCGGCCATGTGTTTCCCGACGGCCCGCCGCCGACCAACCTGCGCTATTGCATCAACGGTGCCGTGACGAACTTCAAGCCTGACGAGGGTTAAGCCAAACCTCCCTCGTCCCCGCGAACCGCGTGTTGCGAAATCAGCCTCACGCGCGTTCGCAACCGTTGCGGCATTGTTGCCGATACGTCATGGACCCAACCCAAAGCCGTCATCCACGCTTCAAATTGCAGGTCAATTGGCTTCCGTAGCGCGGACCTTCCTGCCAGCAACCGCTGGTCTTGCAGGTCGCGAGCTTGGGCGCGCAATGATCCGAGGGGCAGGCCCGGTCCTGCGGATTGTCCTTTCGGCACCGCGCCACGCATGTATTGTAGGTGCCGGAACAACTGCCTGCGGCAACCTGAAAAGCGCCTGCGTCCCGTGATTGCGCCGGGTTTGCGGGAAGCATCGTCGAAACGAAAACCGTGGCAGCGACGAATCCCAACACCGATCTCATCTTGATTCCCCTTATTGAAAAACTCAGCCAACACGGCACGCGTCCGCCGTCGCTCAAATTCTAGCCCACCGAAATCATCGTCAATCCACGCAGCGCATCGAGCACCTCGTCGGGCCGCTCGCTCATCAGCATATGGCCCGCGCCCTTCAGCATTGTGACCTGCGCGTTCGGCAAGGCCGCGCCGAGCGCCTTGCCGCCCTTTGCCGGGGTCATCATGTCGCGCTCGCCGAGCACCAGGATCGCGGGCCCGGTGACTTTCGCCGCGGCAACGAGCCCATTCCGATAATTGCTGCAAGCGATCAGGTCCTTGGACAGCGCGCCCGCAGGCGCCTGTTCGAGCAGCCGCTCGCCGCCTCCGAGCATCCACGAACCGGCCGCGAGCGAGCCGCCGAGAGTGGCGCGATAGCCGTGGCCCCAGATTGCGACCATGTCGATCGCCGCGTGATCGCCTGCATTCGCGGCAGCGAGCAGATCGGGCGAGACCGGCATCGCGGCAGCGGCGGCGACAAGCCCAATGGCGCTGACGCGCGCCGGATGCCGCGCCGCGGTCTCGAGCGCGACCAGCGCTCCCATCGAATGGCCGACGATCGCGGCCTTGCTTGCGCCTGACGCAGCGATCAGCGCCGCGGTCCAATCCGCCATCGCTTCGATGGTTTCTAGCGCTGCGCCTGACGACCGACCGTGTCCCGGCAGGTCGACCGCCAGCACGCTCCAGCCGTGATACGCGAACCAGCGCGCGAGCAGCGCCCAGACGGTGTGGTCGAAGCCCGCGCCGTGGAGGAACACCAGCGCCGGCTTGGCGGCGTCAAAGTCGCGGCCGCCGGTGCCGGCATAGACCGAGAGGCCGTTGACGGTGAGCTGCATCGCCTAAGCCCGCTGCGAGGCGCGCAGCGCCTGGCTGAGATCGTCGATGATGTCGCTTGCCGCCTCGATGCCGACCGAGAGGCGCACCAGTTCTTCGCCCAATCCCGCGGCCTTGAGCTGCGCCGCATCCATCTGCTGATGCGTGGTGCTGGCGGGATGGATCACCAGCGTCTTTGCGTCGCCGACATTGGCGAGATGGCTCGCGAGCCGCAGCGCCTCGATGAATTTCCGCCCGGCGGCGCGGCCGCCCTTGATGCCGCAGGAGATGATCGCGCCCGCCCCCTTTGGCAGCAGCCGCTTTGCGAGTTCGTGGTCCGGATGGGACTCGAGCGTCGGATGCGCGACCCATTCCACCGCGCTGTGCTTGGTCAACACGTCGAGCACCGCGGCGGTGTTCTCGACGTGCCGCTGCATGCGCAGCGCCAGGGTCTCGACGCCCTGCAACAGATGAAACGCATTGGTCGGAGACAGGCACGCGCCGAAATCGCGCAGGCCTTCGGCGCGCGCCCTCATGATGAAAGCCGACGGGCCGAATTCCTCGCCGAAGACAATGCCGTGATAGCCGGCATAGGGCTCGGTGATGGTCGGGAATTTTCCCGAAGCCTGATAATCGAAACGCCCGCCATCGACGAGGACGCCGCCGATCGCGATGCCATGCCCGCCGATCCATTTGGTGATCGAGTTCATCACGACGTCGGCGCCCTGCTCGATCGGCCGGCTGAGATAGGGCGTCGCGAACGTGTTGTCGATCAGTAGCGGGATGCCGGCCGCATGCGCGATTTCCGCGACGCGGGGGATGTCGAGCACTTCGAGGCCCGGATTGCCGATGGTCTCGCCGATCACCAGCCGCGTGTTCGGCTTGATCGCCGCCCTGAAGCCATCATGGTCGCGCGGCTTGATGAAACTCGTCGTGATGCCGAAGCGCGGCAGCGTGTGGGTCAGAAGATTGATGGTGCCGCCATAGAGCGAGGCCGATGCCACGATATGATCGCCGGCGCCCAGCAGCGTCGCGATGGCGAGATGCAAGGCGGCCATGCCGCTGGCGGTACAGACCGCGCCGACGCCGCCTTCCAGCGCGGCGAGCCGTTCTTCGAGCACTGCCGTAGTTGGGTTGGAGATGCGGGTATAGATGTGACCCGCACGCTCCAGATTGAACAACGCCGCCGCATGATCGACATCCTGAAACACGAAGGATGTCGTCTGATAGATCGGCACGGCGCGCGCCCCGGTCACCGGATCGGGATGCTGGCCCGCATGCAGGCCCAGCGTTTCAAAGGCCGGTGGCTTTGGTCCGGGCATGCTGTCCTCGCGCGTTGCCAGCCATCTTGCGGCGCACCCCGGCCATTGGCAATGCGCGCTACTTCGCGGCCACCACCATGATCTCGACCTTATGCGCCGGCGTCGCGAGCTTGGCCTCGACGGTGGCGCGTGCCGGCGTGTTGCCGGGCGAGACCCACTTGTCCCAGACCGAATTCATCTCGGCAAAGGTGGAGATATCCGACAGCCAGATATTGGCCTTGAGAATCTTGGTCTTGTCGCTGCCGGCCTTGGCGAGATAGCCGTCGATCTTGGCGAGGATTTCCTTGGTCTGGTCGGCGACCCCCGCGCTCCCGGTGTCAGCGACCACGCCGGCGAGATAGACGGTGTCGCCATGGATCACCACCTGGCTCATGCGCGGGCCGACGTCGTGACGTTGAATGGTCATGGTCTTGTTCCTTGTTCGAGGGAGTTGTTGGGAGGCTCTTAAACCAGGTCCGCGGCCGCCGTCACGTCCTTGACGTCGCGACCGAGTGCATGCAGCGCCACTTTGCGCATCACGTTCGGCAGCGCCTCACCGGACAGGTCGCCAAGCTTGACCCAGCGCGCGCCGGTGGGCGCCTTGGTGCCAGCTCGCACCGTGGCGCGGAACACCGCGAGTTCGAGCGGGAAATGCGTGAAGACATGCGTCACGTGACCGGGAATGCGCCGCCACGCCTTGGCGCGCAACGGCGCCGCGGCGAGCGCGTCGCGCTCGTCGAAGTCATGGCTCCATTCGGAGCCAGGAAATTCGTCCATGCCGCCGAGCAGGCCGCGTTCCGGCCGCTTGCGCAGCAGAATATGGCCGTCGCTGCTCAGCGCCACGAAGG
Organism: Bradyrhizobiaceae bacterium; assembly: GCA_947481635.1. Taxonomy (GTDB): domain Bacteria; phylum Pseudomonadota; class Alphaproteobacteria; order Rhizobiales; family Xanthobacteraceae; genus CANKHJ01. Next base: position 31,707 of record CANKHJ010000022.1, read on the forward strand.
CCGCGCCGCGCCGTAATTTTCCCGTGGTCTTCGGCGCCTTGCGTGGAAAGCTTTCGGCGGCCCCCTGCGCGCGCGCGACGCAGGCGTCGTTGAACGGACATAAAGCGCAGGCCGGCGACTTCGGCGTGCAGATGGTCGCGCCGAGGTCCATCAGCGCCTGGGCGAAATCTCCGGTGCGTTGCGCCGGCTTCAAGCCGTCGGCGAGTTCGCCGATCACCTGCTTCGCCGCCGGCAATTCCTGCTCGACCGCGTAGAGCCGCGACACCACGCGCTCGATATTGCCGTCGACCGGGACGCACGGCGCGTCATGCGCGATCGCGGCGATGGCTGCCGCGGTGTAGGCACCGATGCCCGGCAATGTCGTCAATTCGTTTGGCGTACGCGGAAACACGCCGCCATGATGCTCGACCACCGCGCGTGCACAGGCGTGAAGATTACGCGCCCGCGCGTAATAGCCGAGCCCGGCCCAGGCCCGGAGCAGATCGTCGAGCGGCGCGGCGGCCAGCGCGCCGACATCCGGCCAGCGTTCGAGGAAGCGCAAATAATAAGGAGCGACGGCTTTGACCGTCGTCTGCTGCAGCATGATCTCGGATAGCCAGACCCTGTAGGGATCGGCGGCCTCGCCCGGCAGCACGCGCCATGGCAGGCGGCGGCGGTGACGATCATACCAGGCGAGCAGGTCCGTGGCGGATGCTCGCGCCGGTGAGACCGCGCGCTTTCGCGCGCTGCGCGTGGCTGCTACCGTCATGATCAACCGATGTGGCAGAGCCGCGCCCCGTGAACAAGCCCACCCAACCGAAGCCTCAACAGGCAAAGCCGCTGTCGGCCTTTGCCGGTAAGATGCTGAACGACGTTTTCTCCAAGCAGGGATTTGCCTCGACCGAATTGGTGGCGCGCTGGCCGGACATCGTCGGGCCGGAAATTTCGGCCCATTCCGAGCCCGAAAAGATCAAATGGCCGCGCCGCGACGATCTCGACCCCGAGCCCGCGACTTTGGTGCTGCGGGTCGAGGGGCCGGCCGCGCTGGAGATCCAGCATCTCTCGAGCGTGATCCTGGAGCGGGTGAACCAGTTTTTCGGCTGGAAGGCGATCGGCCGGGTGACGCTGCGGCAGGCGCCGCTGTCCGGGCAGCAGCGGCGCAAGCGCCCACCCCCGCCTGATCCTCAAACCGTGAAGGTCCTGGCGGCACAAATGCCGGATATCGCCGATGACGATCTGCGACAGGCCCTGGCCCGGCTCGGGGCCTCGATCAAGCGGACGTGACGACCGCCGCCCCGGGAACTGACCTGTCATTGCCATATTTGGCCCTGTAGGATAGCCGGTAGATGGAAAAATTGGACCTGAGACGAGGGAGCCAGACGTGAACATCACGCGCCGCGAATTCACCGCCGGAACCGTGACCTTGGCGCTTGCGCTGGGGGCGGGCCTGATCGGCTTCCCGACGGCCGCTTTCGCGCAGAATCCTTCGATGCAGGAATTGTCGATCCCCGGCCCGCTGCCGGAGATGTCGATCGGCGACGCCAATGCTCCGGTCACCATCATCGAATATGCGTCGATGACGTGCCCGCATTGCGCTCGTTTCCACGAGATCACTTATCCGGAACTGAAGAAGCGCTACATCGATACCGGCAAGGTGCGGTTCATCTTCCGCGAATTTCCGCTCGATGACCTCGCCGCGGCCGGCTTCATGCTGGCGCGCTGCGCCGTTAAGGATGCGCCGACCAGCGACAAGTATTTCGACATGGTGGACCTGCTGTTCAGCACCCAAGAGAAATGGGCCGTGAACCCGCCGCTCCCGCCGCTGTTCAATACCGTCAAGCAGACCGGCTTCACCCAGGAGACTTTCGATGCCTGCCTCGCGAATCGGCAGCTCTTCGCCGAGGTGAAACAGACCCGCGACCGGGGCTCGCAGAAGCTCGGCGTCGGTTCAACCCCGACTTTCTTCATCAACGGCAAGAAGCTGGCGGGCGCCCTCACGATCGACCAGATCGAGAAGGAGATGCAGCCCTATCTCAAGAGCTGATAAGGGTTTTTTCGTCTGGAGTGATCTGGAAATGGGGCCCGCTGGGCCCCATTTTTCTTGGCACAGACCAAACGAGGTTTGGATAACCCTCAGCGGGTGTTGCGCAAGCCAACCCGAGATTTCATTGTGACTGGGATGCGGCACATCATCTCGCCCCAAAGTCTGGGCACGAGCCGGGAGTGGATTCTCCGGGCTTCTACTATTGCGATATCTCAACTTAGCGGAGGCGTTCAGCCATGATGCTTACCCGGCTGCGCCTGCTCGGCTTCAAGTCCTTTGTGGAGCCGACCGACTTCATGATCGAGCCCGGACTGACCGGTGTGGTCGGCCCGAATGGCTGCGGCAAGTCGAACCTGGTCGAAGCGTTGCGCTGGGTGATGGGCGAGACCTCGCACAAATCCATGCGCGCGGCCGACATGGATGACGTGATCTTCGCCGGTTCCGGCAGCCGGCCGGCGCGCAATCATGCCGAGGTGACGCTCTCGATCGACAATGCGCAGCGCAACGCGCCCGCCCAATTCAACGAGCACGAAATGCTCGACGTGTCGCGCCGTATCGAGCGCGAGCAAGGCTCGGCCTATCGGGTCAACGGCAAGGAAGTCCGCGCCCGCGACGTCCAGATCCTGTTCGCCGACGCCTCGACCGGCGCACGCTCGCCCGCCTTGGTACATCAGGGCCGCATCGGCGAGATCATCCAGGCCAAGCCCCAGCAGCGCCGCCGCGTTCTGGAAGAAGCCGCCGGCATTTCCGGACTGCATGCGCGCCGCCATGAGGCTGAGCTGCGGCTGCGCGCCGCCGAAGCCAACCTGCTGCGCCTCGAAGATGTGATCGGCCAGCTGGCCGGGCAGATGGACGCGCTCAAGCGCCAGGCGCGCCAGGCGATCCGCTATCGCGCGGTGGCGGCGCAGGTGCGCTCCGCCGAGGCGACCTTGTTCCACCTGCGCTGGGTCGCGGCCAATGCGGAGCGCAGTGAAGCGGAGCATTCCAAGGATCTCGCGGTCCGCCACGTCGCGGCGCGCACCGGCGAACAGGCCGAGGCCGCAACGCGCCAGGCGCTGGCGTCAGCCGAATTGCCGTCGCTGCGTGACGTCGAGGCGCGCGCCGCCGCCGGCCTGCAGCGCCTGACCATGGCGCGCGATGCACTCGACCAGGAAGAGAAGCGCGCCCGCGAGCGCATGGAAGAACTCGATCGCCGGCTGGTCCAGTTGGCGAGTGACGTCGAGCGTGAGAAGCAGCTTGCCGCAGATGCCGAAGCCGCGCTGGAGCGCCTCGGCGTCGAGGAAGCCGCGTTACGCGAGGAAATGGCTGCGAATGCGCAAAAGCGCACCGGGGTCGATGAACGCGTCGCTGCCGCCGACGCCGTCGTCGTCGAGGCCGAGAAGACCTTCGGAGAATTGACCGGCACGCTCGCGGACCTCACCGCACGGCGCAATCAGCTTGAGTCCACACAGCGCGCTCATAACGAGCGCGCCACGCGCCTCGATTCTGAACTCGCGGCGGTGGAAGCCGAACTCGCCACGCTGAACGGCGAAATCCGTCCCGACCTCGATGCGCTGGCGCTTGCGGTCGAGCAGGCACAATCAGCCTTCACCGAAGCGGAAGCCGCGGCGTTGCGCGCGGAAGCCGGGCAATCGTCGGCGCGCCAGGCCCTCGACGTCGCGCGCCAGCCGCTCGCCGAAGCCGAACGGCTGTCGAACCGGCTCGATACCGAGGCGAAGACGCTGGCGCGGCTGCTGCATGTCGATTCAAAGAGCATGTGGCCGGCTGTGATCGACGACCTGAAAGTCGAAAAGGGTTTCGAGACCGCGCTGGGCGCGGCGCTCGGCGACGATCTCGAGGCGCCGGTCGATCCGTCCGCGCCGATGCGCTGGGCCGGCGCTGAAATCGACCCGACCGATCCCGCGCTGCCGGAGGGCGTCGAAGCGCTTGCCGCGCATGTCACGGCGCCGAAGGAACTGGCGCGACGGCTGGCGCAGATCGGCGTGATCGCACGCGCCGACGCCGAACGGCTGCTGCCCTTGCTCACGCCCGGCCAGCGGCTGGTGTCGCGCGACGGCGACGTGTGGCGCTGGGATGGTTTCTCGGTCGCCGCCAACGCGCCGACCGGCGCGGCGCGGCGTCTCGCCGGCAAGAACCGACTCGCCGATATCGAGGCCGAGGCGCAGACCGTGCGCGCCGATCTCGATGCCAAGCGCGCGATCGTCACCGCCGCCGAAGTAGAATTGAAGGCCGCGATCGAGGCCGAAGGCGAGGCGCGCAACCGGCGCCGGCAAACCCAGAATGACGCAGCGTCGGCGCGCGACTCCCATGCCGCCGCCGAGCGCGAGGCAAACCGCAACGCGGCGCGCATTTCCGCTTTGGTGGAAGCGCAGTCGCGCCTGACCGCCGATCGCGAAGAGGCGCTCACCGCGCGCGCCGAAACCGACCAGGCCATCACTGAACTCGCCCCCACCGCCGAAGTGGAAGGCAAGCTCGCGACCGTGCGCAACGAGATCGAAGGCTACCGCGCGCGCCTCGCCGAGGTGCGTGCCGAGGCACAGGCTCTGGCGCGCGAGACCGAGATGGCCGAGCGGCGCCTCGCCGCGATCGCCGCCGACCGTGCCGGTTGGTCGAACCGCCGCGACGGCGCCGCCGCCCAGATCACGACCATCGAAGCGCGCGCCAACGACGCCCAGACCGAACGCACTGGCCTCGAAGGCGCTCCGGCGATCTTCGCGGAAAAGCGCGCCGCCGTGATCACCGAGATCAACACCGCGGAAGCCGGTAGGCGTGACGCAGCCGATCGGCTTGCCGAAGCCGAAGCGAAGCTCACCGAGGCCGATCGCGACGCGCGCTCGGCGCTTGAGGCGCTGTCCGGCTCGCGCGAGGAAATGGTCCGCGCCGAAGAGCGTTTCGAATCGTCGAAGCGGCGCCTTGCCGATATCGAGCACGAGATCCGCGAGATGCTGGAAGTCGCGCCCGGCGCGGTCGCGAGCCTCGCCGGCATCGACCCGGACACCGCGCTTCCCGACGTTGCCGAAACCGAAGAGAAGCTTGAGAAGCTGCGGCGCGAGCGCGAGCGGCTTGGCTCAGTCAACCTGCGCGCCGAAGAAGAGCTGCGCGAGGTCGAGACCCAGCATGGCACGCTGACCGCCGAGCGCGACGATCTCGTCGAAGCGATCAAGAAGCTGCGGCTCGGCATCTCAAGCCTGAACAAGGAAGCGCGCGAGCGGCTGCTGTCCTCGTTCGAAGTGGTGAAAGGCCATTTCGAGCGGCTGTTCACCCAACTCTTCGGTGGCGGCACCGCCGAGCTGCAACTGGTCGACAATGACGATCCGCTGGAAGCCGGGCTGGAAATCCTGGCCAAGCCGCCGGGCAAGAAGCCTGCGACGCTGTCGCTGTTGTCAGGCGGCGAGCAGGCGTTGACCGCGATGGCGCTGATCTTCGCGGTGTTCCTGACCAATCCGGCGCCGATCTGCGTGCTGGACGAGGTCGACGCACCGCTCGACGATCACAACGTCGATCGCTTCTGCGACCTGCTCGACGAGATGACCAAGCTCACCGACACACGCTTCGTGATCATCACGCATAACCCCATCACGATGGCGCGCATGAATCGCCTGTTCGGCGTCACCATGGCCGAACGCGGCATTTCGCAACTCGTGTCGGTCGATCTGGAAGCCGCGGTGAAGATCAAGGACGCGGCGGTCGCGTAATCGGGTGTCCCCACCTTCGCGGGGGCACACTGTTTACCGCTCGACCATGTAAGTCGGAATGCCATCGCGCACGCCGACATAGCGCAATCTCCGCGTATCGCCGTCCGTATCCGCGATGGTTTTCGCCGGTGCTTTCTTGTTACGCAGGGTCTTTTTGACTTTCGGCTTTTCAACCGCGACTGGGGGTGCGACCGCCTCGGCCGGAGCAGCGGACGCCATCGCCGAGCGAGCGATGTCCTGTGTCGGCGGCACTGCCGCAACAGCGTTCGGCGCCGCCTCGTCGTCTTCGCGTGACATAACCTGTGACGTGACGGCCACAGTCGGCTCTGTCACCGTCTCGTCAGTTGGCTTGACGGCGACAGGTCTCCGCGGTGGCAGAGGCGTCTTCACCGTCTGCTCGGCGACCACTCTCTTCGCCGAGGATGACGGACCCGGGCTCGGCTCCAGCAGAATGGAGAGCCCGAATAGGAACGCTCCCATCGCGCTGAGCGCGCCGAAATATGCCAGAAACGCCATCACCAATCCCTCGCGCATGCTCCAGACCGGCAA
>CANKHJ010000023.1 GCA_947481635.1 Bradyrhizobiaceae bacterium
GGCGGCAAGGCCGGCGCCGCGCGCACCGGCGGCGGTGCGGGAACTGACGGCGGCTGGACGACGGCGGGCGCGGGCGACGGCTGGACTGCGATCGGCGCCGGCGCCGCGACAGGAGGCGGCGTGTTGAGCGCTGGATCTCTGCGGCTTTCCTGAATCGCGTCGAGGCGCTTGGCCTGCTGCTCGACCGCGCGCAACGCAAGCCAACTTGCGAAGCTCGACAAATCGAGGCTGCGCTGCGGCGCCTCAGCCGGCCCTTTCAGATTGATCACGATCTCCGGCCGCACGTCGCCGCCGATGGCGAGCGACGTCATCGCGATGCGCCCATCGAGCGCATTGGTCGCGAGGTTGACGCCTCCGCTGAGCGTCAGCTCAGCGGTCTCGGTGCGGATACTGGTGCCGCTAAGCCGCGCCTGACCGCCAAGAATGGTGATCGTTCCCTCGCTGCGCTGCACCGCCAATTTACCGGGGCCCATCACCTGCTCGGCGCGATTGCCGATGCGCTCCAGCGCGAGACCCTGGTCGACGGCGCGGATGACCAGATCGAATGCCCGCGGGTCGATGCCGGCAATCACGGCGTCGTCGAGCTTGAATGATGCGGTGCCGCCGAGCGAACCGATCAGGGCGGCGGGGCTCAGGCCGGTGCCGTCGAGACCGATCTCGACGCTGAGCTTGCCGGTCACCGGCTGGCGCGCGCCCGGCAGCAGCGCGGCGGCGCTGGCGTCGGCGACCGCCAAATTGGCGCGGCCCGTGAGGCCCGTGGCATCGCGGTGGATCGCAAGCTGGCCGGTCACCTTGCCGCCGGCGAGCACGCCTTCGATATTGTCGAAGGTGACGTCCGGGCCATTCACGATCAGCACGCCGCGCATGGCTTCAACCGTGAGCCGCGGTGTCAGAGTGGCTTTCGCGGCACGAATGGTCACGCGCCCGGCGGTCACACTGGTATCCAGCGGTCCGGCGCCGAACGGTTCGGATGGCCATGACGCACCCACTGCTGCGGTCGGAGCACCGGCCATCGCGCCGACCAGGAGCGACAGATCGATCGCATCGACCTCAAGAGCGCCGCCGATCTTGCGCGCCGCGGCGAAGTCGTAGCTGAGGTTGCCGCGCAACGCGGCGCCGCCGACGCTGCTCTCGATCTCATCGAGAGCGAGCGCGCCGGCGCGCAAGGCGAGCTTGCCCTTGAGTTTCACAGGCAATGGCGGCCGCGTCGCGCCGGCTGGACGCAGTTGCCGCAGATCGGCGTTGGCGACGTCGATGCGCAACGTCGCCTGCGGACCATCCGCACCCAGCAGGCGCCCGGTGCCGTCGGCCTTGGCATCGAAGCCAGCGCCCGCCACCTGCGCGTCGAGGCGCAGTTCACCGTCGAGCGGACCGGTCGCGTTGATCGTCATCTGGCCGGCGCGCTTCTCGGCGGCGACCACGCGCTCGAGCCCGAGCAGGCCGACCAGCACGCCTGCGTCATCGGCCTCGACCTTGGCATTCATGCGCAGGTTCGGCTTCGCGCTCATGAACTGGCCGAGCGAGGGCGTATCTCCGGTCGCGCCGCCATTCAGCACCAGCCGGACCTCGCCGACGCGGCCATCCAGCGTGAAGCGCGCGAGCGTGCCGGGCGCCTTGGCCGGAGGGTCATCGAGCGACAGGGTCGCGTTGAGTTTCGCCGACGCGACACGCGCGGACGCGCGGCGCAGCAATTCCGCGACCCGCGGCGACAGCCGGTCGAGCAAAGCGGTCGCGCCGTCGAGCCGGCGTGCGTCAATCTCGAACGCCATGGTGCCGCGCGGCGCGGCGCCGGCGGTATCGATGCGGCCGCTGCCGCTCAGCGCGGCGCCGCCGAAATCCGCGACCGAGAGCCGCTCCACCATGAAACCTGAACGATCGAGCCACATCCGGCCGGTCGCGTTGCGCGCATCGACGCCGGCCAGCGTCGCGCGGCCCACCTCGAAGGCGAGCGTTCCCTCGCGCGGCCAATCGAAACTGGTATCGCTGAAAGCCGCCGTCACGACCGACGCCGCACGATCGACATCGAGCTCCGGCGCGCGCAACGACGCGTCGAAGCGCGCTGGCTTGTCGCCATTCGGCCAGTGATAGGCGACGCGGCCCTCGATCGCGACGCGGTCGAGTTCAGCCTTGAGATGTTCGACGCCGATCGTCTCGCTGCCGATCGTCACGTCGCCGGCGAGCCGCAGCGGCTCGACGCTTGCGGTATGCAGGTCGCTGCGATCGGTGACCCAGGCGATGAAGGCGCGCGGATCATTCGCCTCGAGCTTGACCGGCCCGGCAAAGCTCGCGCCCGCCTGGGTGCCGCTCAGCCGGCCGCTCATGCGCAACTGGGTGAAACCGGGAGCGCGGAATTCAAGCTGCTCGATATCCCAGCCATCGGCCTCGAGCGTCACGTCGCCGCTGACGCGCTGCAGCAGCGCGCCCGCGAAGGTGACGGTATCGGCGCTGATCCCGAGCTTGACCGGGATCGGCAGCCGCTGGCCGCCCGCGAAATAGCTGCCCAGTCCCTTGATCACCGCGAGCGGCTTGCGCCGGCTCTCATCGGGAAGGCTCAGCACCTTGTCGATGTCGAGCGACGGCGCCGACAGTACGCCCTCGATCTGCGGCTTGGCACCGAAGGTCACGCGCGCATCGCCGCGCAGCTTGATCGCGCGATCCTCGGGGCCATATTGCAACTCGATCTGTTCCAGCACCGCGCCGCTGCCGTCGCTCTTCACGCGGCTGGCGATGCGCCATGGCTCGCTCACGACCGCGCGGCCGTTGGCCTTCGCGAGGCCGACCCCGCGCGCCAGCGTCACGTTCCCCTCGAAGCGCGGAATACCACCGGCCATCGTCAGCGCGCCTTCGGCCTCCGCGATCGGCCGGTCGATCGGATCGACCGTGAGCTTGAGACGCAGCGCGCCATCGTCGCCGACGCGGCCTGCGCCGATCCGATAGGGATAATGCAGACCGCCGGCGACGAAGGAGCCCTCGCCCTTCACCGGCCCGGCGAGCGAGCGCAGATCTCCGGAGAATTCCAGCTTGTCGAGCGACAAGTGGGTTCCGCCGGCTCCCGACAATGCCAGGCGTCCATTCTCGATAACCAATTTCTCGATCGTGACCAGGTCGGGCTCGAACTTGCCGAGATTTGGTAAGCCGCCGACGCGGCCGGACGCATCGAGCGTGACCGCGAGCTCCGGCCCCTCGACATGAAGCTCGGCGATCCTGCGTTCGCCACGGATCAGTGCGCTGAGCGAGAGTTCCAGCCGCAGGTCGCCGATACGCGCCTTGCTGTTACCTTGTGAGGTGACTTCGACGCCCTTCAGCGTCAGTTTCGGCGCGGGAAGGATCCGGACATCGATCGGCCCGGCAATGCGCAAAGGCAGGCCGGTAAGACGGCTCGCCTCGGCCTCGAACACCGCGCGATAATTGTTCCACGGAAAAAACGCGGGGCCGACCAGCGCCGCCACCAGCGCCAGGATGAGGGCAAAAGCGATACCGAGCAGCGTCGCTTGCACGAGATCTCCAATCGGCCGCCTGAATTCCGCTTCACGCGAAACCGGACGCCTTCCACCCGAATCCTTCGAACCTAACCGGGGGCACGATTCGCGCCGAGGTCCGTATTCTACCCGGAGATTGCGACGAAGGACCATCCCGCGACCCCGCTCGCAGGCTTCGGTACTTCAGCAGACGCTTATGTCACGGGCCTTAAAGGCAAATCTGTGTCGGCGCCTGCGGCGGCTTTCACCCTCCCCTTGAGGGGCCCTCCAGGGGGAGGTGAAGGGACCGCACTCGGACTACAACGGCTTCAGGCCGGCCTCGATCTCGGCGCGGCGGTGCTCGAGGAAAGGCGGCAGCGACAGCCCCTCGCCCATGGTCTCGAACGGCTCGTCGGTCGCGAAGCCCGGGCCGTCGGTCGCGATCTCGAACAGGATACCGTTCGGCTCGCGGAAATACAGGCTGCGGAAATAGAAGCGGTCGATCTTGCCGCTATTCGGGATGTGCAGTTCGTTCAGCCGTTGCGCCCATTGGTCGTATTCCGTCTCGTCAGGCGTGCGGAACGCGACGTGATGCACCGCGCCGGCACCGGAGCGCGCCGGTGCCAGATCCGGCTGCACCGCGACATGCAGTTCCGCGGCGGGACCGCCCGCCCCCATCTCGTAGACATGGACGCGGTCCTTGGTGTTCTCCGAATGCGGATAGTCGCGCACCGGGCGCATGTTCATCACCTTGGTCAGCACCTGATCGGTCGGCCGCAGGTCCGGCACGCTCATCGTGATCGGGCCGAGCCCGCGAATCTGATGCTCGGCCGGGACCGGGCTTTTCTCCCAGGGATTGGACGAGCCGGCGCCGCCATCATCGATCAGGCTGAGCCGCTGCCCCTCGGGATCCTCAAAGTCGAGCGTCAGCCGGCCATCGCGCTCCGCAACGGCGACGGCCTCGACACCCGCCTTGGCCAGATGATCGCGCCACCAGCCGAGCGTGGCCTCGCCGTTGACACGCAGGCCGGTTCGGCTGATCGCGTTGGTGCCGCGCTTCTCGGGCGCCGCGGGCCAATCGAAGAAGGTGATGTCGGTGCCGGGCGAGCCGGCCCGGTCGGCGTAGAACAGGTGATAGGCGCTGACGTCGTCCTGGTTGACCGTCTTCTTGACCAGGCGCAGGCCAAGCTTGCCAGAATAGAAGGCGCGATTGCCGGGCGCGTCGGCGGAAATCGCCGTGAGGTGATGAATCCCCTTCAAATCGACCATGGGCAGCCCCCTGCACTAGCAATCTCTATCGCCGGGCTGATATCTGGTGATGCAGCTTTCAGAAATCGAGAGGAGCCTGCCCATGTCGCTGGCCGGGAAGACCCTGTTCGTGACCGGCGCCTCGCGCGGGATCGGGCTCGCCATCGCGCTGCGGGCCGCCCGTGACGGCGCCAATGTCGTGATCGCCGCCAAATCCGACAAGCCGCATCCGAAGCTGCCAGGCACGATCTTCACCGCCGCGCAGGAGATCGAGCAAGCCGGCGGCCGCGCGCTGGCGCTCGCCGTCGACGTCCGCGATGAGGATCAAGTCCGCAACGCCATCGCGCAGACCGTCGCAACCTTCGGCGGCCTCGATATCGTCGTGAACAATGCCAGCGCGGTGCAGATCTCGACCGCCGTGCAGACCGACATGCGCCGCTACGACCTGATGCAGCAGGTGAATGCGCGCGGCAGTTTCATGGTCTCGAAATACGCGATCCCGCAGCTTGAGAAGGCCGCCAATCCGCATATCCTGATGCTGTCGCCGCCGCTCGACATGAAGGAGAAATGGTTTGCGCCGCACACCGCCTATTCCATCGCCAAGTATGGCATGAGCCTGGTGGTGCTCGGCCTCGCAGGAGAATTGCGGCCGAAGGGGATCGCGGTGAATGCGCTATGGCCGCGCACCACGATCGCGACCTCCGCGATCAAGAACCTGCTCGGCGGCGACCGGGTGATGACCATGTCGCGCACCACCGACATTCTCGCCGATGCCGCCTATGCGATCTTCAATAAGCCGGCCAAGAGTTTCACCGGCCAGTTCCTGATCGACGATACGTTCCTGGCCGGCGAAGGTGTGAGCGACTTCGACCAATACCGCGTCGACCCGTCACAGCCGCTGGCGCCGGACTTCTTCGTGCCGGACGACATCAAGCCGCCGCCGGGTGTCAGCTTGGCGGCCAAAAAATAATCTCAGATAAAAAGATCATCCATGGCTACGCTCCTCGTCACCCATCCCGCCTGTCTCGACCACCTCACGCCGCGTGGCCATCCGGAGCGGCCGGACCGGTTGCGCGCGATCGAAAGCGCGCTCGCGGCGGATCGCTTTCAGGACCTGCTCCGGGTCGAGGCGCCGACCGCGGCGTTCGAAACCATCGCGCTGTGCCATCCGATGGACTATGTGACGGAGCTCCGCGACGCGACACCGACGCAGGGGCTGGTGCAGATCGACGCCGACACATCCCTGTCGCCCGGTAGTTTCGAGGCTGCTTTGCGCGGCGTCGGCGGCGCGGTCCATGCGGTGGACGAGGTGATCGGCCGGCGCGCCGCCAACGCCTTCGTCGCGGTGCGACCGCCAGGCCATCACGCCGAGACCGTGCGGCCGATGGGATTCTGCCTGTTCAACAACGCCGCCATCGCCGCCCGTTATGCGCAACACCGTCACGGCCTGGGCCGCGTCGCAGTGGTCGATTTCGACGTGCATCACGGCAACGGTTCGCAGGAAATCTTCTGGTCCGACAAGACCGTAATGTATTGCTCGACCCACGAGATGCCGCTCTATCCCGGCACCGGCGCCTCGTCCGAACGCGGTGAACACGACACGGTGGTCAATGTGCCGCTGCGCTCCGGCGACGGCGGCGACAAATTCCGCGATGCGTTCGAGCGGATCATCCTGCCCCAGCTCAAGAACTTCGCACCGGAACTGATCGTATTCTCCGCCGGTTTCGACGCCCATGAGCGCGACCCGCTCGCCAACCTGCGCCTGACCGAGCCGGATTTCGCCTGGGTCACCCGCGCGGTGATCGACGCGACGCAATTCAGCGCCGACGGACGGGTGGTGTCGATGCTCGAAGGCGGCTATGACCTCGAAGGCCTCGCCGGTTCGGCCGCCGCGCATGTCGCGGCGCTGATGGAGCGGTGACCCCGCCCCCGGCGGACCCAAGTCGATAGACGAGAATTATCGAGACTTCAGGATTGCACCATGGCCGACACGCCCCATTCCGACATTGCGAGCATGCCCTTCGAGCGCGCGATCGAGGAACTCGAAACCATTGTGAAGCGCCTCGAGGACGGCAAGGTGCCGCTTGAGGAATCGGTCGGGATCTATGAACGCGGCGAAGCGCTCAAGCGGCGCTGCGACGAGCTGCTGCGTCAGGCCGAAGCGCGGGTCGAAAAGATCACGCTCGACACCTCCGGCAAGGCCAAGGGCACCGAACCGCTGGACGTGAAGTGACGGCGCGACGATGACCTCACGACTGGCTGACAAAACGGTGCTGATCACCGGCGCCGCGGGTTCGCTCGGTTCCAGCATCGCCGAGGCGATCCGCGCCGAAGGCGGGGTGCCGATCTGCACCGGCCATAAGCGCGAGGGCATCGATCACGCGCTCGACGTGACCAGCGAAGACAACTGGCGCAGCGTGATCGCGGAGATCGAGCGCATCCATGGCGAGCTCGATGGGCTGGTCAACGCGGCTGGGATCACCGTGCTGGCCAATGTCGAGGGCACCGATTTCGCGACATGGCGGCGGATCATGGCGGTGAATCTCGACGGCGCTTTCCTCGGCTGCAAATACGCGATGCCGCTGCTGCGCAAGTCCGGCGGATCGATCGTCAACATCGCCTCGGTCTATGCCAAGGTCGGCAACGCCAATCTCACCGCCTACGCCGCCTCGAAGGGCGGATTGCTGCAGCTTACCAAGTCGGTCGCGCTCTCCGGCGCCTCCTGGAAGCCGCCGGTGCGCTGCAACGCGCTGTGCCCGGCTTTCCTCGACGGCGCGATGATGGAGAACGCCACCGAGACGACGCCCTATCCGACGCTGGTGCGTCAGGCGCTGAAGCGCGAAATTCCGCTCGGCCGCTTCGGCCAGACCAACGAGGTCGCGAAGCTCGCAGTCTATCTGCTCTCGGATGACGCGGCCTTCGTCACCGGCAGCGAATTCACCATCGATGGCGGACTGACCGCGCGATAACACAGACAGCGCACCCAACAGCGCGCCTGTGTGCGGTCTTCGTCAGACAAGCCTTGGGGGGAAACCATGGTTACTTGGCAGTCAGAAGCGGACGTCGTTGTCGTTGGTGCGGGCGCAACCGGAGTGCCGGCGGCGATCGCGGCGCGCGAGGCGGGACTGTCCGTCATACTGGTCGAGGCTCAGCCGCATATGGGCGGCCATGCGATCACAAGCGGGGGCAATGTCCCGCTGGGCGGCGGCACCAGCGCACAGAAGAAATACGGCATCGAGGATTCGCCGGACCTGGTGTTTCAGGACCTGACTGATTGGTCGGTCGTGCAGCCCAACGGGTTTCCGGACTATCGCTACAACGACCGCGAGATCGTGCGCGCCTTCGCCGACAACAACGTCGCGACCTATGATTGGCTGCTGGCGCATGGCGTGACCTTCGCGGACAAGGCCCCCGACGAACGCGGCGGCATCTCGGTCGGCAATTCGGTTCCGCGCGAGATGCACGCCGTGCCGCTGGACTGGCCGCTGGCGCATACCGGCGCGCCGGTGGATCCGGCGCAGCGAGCGACCTATTCGATCGGCGCCGGCCTGATGCACCCGCTGAACGAAGCGGCCCGACGCGCTGGCGTTAACATCCTGCTCGAACACAAGATGACAGCGCTGCATCGCGAGACGCCGACATCCGGGCGCGTGACCGGCATCGAGGTCGATCATCACGGCACACGTCTCTCGATCGGCGCGCGCAAGGCCGTGATCCTCGGCACCGGCGGCTCCGCCGGCAACGTCAATTTCCGCCGCATGTTCGATCCGCGCCTCACGGAAGAATATTGCGGCCTCGCCGGTATGCCGTGGTCCGATCAAGACGCGAGCGGCGAGATCGCCGCGATGGCAATCGGCGCCGCTCTGTGGGGACTGTATAACCAGACCGGCGAATTTGGATATGTCCTGACCAAGGCGGGGCGGATCGGTTGCCGCTATGGCTATCAGCATCTCGACTGGCGCCCGGGCAGCAAGGTGTTCGACAAGGCCGTCGCGTCGGGCCTTCCAATCTCGGATTGGCAGAACGCGATCATGGTCAACATGCTGGGCCAGCGCTTCTACGACGAGACCGGCCGGGCCTTCACGTCGAACAATTACAACAGCATCAAACCCTACTTGCCGGGCAGCTACCTGAACGCCAAGAACATCACCTACAACCCCAACAACTTCCTCAATGCGGCGCTGGCGGGGATCGGCGACGGACATAATGGCGGCGGGCCGATCTGGGCAATCTTCGATGCGGAGGCCGTCGCGCGGCAGAAATGGGTGGCCGAGCCGCCGTTTGTCGACATCGACAACGGCTTCTTCTTCAGCGCAGATACTCTTGCCGCGCTGGCCGACAAGATCCGCATGCAATATCAGCGCGTGCCGATGCCGCCGGCAAATCTCGAAGCCACCGTGGCGCGCTATAATTCCTTCGTCGACCTGGGTGACGATCAGGACTTCGGCAAGCCGGCGCCACTCCACAAGATTGCCAAGCCGCCCTTCTATGCCGCCTGGGCCACGCCGGTGTTGCACGACACCCGCGCCGGCCTGCGCATCAACGCCAAATGCGAGGTCATCGACATGTCGGGCGCGGTGATCCCGGGTCTCTATTGCGGCGGCGAAACTGCCGGCGGATTCAGCCAGCACGGGCTTGCGCGCTGCGTGTGCCAGGGCTTGATCGCGGCCCGCAACGCGGCGGCCGCAACCGGCTAGCGTCGGCCGCGTAATAGCCAGAGCCGCACAGTCACGCGCGCAGATCGCCGCGGGCTGGCTTGGAGTTTGTCATGAGCACGTCGGTTCACACTGTTTGCGATGCAGCCGCGGCGCAAGCGGCGGACCGAAAGCGTAGCCCGAGCCATCCCCGGCTGGTGATCGCGACGACCATCCTGGCGTCGAGCCTGGCGTTCATCGACGGCTCCGTCGTCAACGTTGGACTGCCGGCGATCGGCGCAAGCTTTCAAGCGGACGCCGCCGGCCTTCAATGGGTGGTGAACCCCTACCTGCTTCCGTTGAGCGCACTGCTGCTACTCGGCGGCGCGGCGGGCGACCGCTTCGGCCGCCGCCGCCTGCTGGTCGCTGGTGTCGGCCTCTTCGGCCTGGCCTCGCTCGCCTGCGCGGCGGCGCCCAATCTCACGTTGCTGCTGGTCGCTCGCTTCGTCCAGGGCGCCAGCGCCGCCATGCTGCTGCCAAGCAGCCTGGCGATCCTCGGCCAGAGCTTCACCGGCGAGGCGAAAGGCCGCGCGGTGGGAATCTGGGCCGCGGCCGGCGCTGCCGCTGGAGCAATCGGCCCGGTCCTTGGAGGCTGGCTCATCGATGCCGCAGGCTGGCGGCTCATTTTTCTCATTAACGTGCCGCTGTGTGTCGCGACCGTCGCGTTTGCCTATCTCTATGTCGACGCCGACATCGACGATGCGGCAGAACCGCTCGATTTGATGGGAGCGACGCTCGCGACCATGGGGCTCGGCCTCACGACCTGGGCGCTGACGGAAGTCTCCGGGCGAGGCTGGTCCGCTTTCGCATCGGTCATCCTGGGCGCCGGCATCATCTGCTCGATCCTGTTTCTGATCTGCGAGCGGCGGCTCGGCGACAAAGCCATGATGCCGCTGGCGCTGTTCGGATCCGCCAGTTTCGTCGGCCTGACACTGCTGACGCTGCTGCTTTACGCCGCGCTCGGTGGGCTGTTTGTTTTGGTCCCCTACGTCCTGATCGAGGCTGCCGGCTACAGCGCAACGCAGGCCGGCGCCGCATTGTTGCCGCTGCCGCTTGTGATCGCGCTGGCGTCGCCGGCGGCCGGCGCGCTGTCGGCGAGAACCGGGCCGCGATGGCCGCTGGTCATCGGCTCGGTCATCGTCGCACTCGGATTCTTGCTCACGCTTCGGATCGGACCTGACACCAGCTATTGGCTGAACGTCCTGCCGGCGATGATCGTCATTGCGCTGGGTCTCGCTGGCGCCGTTGCGCCACTGACGACGGCGGTGCTGATGTCAGTGGATAATCGTCATACCGGTGCGGCCTCCGGACTCAATAGCGCGGTCGCACGCACCGGCGGCCTTTTGGCGACGGCCCTGATCGGTACCGTGCTTGCTTCGACCGGACCGGCTCTGATGTCGGCATTCGGCGTTGCTGCCATGGTCGGAGCAGGACTCTGCGTCGGCGCATCGCTCAGCGGTCTACTTTTGATCGCGCAAGATGCGCCCGGCGATAAATAATCAATGCGTGCTGAAGATCGCCTGATAGGCCGCGACGGCCTTGCGGGTGGCGGCGAGTTCATCAGCGGTCGGATTGTCCGGATCCTTGGCCGGCGGCAGGCTGCCGAGCTTGAGCAGGCAGGCCATCAACAGCATCCGCGCCTTGGTCGATGTGAGGTTCGAACCCGGAATGAAATACGGGTGCGGATCGGCAAAGCCTTCCGGATTGCCGCGGCCGACACGGACCACCGGCAGCCCGCTGAAGATCGCGCGTTGCAGCACCGCCTGCCGCACCGAGGACGTCATCGAGCCGTAAGGAGACAGACCTTCGGTGACAAACCCGCCCAGACGGTTCAGACGCAGTTTCTGCTCCACCCGGATGGTGAGATCCTCGGTGACCGACGCGTCATCGAAATAGTCTTCCGCGGTATAACTGCCGTCCTTGACGATGGAGACCGACGGGATTGCCGACTCCAACAGGTCTCCGGAATTGTCGCGGATCGTGACGTCGGCGCGCATCAGGCGTCCGTTGTCGATCCGAACGACGGGCACCGAAGACGGAATCTTGCTCAGGTTCACGTCGGATCGATAAGTGTGGCGCAAAGCGGGAAGATAATGCAGCACGGCGGCGCCGTGATAGCCCATTCCCCCCAGCACGCCGCCATGTCCGCCGGTCGCGGCGTAGCCACCCGGCCGCGCGTCCATCTTCATCACTTCGCGCGCGGCGAAAATCCGCTGCTCCTGCAGGACGATCACGCCCGCACGGTTACGGCCATTTTCGTCGGCCCAGACGCGCGAAGCGATGTACTCGACCGAGTCCGTCAGGTTCTTCGGGCCGTCGTTGCTCAATTCGCCGTGCGGACGTTGTGCGGCGTTTCCGCAGATCGGCACCGTGGTATCGATCAGCAGGTTGAACCAATAGGCCGTCTCCTCGACCTGAGGACTGCCCTGGGTGAAGATCGCGCCGGCGTATTTTCCAGTGTCGAGCACGCGTCGTGTCGCGTTGGTGAGCCGTGCCAGTGATGGCCGTGGCGGCGACTCGCCGAGATGAAACGGCTTGTAGGCGTAGAAATCCTTGCCGCGGATTTCCGGCGGGATATCGCCCTCCCCCACATCGGTTCGCTGCGCGTGCGCAAGTCCCCGTGTATATCCGCCGGTCGGCAGCACGCGATAGAAATCGACGTCGGCGATGGCCGAAATCGCGTTGCCGAGGCCAGCCGCGTTGATCGAGAGGCGGTCGATCTCTTCAAAGCTACGCGACCCGTCGGGATAGAAGCCCTGGCGCGCCTGATCCGGCGTCGCACCAGCCGTCGTGCATTCCTCTTCCCAGGCTGCGCCATCGGCTTGCCGCGCCATGTAAGGCAGCGGATAGAGGCCGTCATCCGGATTGAGCTCGACTTCGAAGACCGGCTTGTCCTGAGGGCTGGTGCGCTCCTTGTTGAACACGCCCTTTGCGTCGAGATAGCCGTCCGGCGGTCCGTAGAGTGGCGCCGCATCGGCCTCGAGCGGGTGCGCCGAAAAGCATTCGACATAGACTTTTGCCGGCGCCGCGAGCCGCTGCGCGCGCAGCACATCGAAGCGGGCCGCGCTGCCATTCGGATTGGCGCGCAACGGCAGGCCGTATTTCAAGCGCGCCTTGTTCGACGTCACCAGCGGCGGGGAGTTCTGGATCGTTGCGGTCGGACCCGCGAGATGCGCGATCTTGACCTTGGTCTCGTTCGTCACGTCCGTCCTCCAGCGCTGATGCAAACCAATTCAGTGGACCACAGGCTTCTTCGAGCCAGACGCCTGAGTCCGGCCGCTTGCGCGGTCACGCCTCCGGTATCAGCCCGGGAGGCAGGTCCGCGCAATAACGCGCGATCTCACCAGCCGTCGTGAACCAGACGTTTTTTTGCGCCTTCGGATGCGTCACACAATGCTTCAAGGCCTTCCGGACGGGCCTGAGCCGAAACGGCTGACCCGACACAAACGGATGAAGGGACACGGCCATGACAAGCGGTTGAAGCTCCGACTGCTCAATCATTTCGTCGAACTGATCGACGATCATGTCGGCGAACTCACGTCCGCTGTGATCCCGGACAACATTCGTGCCGAGATCATTCAGTTCCATTGGATAGGGAACCGACAGGATACGTCCAGCCCGCGTCTTCATCCAGATCGGCTGATCGTCGACCGGCCACCCGAGCGAGTAGCTGTATCCTGCCTCGACAAGGAGGTCGGGGGTGGCTCGCGTCTCGACGCCGCCAGGCCCGACCCAGCCGCCGGGATGCTCCTTGAAGGTTCTGGTCAGAATTTCCGTCGCCTCCGCGATAAAGCGTGCCTCATCATGTTCCCACACGTCGAGAAGAAACTCTGCGTTGGTTCGGCCGTGACCGCAAATGTCGTCGCCACGCTCGACGATCTTTGCCACGATCTCCGGATAATTTTCGCAGGCGAGGCTGTTCATCAACACCGTCGCAGGCAACCCCAGCGACTTGAGCGAATCGAACAACCGCCACACTCCGACCCTGAGCCCATAGTCGCGCCAGGCGTAGTTGCGTTGGGTCTGCCGTCCAGCGACGCCGTAATGCGGGTCGACCCCAAACCCGCTCATGAACGCGAATTGCTCGACGCTGAGCGCGATGTAGAAAGCCAGTCTCTTCTCCGATGGCCAATGATAGGCCGGCCGGTGTTCGATCGCGGAATACGGATATCGATTGTGAGTTGGCAGTTTAAGCATGTCGACCATTTCCCAAATGTCAGGATGAAATGACGAACGTCCGGCGACGGGCTCAACGTGCCTGTCAGGCGCCGATCGCTCCATTGTTGCCTCTGGCTTGTCCAAGTCCACGCGAGAGACCGACTGCCAGCAGTAGCGCTCCGCCGTTGAAGAGCTGCTCGACGAAGGACGGGACGCCGGACAACGTCAAACCGCTCACCACGATCGCAACGAAGAACACGCCCAGGATCGTGCCAAGGATATTGAACCGCCCGGGCTGGATGGTCGTCGCACCGAGATACACCGCGGCAAGCCCAGGGAGCAGCAAGCCCGGCCCGTCAAGCGGGTTCGCTCCGCCCGACCGTGCCGTCAGAAGGAGCCCGGCCAGGCCCGCGAGCGCACCGGTCAGCGTGAATACGAGAAATGTCAGCCGCTCGACCGGAAGGCCAACGAGGCGCGCCGCCGACCGGTTGCTGCCGATCATGCGCAGGTAGCGCCCGAACGGGGTCTTCTCGATCAGGTACCACGACAACGCCGCGACCACGATCAGCAGGAAGGTGATGCGCGGAATGCTGAACCACTGGAGCGAGCCGAAGTCGGTCAGCGCCCGGGAGATGCCGGTATTGATCGACAGCCCCTTGGTGTACCACTGCACCGAACCACCCATCAGCGTCATGCCGGCCAGCGTCACGATGATCGCATCCAGTCCGAGGATCGCGATCAGATAGCCGTTGATCATGCCGACCAGCAGGCCGGCGCCGAGCGCGACCATGATCGCAACCGGGAGCGGTGCGTCGAAGTGAGACATCGCCGCGGTGGTCGCTACCGAGGCGAGCCCGGCAATCGAGGCGACACTGAGATCGAGTTGTCCGACCATCAGCGGCAGGGTGAAGGCGATGGCGACGATGCAGAGCGTCACCTCGCCGCCCATGATGTTGATGATATTGGCGTGCGTCGCGAAGATCGGCGCACTTTTCGGCAGCAGGCTGAAGACGATAATCACGACCGCGAGCAGCACCACCAGGCCATAGCGCTCCGCGGCCGCCAGCAGCCGGCGCTCCGAATGGTTCGCCGCCGTCGACGGAGCGTATTCGACCACACCTGTCTCTGTCGTGTCAGGCGCGCTCATGAACATGTTCTCCGTTTAGCGCTTCCGGCATACCGCCATAGACCGCGCGAGCGATGCGCTCGGCGGTGAGATCCGCCCCGGACAGGCGGGACGAGACTCGTCCGGCGCTGAGGACGGCGACACCGTCGCTCACCCGCGCAAGTTCGTCATAATCGTCGCTCACGACCAGCACCGCGGTGCCGGCTTGTGCAGCGTTGCGGATCAGAGCATGGATGTCTTCGCGCGCGCCGACATCGACACCCTGGGTCGGGTTATCGAGCAGCAGGACCTTGGGTTGTGTGCGCAGCCATCGCGCCAGCACCATCTTCTGCTGATTGCCGCCGGACAACGCGGTTGGCGGCAGGCTCAGGTCCGTGGCCTTGATGCTGAACGTCGTCAGTAAGGCCTTGGACTCTTCGTTCTGCCGGCCCGCCTGAAGCACTCCGCGACGCCAATAGCGGCCCACGACGCTGGCAGCCAGATTGTTGTCGAGCGTCATGCTGCGGAACAGCGCGTCCTTCCCGCGGTCCTCCGGAACCAGCGCAATGCCGCCCGTAACCGCCTCGCCCGGACTGCGCAGCCGCGCCGGCTTGCCGTCAATGGCCATCGTTCCCTCTTCGGCCTGGAGGTCGCCGAACATATAGCGCAGCAATGTGGTCCGCCCCGATCCAAGCAGGCCCGCGATGCCGAGCACCTCGCCTTCACGGAGGTCGATGTCCAGATTGCGCAATGGGCCCAGGCACAGGCCATGCACCTGCACGATCGTCGGCCGCTCAGCCAGAACACGATCGGGACGGTGGACGACGTCGGCGAGCTTGCGGCCCGCGACCAGTTCTCCCAAGGTGATCTCGTCCAGGCCCTTGGTCGGCCGGCTGACAATCCTGGTTCCATCGCGGAGCACGGTGACGGTCGAGCACAGGCTGAGCACTTCGGGCAGCCGGTGGCTCACGAACAGGATCGATTGTCCTCCAGCCGCAAAGCGCCGCAGCGCGGCAAACAGCAATTCGACCTCACCGCGCGGCAATGCCGCGGTCGGCTCGTCGAGAATGAGAAATCCGCCACCGTCATCCTCGGCGCGGTCCTGCAATGCCCGACCGATGGCGACCATGGTTCGGGTGGATGGCCGAAGCCTGGACATCCGGGTGTTCGGCGATGCGTCGATATCGAAACGCGCAAGCGTGCGCCGCACATGCTCGCGCCACAGCGCTGTCTTCACCCGACAACCAAACCCGGTGAGATAGCCGTGCCCGGCGGCAAGATTATCGGCGACGCTCATGTCAAGAAACACGCCCGGATCCTGGTGCACCACGCGGATGCCGGCATCATAGGCGGCGCGCGGCGACCATGATTGGGTCGAAAATGAATCCGGCCCGACCTGGATCAGCCCATCGCCATCGGCCTTCTCGATCCCGGCCAGGATCTTGATCAGCGTCGATTTGCCGGACCCGTTTCCGCCCAGCAAGGCATGGATCTCGTGCCGGAAGACCGCAAGGCTCACGTCATTCAGCGCACGCGTGCGCGTGTAATGCTTTGAAATGTTGGAAGCGCTCAGGACGGAGGCTTGCGCCTCCGTCCCGGATCGAAACGTCATGACCTACTTGCCCCAGACAGCCCGATATGCCGCCTTGAAGTCGACAGCAGAGCGATAATTGCCTGACGCCGGCAGGTTATTGTCGGCATCGATGAGCTTGAAGCCGATGCCCGCTGGAGCCGGCTCAGCGCCCGCCAAGACCCGGTTCATGGTGTCCGCCGACGCCCAGCCGATCCACTGCTGATCCGAGGCAACAGCGACCGACTGCCCACGTTTCTCGCGGACCAGATTCAGGTTCGCCTCGAAGCCCTCCGAACCGATCACCAGAATGCTCGAAGCCTTTCCGGCCAGGACGACCGCCTGCCCCACGCCACTGGTGACGAAGGAGTCGAACGGCACACGGACGACCTTGACGTCGCCGGCGCCGAGCAGCGCCGTGTTGGCCTTGCGCGCAAAGCCGGTCGGCGTTCCGTAATCCGACAGCGCGATATCCGCATTCTGCACCTCACAGGTGGTGCATTTCGCGATCTCGGTTTCGAAACCCTTGGTGATCTGGATCGCGAAGGTGTTGTCGACAAAGCGGAAGTTCAGAATCTTCGCCGTGCCGTTGGTCTTGGCGACGATGTAGGCGGCCTGAGCCACGCCCTCGGCCTGGCCGAATGCCGCAAGATCCGGCGTCGTGGTGGAATAGCGCATCGTCGTCATCAACGACGGATCGTCGGCGCAGGTGAAGCTGTTCTGACCGACAACCTTCACACCGGCAGCCTTGGCCTCACGGAGCGGCTGGCTGACGATGCCGCAATCGATCGACACGACGATCAGGCCATCGGCCTTGGCCGCGATCGCCTGCCGGATGCCTTTTTCATAGCCGCCATTGGCGTTGAAGGCGCCATCGACCAGGGTCACGTCCCAGCCCAGCGTCTTGCCGGCTTCCACCGCGGCGTTGGTCTGCAACGAACATCCGGGCACGGCCTGGCCGCAGGACACGACGTAGAGAGACTTGCCGGGAACCGCCTTCGGACCCGATGTCGGCGGTGCCGTCTCTGTCCCCGCAATATACCGGGCGACCGTCGCTTTCGCCGCCGCAACGTCTGCTTCCGCGCCGATCGCAACGTTCGACCATAGCGCCGCGGACGTCACGCCCATCGCCAACACAGCGGCTGCCGCTCGCGTACGCGGGTGTCTGAGATACTGGATAGATGACATGGAAGGCTTTCCTTTCTGTTGTGTAAGACGACGCGTCGACACCATTTAATAGGCGACCACGCTTTGACCGCCACAGGCCACGAGATCGTGGCCCATGACAAAACTGGCTGAATCCGAAGCTAAAAATAGTATGACTTCGACCACTTCATCCGTCGAGGCCAGCCGGCGCGCGATCGTGTTGCCGTTGGCGATTTCCGACAACGTCGCGGCAGGATCGGGCGATGCATCGATCGCCGCGCGCACCGACGGCGTGTCGATGGCGCCAGGCGAAACCGAATTGATGCGCACTTTCGGGCCATAGTCGCGCGCGAGTTGTCGCGTGAGGCCGACGATTCCGGCTTTCGCCGCCGAATAGGCCGCGAAGTCCGGAGCCGCGATGCGCGCCAGCGAAGATGCCACGTTGACGATGGTGCCTCCCCGGCCGGTCATTGACGGCAGCACCTCTCGACAGAAATAGAATGTGCCGGTCAGGTTGCGATCGAGGCAATGGCGCCATTCTTCGTCGGTGGTCTCATGCGCCGCCTTGACGAGCGCCCCGCCTGCGGAATTGACCAGCACATCGATCGCTCCGAGGCCCGCGACAATGGCCGCGACGGCCAGTCGCACTTGAGCCGAGTCAGCGACGTCGGCAGGCGCGGCAAGAGCCACGCCGCCGGCACGTTCGATCTCAAGCACGGTCTCAACGAGCGCGGATCGATTGACATCGACGCAGCCGACCTTTGCGCCCTCGCGCGCCAGAGCGAGAGCGGTTCCGCGCCCGAGGCCGGAGGCGGCTCCGGTGACCACGGCCACCCTGTTTTGAAACCGCATCGTCGCCGCTCCCATATCAAGCCGCGGCCGACGCCCGACGGATCATCAACTCAACCCATTCGCCCGATGTGACGGACGGATGCCGGGGCGGATTGTCGGCCGATGTACATGACGGCAGGCATTCGATCAGAGCGTTGAAGTTCGGCTGATGAAAGAACGGAATCGAGATGCGGTAATCACTCGCGCGCTGGCGCGGCGGGTTGACGACGCGGTGCAGCGTCGAGACCCACCGGTCATTGGTCCAGACGCCCATCAGGTCACCGATATTGATGACGAACGAACCAGGAATCGGCGCCACAGGAGTCCACGACCCGGCCCGGTTCAACACCTCGAGGCCGGTCGGATTGTCGTCCTGGTAGAGGATCGTCAGGGTGCCCCAGTCGGAATGCGCACCGCGACGGAACTGTCCGGGCGCCGGCGCCTCCAATTGCGGCGGATAGAAATTGGCGATCATGTAGGTGAAATGATCGTCGATGAACCGGTCGAAATAATTCTCGTTGAGATCGAGACCGAGCGCGAACAGCCGCATCAGCAACTGGCTGAGCCGCTCCATCGCCGCAAAATATTCGAGCCAGACCGCGCTGAAACCGGCAGGAGTCGTCGGCCAGACATTCGGCGCCGCGACCTGATCGAATTGCGCGCCGAGCACTTCACGGTGTGCAATGCCGGGCTCGCCGAGACGGTTCATCGTGAAGAACTCACACAGATCGGGCGGCGTCTCCTCGCCACGCGAGGCCGCGCTGTAGTTATTCCTGCTGAAACCGCGGCGCGTCGCTGCGCCGACCGGCGAGCGATATTTCAGCTTCTCCTCATCCGGCTGAAGAAAGAATTCGGCCGTGGTCGCGTACATCCTGGAAACCAGATCCGGAGAGACGCCATGGCCGACAATCACCATGAATCCGCTCTGCTGGAATGCGGTGTCGATCGCCCGACCCAGTCGTTGCCGTGCCGCAAGATCGTCAGCGCAGCCGCTCAGATCGACAACGGGTACGCCGCCGGCCGCTTGATTCTCGATCGTCATCAGCCCCCTCCCGATGGCAGCGCGAACGAAACCGGCGGCTGCGCGCTGAGAAACTCGACGATCTCCCGAACCGCCAGCACGTCGGCGTATTTGGCATCCATGTCGAAAAGATTCATCGCGTGCGATGACTGAATACGATCAAAGCAGCCATCCTCGGCGACAACGACGCGATAATTGTCGCTGAACGCGTCGATCACGGTCGCCCGCACGCATCCGCTGGTTGTTCCGCCGCCAAC
The DNA here is from genome assembly GCA_947481635.1 of Bradyrhizobiaceae bacterium. GTDB lineage: Bacteria > Pseudomonadota > Alphaproteobacteria > Rhizobiales > Xanthobacteraceae > CANKHJ01. The sequence continues at coordinate 19,489 of CANKHJ010000023.1, forward strand.
GATGACGCTGTCGGCGCGCAACAGAGTCAGCAACTGCCGCAGCGATGTGCCGTTGAATGCGCTCGGTTTCAGCTTCTCGATCAGGACATCGGTCGGGCGCATATCCAGATCGGGATGAATGTCGGAGCCGCGCAGGTTACTGTCTCGCGCGGAGGATTGCTCGTCGGAGCGGCGTCCGGTTTTCCAAAGCCAGCTACCCATATTCCAGCCGTCATCACGAAACCCGTCGGTCGTGAAGAAAATCGGCATCCCCTTGCTGCGCGCGCAATCGACCAGCCGGCGCAATTGCGGCAGCGCTGCGAATGCGAAGCTCCCGCAAGCATTCGGCCACCGCTTCACGGCCAGTTCGATCGGCTCGTCTCGATCGCCGGTGAAGTTGTAATTGGCGTCGACGATAATGAGAGCCGGCCGCTCGCCAAATCCCATCGGCTGCCGATAGCCGGCCAGCTCGATCAGAGCCTTGTCGCCGTCCGGCATATATTTGTCCCAAACCCGCGGCTTGTTCGTCATCAACGATCCTGAGCAGGAAACATGCTAACGCTCCCTCTATTTGACGAAACGATCGGTGAACACCTTGTCCAGGGAGGCGCCTCCGAAGGCTTCATGAGGTCATGTTCGACCATGAAATCAGAGAGATTCTTCACGGCACTGGCCGAGATTTCGCCGGTCTGGCTCAAGTCCAGGGTATCGTAAACGATATTCGCCGATTGTGTGATGAGCGGCCCATTCATTGATGGCTCGTCGCAAAGGCGTGAAGCGTACGCGAGAAGGAAGCGGCGTGTTCGCGGTGTACGTAATGCCCAGCGCGATTGAAAAACCGCCCTTCGGCCAAGGACTGCTTCTTCATGAACATTTCAAGCAGAACTTTTCCGTCTTCGACGTCGGCGACCGGATCTTGAAGGCCCCATGTCAGCAGGGTCGGACACGGCATTCCGCGCCCGATCAGCCACCCTTGCGTCTCGAAGCGCTGGCGCCCAAGCTCGGGGCGGAACAGCGTCCGCTCCAGCCCTTCGGCCATCTTCGTCCTGGCGGCAATGAATTTGTCCGACTGAACGACCGCGCATGGCTCATCCAGCAACTGCTCGGTCACGTCGCGCGGATCGTAGAACAACCGCTCGTAGCATGCACGCAATGTCGCCCGCGGCGACCAAGCCGGCAGATTGGCGTGAACATAACGTTCGTATCCCGGGGAGAGCGCTCCTCCGGAAGCGCACGTCACCGTGCGCGCTAGGTGCGGATATTCAAGCGCGAGGCGCGCCACCAGATACCCACCGGTCGAGTGGCCAACGAGATGGTACGGTCCTTTATTCAGCGCCGTGAGGAAATTGGCCGCGTGCTGCACCGCTGCGTCGATGGTGTAGCCGGCATCGTTGCGCGGCGCATCGGTATAGCCCTGACCCAATCGATCGACCGCGACCACGTTGAGCGTCTTGGACAATGGCTGGAAATTGCGATCCCAGGTCCTGGCCGTGCTCGCCTCCGTGCTGCCGTAATAGCCACCATGGAACAGCGCCATCGCGGCGCCGCTCCCCTGATCGAAATACCGGGTGCGCACGCCGTCCACGTCGATCCATTGCTCCTGACCCATGCTCAGATCGCCGGGGTAGAACGGATCGGCGCCGGTGCGCTCCACGGTGGCGGCTTTCGCAGGATCAGACGCCATAGCGGCATTCCTCGATGAAGCTGCGCAGGACGCGATTGAAGGCGGCAGGCTGCTCGCGATAGGAGTAATGGCCGGCCTCATTGACCACATGCATCTGGCACCGGAATGCGTGGCGCGCGATCAGCCGCTGAAGCTCGTATCCCTGCGCGATCGATGCCGTCGGGTCATTGACGCCCCAAAACATCATCATGGGCCGCCCGATCGACTCGCGTTCGAGACGCGCAAACATCTCTTCGCGCGAACGTCGCAGTTCCGGTTGAAACACCGTCTCGAACAACCCATCGACCATCATGCGTTTCGCGGCATGACGGTACTTGTCGGTCGTCAACGCTTTCAGCCGGAATTCGAACCAGCTGGGTTCGACGTGAGCGGTACTGAAGGAATATTTTTCGAATGAGTACCAGGCGCGTTCGCGCGAGAAGGGCGGATGGGGATTCGTCGCAAAAACGATCTCATTCCTGCCTGGGCCCGGAGCCGCCGTATTGCTGGAGACGAGCGTGCAGGATTTCACCAGATCCGGCCGCTGCAGCGTGATCTGCGCGACGACGTATCCGCCACGGGAATGACCGACGATGTGATAAGGCCCTGCGCCGAGTTCTTCCATGAAGCCAATCGCGTGATTGATCGAGCCCCGCATCGAGTAGTCGTCATCCATCTTCGGAGTGTCGGTGAATCCCTGCCCGAGGCGATCGACGCCGATGCACCTGAAATGCTGCGAAAGCTCGGGCATGTTGAGGTTCCAGATGTCGGCGCTCTCCGCGCCCGATGGATCCCCCATATGCCCGCCATGAAAGAACAGGACCGGTTCGCCTGCCCCGATGTCCAGATAGCGCGTGCGCACTCCGTCGACGTCAATCCATTGTTCGTTGGTCGGCTCGTAGCTCATGCTCGTTGCGCGTCCATCACGTCATTTCGGTATCGTTCGGAATTCGAGCGCTCCGGGACCACCCGGCACCGGTGCGCGACTGATGCTCTCGGTTAGTGCCGCCACGTGAAGTTGTGCCCAGTTCACACTTGAACGATACGATCACGATAGAACTAGCGTCATGTCTGCGTTGGAAATTGTCAAGAAAGCCGCGCGGCAGTCATCGTGTATCTGGAGACAGCATGAATTGATCTCGCAGCGCCGTCGCGCCCGAGCTTTGCAAGGTGCCCCCACGTTCAACACAACGAGGGGGAGCGGAGCGCCGGGAGGCGCAATGTCAGGAGCCGTGCCTGCGAGGCACAGCGCGCGTCTTGCGATCGACGCGCCCGCCTCTCGGCGCTCCACTTGCGGATTTGTCGACCCGGCCGCGCGTGTCGGGACCGGCCACGTGCCGGTCGGGGCACAGCGAGCTCCTCGCAGGCGGGTCGTAGTGCCCGCCGGGCGGAGTTCCGGGGTCGCCCGAGTGCGTGGTTACGAGCCAGGCCGCAGGGACCGCACCCTGCTCCGCCTTCAGGACCGTCTCTAGAAGACGCCCCCTCGCGAGCAGGGATGAGGGATGGTTAGCACATGAACGGAATTATATCTCAGTCAAAGATTTTTATCCCCACTGACTCGCAGGCAGAAAGCGGCCCGCTGTAGCAGCACGGCGCAACTCCGTGCCGACAAGTCGAAGGGCGAGACCATTCCGGGAGATCGGATGCTGCGCCAGCTCCTCGAGGCGATTCGCAACAGAGGCTATGCATGGCGCAACGGCGGCATGCTCGAAGGATTCAATTATCAGACCAGCACGATCGCCATTCCGATCTGCACCGGCGACGATGTGCGCGCCGCGATCGCGATCACGTTCTTTCGTCCGCCTTGTCGATCGATGAAGCCGCGCGAAAATATCTCGCCGATCTGCAGCATGCCGGACGCCTCATCGAACAGCGGCTGAAGAAGAGCGACTAGTCCCACGACCAGCGACGAACGGATGCAGCCCTCACACTGCGATGGGGAGCGCGTCGATGACCGCTCAGCGTGATCACCTTTTCCTTGTAACTGGTCGCCGCGCCGGAGCCGAAGCGGGTTGTCGAGGTAGGTGAGGAAACGTCGGATGATCCTCACATGCTGCTCTCAAGATTCTACGCTACCGGCTCCGCTACGGTGATGATGACTTTGCCGACCACGCCCGCCTCGACGGCGAGATGGGCGTCCACTGCCCGCGCCAAGGGAAAGCGATGGAAGCGCGGGTGCTGGGTTTTCGAATCCAGCAGCCAGGCGTTGATGTCCTTCGCCGCAGCGTCCATGGCTGCGGCTGACATCTCATAGACGAATACCCACATCAGACGGATATTCTTGTACATCATCGGGTAGAAAGGAATAACCGGTTCGGTCTTGCCCATCGATGCATAGGTCGCGATCGAACCGTCATTCTTGAGCACCTTCAATGTCACCGGCAGGTTGACGCCGAAGTCCACCTCGACGACGTGATCAACCCCCTCATTCCGGGTGATCGCGGCAATGCGCTCTGCCACATCCTCGGTGCGATAATTGATGATGTCATGCGCGCCGGCGCGCACCGCCTCGGCCCGCTTCTCGTCGCCGGACACGGTGGCGATCACCCGTGCGCCGCCCCAGACCGCAAGCTGAATGGCGTAGAAGCCGACCGCTCCGGCGCCACCGGTCACCAACACCGTCCTATCTTGCACCGGCCCGAAGCCGAACACCGCGCGATGCGCGGTCATCGCCGGAACACCCAACCCCGCCGCGATGTCGAACGACACGCCGTCGGGCAACGGCACCGCCCGCTCCGCCGGCACCACGGTGAATTCGGCGGCGGTCCCCTGCGGGCGCTTCCAGCCGCTGCTATGCAGCCACACGCGTTGTCCCGCGCGTCCGGGGTCAACGCCCGGTCCCACCTTGTCGATCATCCCTGCGCCATCATTGTTCGGCGTGGCCCATGGAAACGCCAGCGGACCGCTGGACCCCGCGCGCCGCTTGACGTCGGACGGATTGACGCCGGACGTCGCGACGCGCACGCGGACCTCGCCTTGTCCCGGTTCCGGATCCGGGCGCTCACCGACCTGGAGCACGTCCCGCGCCGCACCGGTCTTGTCGTGCCAAACCGCTTTCATTTGGATCTCCGCTGCTGAACCGACGCTCTAGCGGCCGGTGAATTTCGGTCTACGCTTCTCCTGGAAGGCTTTGACGGCTTCGTGATGATCCTGCGTGAAGAATGTCATGGTCTCATAGGCGACGCTCGCATCCATCACCGCCGTGGCAATCTGCTTCAGGTGAATGTTAGTGGCGACCTTGGTGAAGCGGATCGCCTGCGTTGCGCCGTTGAGCAGCTTCTGCGCCATGGCCGAAACCTTGGCGTCAAGCTGGTCGGCCGGCACACAATAATTGATCAGGCCGATCCGCTCCGCCTCTTGCGCCGTGATGAGATCGCCGGTCATCAGCATTTCCTTGGCCTTGGCAAAGCCGATCAGCTGCGGCCAGATCACGGCACCGCCATCACCCGCGACGATGCCGACCTTCACGTGGGGATCGCCGATCTTGGTTCCTTCGGCGGCGATGATGATGTCGCAAAACAAGGCCACGGTCGCACCGAGCCCGACACAAGACCCGTGCAGCCTGGCGATGATCGGCTTCTCGCAATCAAGCAACCCGAACACCAGGCGCTTGCCGTCGACGGTCGAGGGCGGCGCACCCCGTGCGGAAGACTCGCCAAGCCAGGTGATATCGCCGCCGGCGCTGAAGGCCGCGCCGGCGCCTTGGATCACGACGACGTCGGCATCATCGTCAAGATTGACGTCATAGAAGATCTGCGCGAGCTCCTTCTGCATCTGCTCATCGACAGCGTTGAGGACGTCCGGCCGGTTGAGCGTGAGAGTCAGCAGGCGTCCGTCACGTTCGACCTTGATGCGTTGGTAATGCGCGTAATCCATGTCATCTCCCCTCGAACTTAGCTTGTCGCCGTTCCACGAACGACCGCACGCCCTCGGCGGCATCCGCCGATTCCGACAGACGCTGCTGCATCCGGTCCATCTCCGCGCTCATGCCGACAGGACCTTGCTCGAGATAGCGCCGCGACGATGCCAGCGACGCCTGCACGGCCAGCGGAGCCTGCTCGGCAATCCTGCGCGCCATCGTCAAGGCCGCTTCCCGCAGGTCACGTGTCGCAACGACTTGCTGTACGAATCCCAGTCGCATCGCCTCGGCGGCGTTGAATTCATCCCCGGTCAGCAGATAGCGCTGCGCATTGCCCCACCCGGCGCGCTCGACAAAGCGCATGGTCGCGCCCCCGGTCGGCATGATCCCGCGTTTGACCTCGATCTGGGCAAATCTGCAATCGTCGGCCGCGATCACGATGTCGCAAGCGAGCATCAGTTCGATGCCGATGGTGAAGCAGATGCCCTGGACAGCCGCGACCACCGGCTTCTTTCGGAGCGGCGGGCGCAACGACATCGGATCGACGTGGTCCAGCGGGAACAAGGATTGCCCGGTCGCCATCACCGGGCCGACCTGATCGAGCTGCAGGCCGGCTGTGAAATTCGCACCTTCCGCGCATAGCAAACCGCACCGATAGGTCGGGTTATTTTCCAGTTCGGAGAATGCCTGGCCCAGCCCGCGCAGCATCCGCAGCGAAAAGCCGTTGAGCTTTGCCGGCCGGTCTATGATGATGCACAGGACATGACCATCCGCGGCGGTGCGGATCTGGCCGTCGGCCGTTCTTTGATCGTCGGTCACGGGGCTCGCTCCGGCTTTCGCCGCATCACACGCCAGATCTTTTCCGCGGTGATCGGCATGTCGAGATGCGCAACGCCGTATCCGGCGAGCGCGTCGAGGATCGCATTCACCACCGCCGGGGGCGATCCGATCGTCCCGCCCTCGCCCGCGCCCTTGGCGCCGAGCGGATTGGTCGTGCAGGGCGACCGCTCATCGGTCTGAACCTCCAACATCGGCAGGTCCAGCGCCCTCGGCAAGGCATAATCCATCAGCGAGCCGGTGACCAATTGTCCATCGGCCGGATCGTGGCGAATATGCTCCATCAGGGCCTGCCCGACGCCTTGCGCAATGCCTCCGTGGGTCTGCCCGTGAACGATCATCGGATTGACCACCACGCCGACATCGTCGACCGCAGTGAAGCGGGTCACTTTCACCTCGCCGGTCTCCCTGTCGATTTCCACTTCGCAGACATGACAGCCATTCGGCCAGCTGAAGGCCGCGACCTTGACCTTGCCCTCGGCCAGCAGAGGCCCGCCGCGGGCGCGCGACAATTCGAACCAGTCGATCGCGTTGGCGCGGGGCGCATCCTCGCGCGCCTGCGCGATCAGGTCATCGCAGGCTGCCGCAATCGCGGCGCCGCCGATGAACAGCGAACGCGATCCGCCGCTGCCGCCGCCGCGCGGCACCTGGTCGGTATCCCCCTGGACGATGCGGACCTGATCCATCGGAACGCCGAGCCGCTCGACAACGATTTGCGCATAGGAGGTCTCGAGGCCCTGCCCCATATTCTGGGTACCCGAGAACACCGTCACCTCGGTTTCGGTGACGACGATCTGCGACGACTCCACGGGATTGGCGGCGCCGGTCGATTCGATGAAATACGCCATTCCGCGGCCAGCCAGCCTGCCGTGCTGCGCCGCAATTTTTTGGCGCGACGGAAAGCCGTTCCAATCGGCCGCGGCCAGCGCCGCGTCCATGACCCGAGGAAAGTCGCCGCTGTCATAGGTTTCGCCCATGGCGCTGACATAAGGCAATTCGCGCGCACCGATCATATTGCGGCGGCGCAGGTCGACCGGATCGACGTCAAGCGCGCGCGCGGCCTTGTCGATCAGCCGCTCCAGCAGATAGATCGCTTCGGGCCGCCCGGCGCCGCGATAGGCCTCGACCGGTGCGGTGTGGGTCAGCACGGTGCCGACCTGGAGGTGGAGACTTGGAATACGATAGACGCCGGCCAGCGGCTTTGACCCGGATATCGTCGGAATCACCGCGCCGAGAAACGACAGATAGGCGCCGACATTGGCGTGGGTGCGCACGCGCAAGGCCGTGAATCGAAGATCGGCATCGAGCGCAAGCTCGGCAATGCTGCGATGATCGCGACCGTGACAATCCGACAGGAAGGCCTCGGTGCGGGTCGCGACCCAGCTGACCGGTCGGCAGAGCCGGCGCGCTGCATGCGCAACCGCGACATATTCAGGATAGATGAAAGTCTTCGCACCGAAGCTGCCGCCAATGTCGCGCACGATCACGCGGATGTTCTCCGGCGCGAGTTCAGGCAGGATATGCGCGAGATGCTGCCGGCATAGCTGTGGCATCTGGCATGCGGTGGTCAGCGTCAGCCGCGCCCCGTCCCACTCCGCGACCGCGGCACGCGGCTCGAGCGCATGCGCAATCAGGCGATTATTCACCAGTTCGATCGGGACGCGGTGAATGGCGATCTCGAATGCCTCGCGAACGGCTTCGGCGTCGCCATGTTCATACCAGCCACAGACATTGTCCGGGGCCGCCGCGTTCACACCCACGGCATTCGATGCGGCAGCAGCCGCGACGTCCGCGACTGCATCCAGCGGTTCCCAGTCGATTGCGATCTTTTCCGCGGCGTCGAGCGCCTGCCACTCGGTTTCCGCGATGACACAGGCAACCGCCTCGCCGACGAAGCGCACCACCTCCGCGGCCAAGGCGAGGCGCGGCGGCGGCGACATCGCCGCGCCGTCGCGCCGTTTCAGCATCGGCGCATAAGGCAGTGGCCGGAGACCCGCTTCGAGCAGCATCCGCCCGTCGAAAACGCTCAATACGCCTTGACTTGAGGCGGCCGCGGCGAGATCCAGGCTTGCGACCCGCGCATGCGCGAAGGGGGACCGCACGAACACCGCGTGAGCGAGACCATCCGGGCTGCGGTTCGCCGTAAAGCGTCCAGCCCCGGTGACGAAGCGGTGGTCTTCGACCCGCCGCACCGATGCACCGATCCCCGCATGGCCGGCCAGATGCGCATTCATATCGGGGTGCCTTGCCCGATCAATCCGCCGCCGTCGACCACGATGGTCTGGCCGGTGACAAAGGCGGCAGCGGCCGACGCGAGAAACACGGCCACGCCGGCGATGTCATCCGGCTCGCCGGCGCGCCGCAGCGGATAGGCGCCCGTGATACGCTCGAGCATCTCAGCATTGCTCCACAGCGACTTCGAGATGTCGGTGCGGATCAATCCCGGCGCAATGGCATTGGCGCGCACATTATGGCGTCCATACTCGACCGCGATGTTGCGGACGAGCTGCATCTGGGCGGCTTTGGCGAGGCCATAAATGCCGAGCGAGCGCTCGCCTGCAATTCCTGAAATACTTGCGATCACGATGATCGCGCCGTCGCGCCGGGATGCCATTTTGGGCAGAACCAGGTTCGCCAGCCAGACATGGCTCTTCAGATTGATCGAAAGCATCCGGTCGAAGGCTTCGTCGGTCACGCCCCGCATCGGGCCGGCATAAGTGACCGCGGCTGCATTCGCGACCAGGATGTCGATCTGTCCGAATGCAGTCTCGACTTTGCTGACCAGGCCTTCGAGAAGATCGGTCTGCCCGAGGTCCATCGCCGCACCGATCGCATGACCGCCTTGCGCGACGATCTCGGCAGCGACAGCGTCGCAGACCGACTGTTCACGCCCGTGGATGGCGACATTGGCCCCGTGCTCGGCAAGACGGCTTGCGATCGCGCGGCCGATGCCTCGCGTCGCGCCGGTCACGAGGGCGGTCTTGCCCGCAAGGTTGAACAGCGTGCTTATGACTCTGTCTTTCTGGTCGGCCATTGCGCGGGACGGCGCTGGTTGAAGGCCTCCATCCCGACGCGGAAGTCCTCGGTCAGCAGAGCGGTCGAGACCGCCGCGTTGCCGAATGCCAGCGCCTGGGCCAAGGTCATGTCCTGCATCGCCTTGAACGCGCTCTTGTTGCGGCGCGACGATTCCGGCGACTTGTCGAGCAGGCGGGCGACAAGCCAGTCGATCTTGGCGTCGAGTTCCGCCGCCGGCACGACATAGTTGACGAGGCCATGAGTCAGCGCCTCGGCCGCGGTGATGGTCTCAGCGGTCAGCATCAGTTCGAGCAGCTTGCGCGGCGGCATCAGCCGCTGCAGGTAGGCAAGACCCAGCGTGTTGATCAGACCAACACGCGCCTCGGGAAGGCCAAAGCTCGCCCGCTCGACCGTGACGGCGAGATCGACCATCGCGAGCAGCGAAAGCCCTGGCGCCAGCGCATGGCCATTGACCCGCGCGATGACCGGCAACTGGCAGGCTTCGACCGCGGCAAACAGACGCGTGATTGGATGGTTCAACCAGTCGGGCGCGAGCCCGCGCGCGCTCCGTTCCAGATCGGCCGAGAGGTCACCGCCGCCGCAGAAGAAACGGTCGCCTGCGCCGGTGATCACGATCGCGCGGATCGCAGCATCGGCCTGCGCCGACGCCAACGCCTCGATCATCAGCGGAAACAGGTCCCAGACAACCTGGTTCATCTGGCCGGGACGATTGATCGTCAACCAGCGCACCATGCCGCGCGTTTCGGTGAGAAGGATCGGTTCGCCGGACATGCTGGTCAAATCGAACGCGCCGTATTGGCCCAATAGGGATCGCGCAGCTTTCGTTTCATGATTTTCCCCGATTCCTCGCGCGGCAATGAGTCCGTCATCTCGATCCTGCGCGGCACTTTATAACCGGCGAGCCGTTCGCGCAGGAATGCGCGCACCGCATCGTCATTGACGCCGCTGCCTTGCAGAGGCTGGATGTAGGCGCAGACCGACTCACCGAATTCCGGATCGGGGATTCCGAAGACGGCCGCGTCGGCGACGCCGGGCATCAGCGCCAACGCCGCCTCGATCTCGGCGGGATAGATATTCACGCCACCCGAAATGATCATGTCGCGGCGACGGTCGCTCAGGAACAGAAAGCCGTCCTCGTCGAGATAGCCGACATCGCCGCACGTCACCAAGCCGTCGCGGCCGACCTCGGATCGCCGCTCATCCTGCTTGTGATAGGTGAAGTCGGGGTAATTGACGTTGCGAGCGTATATTTCGCCCGGCTCACCGGCGCCTAGACGCCGTCCGTCCGGTGAATATATTCGGATTTCCGCGCCGGGGACCGGGCGGCCGAGAGTCCCGGGCTTGTTGAGCCACTCGGCGGCGGATACACGCGTGATCGGCCCCAATTCGGTGGCGCCGTAGTAATCGTAGATCCGGTCGCCGAGCCATTCGATCATGGCCCGCTTGACGTCAGGCGGACAGGGCGCAGCGCCGTGAACGATCCATTCGAGCGACCCGACATCGTATCGGTCGCGCACGGCCTGCGGCAAACGCAGCAGCCGCACGAACATCGTCGGCACCATATAGGCGTGTGTCGCCTTGTGTTCCGCGACCAGCCGCAGGAATTGCTCGGCATCGAAACGCGGCTGAATGATCAGGGTGCCGCCGGTCCGCAGCGTCGAAAGCGCGACCGCGTTCGGAGCGCTGTGATAGAGCGGCGCCGCCGCCAGGGTGCGCATGCCGGAGCGGCTGCCGAACACATAGGCCATCGACACCGCGACCCGCTTCTGCGCTTCGGCGTCGAGCGGCGGCCGGCGCACGCCCTTCGGACGCCCCGTCGTTCCCGACGTGTAGAGCATCGTCAACGGGGATGGCCGCGGTGCGCCGGTCCAGATCGGCGCCGACGCGACCCTGGCTGACCAGTCGCGGTCCTCCGCCATAACGCAGCGACGCCGATCGATCCGATAGGCTTCGATCAAAGCGTCCGGTGTCGCGACCGCATAGCGGCGCGTGTCGGGCGCGATGCCCTCCAGCGGCAGCAGCAGATCGGCATGGCCGATCAGAAGCTTGGCGCTGGAATCGGCCAGGACATAAGCCACTTCGTCAGCCGAAAAATGCCAGTTGATCGGCAGGATTGCGGCACCGAGCCGCGCCGCGGCAAGCGACAGCAATGCGAACGGCACGTCGTTGCGAAACAGCAGAGCCACAGTGTCGCCGGCGCCGATGCCTTCGGCCTCGAGGGCACCGGCCGTGCGACCGACGCCCTCGGCGAGGCGAGCCTCGTCGAGCCTCTCGGCGCCGAAGATGATGCGGTCGGACATGACGATCAGAGCACTTGCGGGATCAAATCCAGGTCGTTAATCTAACCTGACTGAGCGCTCAGTCAACTCAAAGGCTCGAAATGCGGACGTCCCCCTCGCCTGATCCGGCTGGCGGAACCAACGTGAAGGACGCAGCCCTGGTCGAGGAGCGCCGGGGACGGATCGAGCGCGCCGCGATCGAGGTGTTCCTGCGCAAGGGCTATGCGGCGACGACGACGCGCGAGGTCGGCCTCAAGGCCGGGCTGACCCAGGGCACGCTCTACAATTACATCCGGACCAAGGACGACATCCTGTTCCTGGTCTGCGACCGCGCCATTGCGCGCTATCACGAGGCGGTCGCCACCGCGATGGCCGGCTCCGACGTCCCGCGGGATCGACTGGTGCGTGCCGTGCGCGCTGTGGTGCGGGCGCAATACGAACATCGCGACTCGATCGCGCTGGTGCTGCGCGAGGCGCATCTGCTCGACAGCCGCTCACGCACCGCGTTGCGGCGTCGCGTCGATACCTTCCTCGAAGAGATCGTCGGCATCGTCGCAGCCGGCCTGCCGCCGCAACAGCGGCGCGCCTCGGTGCGCATGCTGGCCGAAACGATCACCTATCTGCCGACTCTGTTCGCCATGCGACGCTGGCGGCTACGCGGTGAAGGCCCACCCGAGGACCTGATCGACGCTGTCGTCGACATCGTCCTGGCTGCACTCAAGATCGAACAATAACGACTCGCAAAGGGAGGATTGAATATGCGGATTCGCTGGCAGCTTGTGCTTGGTATGCTGGTCGGGCTGAATCTCGTCACCACCGCCGTGGCGCAGAATTTCCCCAGCCGGCCGATAAAATTCGTCGTGCCGTTCCCGCCGGGCGGACTGGTCGACACGCTGGCCCGCGTTGTCGGCGACGATCTGGCGAATGAACTTGGGCAACCGGTCGTCATCGACAATCGCGCCGGCGCCGCCAGCAAGCTCGGCGCGCAATTCGCAGCCAAGTCAGATCCCGATGGCTATACGTTGTTTCTCGCGAACGGAACCACCAACGGAACGCTGCCGGTGGTGGATCCGGCATTCGATCCGGTGAAGGACTTCCTTCCGGTCAGTACCCTGACACTGACTCCTTTTATTCTGGCTGTCAGCCCAGAGCTTGGCGTCAACTCCCTGCCGGAACTGATTGCCCGGGCGAAAGCCAAGCCCGGCGAACTGAACTACGCCACGCCCGGCACCGGCACCGCCGCACATTTTGCCGGTGAAATGCTCAAGAGCATGGCCGGAATCGACATCGTCCATGTGCCGTATCGCGGGCTTGCGCCGGCGCTCACCGACCTGCTCAGCGGCCGGGTGCACATGACGTTCGACTCGACGATCCTCGAACTTCTCAAAACCGGAAAGCTGAAAGCCATCGGGACGACCGGCCTGCAACGCAGCCCGTTCGCCATGGACGTCCCGACCCTCGATGAGGCCGGCCTGAAGGGCTACGACGTCGTCGGATGGGCCGGCATCGCAGTGCCGGCTGGGACGCCGCGCGAGATCGTCGCGCGGCTGAACGCGGCGACCAAGACCACGATGGCAAAGCCGGCCGTTCAGAACCGGCTGCGCGATCTCGGCCTGGTTCCGGCGTCCAGTTCGCCGGCTGAAATGGCCAAGCTGATCGACGACAGCATCGCGCGCTACCGTATGATTGCGACCAAGAATAATCTGAAATTCGATTAGACGAAAGCATTCATGAATCAGCTCGACACCGCGGGCCGCGTCGCCATCGTCACCGGGGCGGCGCAGGGACTCGGACTCGCGATCGCAAAACGCCTGTCCGAGTCCGGCGCCTTTGTCAGTCTGTGGGATCGCGACGTGGCAACGCTCGAGCGCGCCCAAGCGGCGCTCGGCGTCGAGCGGACCATGATTCATGAGGTCGACGTGACCAACGCCGACCAGATCGACGCGGCGGCAAAGAAAACCGCCGAACGATACCAGAAGATCGACATTCTCGTGAATAACGCCGGGATTATGGGCCCCACCATACCGACCTGGGACACCAGCGAAAGCGTGTGGCGTCGGGTCATCGATGTGAACCTCACGGGCACTTTCCTGTGCTGCCGCGCCGTGGTGCCGTATCTTCGCTCAGGTGGTTACGGACGCGTGGTCAACCTCGCGTCCATCGCCGGCAAGGAAGGCAATGCCAACGCCGCCGCCTACAGCGCCAGCAAGGCCGGCATCATCGCCCTGACGAAGTCGCTCGGGAAGGAGCTGGCGGATTCCAACGTGTTGGTGAATTGCGTGGCCCCGGCAGCGGTGCGCACCGCGATCTTCGGCGAAATGAGCGACGAGTATGTCGACTTCATCAAATCGAAAATACCGATGGGCCGATTTGGCACCGCAGACGAAATCGCCGCGCTGGTGTCCTGGCTTTGCACCGAGGAATGTTCGTTCTCGACCGGCGCGGTGTTCGATCTGTCCGGCGGGCGGGCCACTTACTAAGCCGGCTGATGCAGGGCGGCTTCACCGGCCTGCGCGAGCTTAAGCCAGGAGCGACCCATGCCCTTGCCATCTGCGGCGCCATTGCTGGATCTGAGCGGCAAGCTCGCGGTCGTCACCGGCGCCGCGCGCGGCATCGGCTTCGCGACCAGCCGTCTGCTCGCGTCGCACGGCGCATGTCTCGTCCTCGCGGATCGCGATCAGACCGCCATTGAAACCGCAGCAGCAACTTTGAGAGCCGAGGGCTTCGACGTCCAGGCATCGTGTCTGGACGTCACCAACGAAGCGGCCGTGTCCGAGGCCTTCACCGACTGGGAAGCGCGGCGTGGACCGACCGATATCCTGGTGAATAATGCCGGCATCTCCATTCGCAAGGCGCTGACCGAACTGTCGCTGGAAGAATGGGAGACCGTGCAGCGCGTCAACGTGACCGGCGCATTTCTTTGCAGCCGGCAAGCCGCCCGGCTCATGATCGAACGCCGCACCGGGGCGATCGTCAACGTCGCTTCCGTGATGGGCATGACCGGCGGCGGCCCCTACCCCAACCCGGCCTACAAGACCAGCAAAGGCGCTTTGGTGAACTTCACGCGCGCTCTCGCCGTGGAGCTTGCCCCCTGGGGAGTCCGTGTGAACGCCGTTGCGCCGACCTGGGTGCGCACAGCCTTCATTGGTGCGCTGACCGAAGATGTGGAGATGTATCAGCGGATCGAAGCCTTGATGCCGCTCGGGCGTATCGCCGACGCCGACGAGGTCGCCGCCGCAATTCTGTTCCTGGCAAGCGGGATGGCGTCGATGATTACCGGCCACACGCTGCCCGTCGACGGCGGTTTTCTCGCGCAATAGCCTGACGCGGCCCGGCTTCAAAGATGAAGCAGCGCGCATGCCGCTCTCATCGCACACACCACAACAGAGGTCGCTTCAGGCGTTTGCTTCCTAAGCCGCCTTCCGCAGCTCGCTCAACTCGCGCCGGAAGTCGGTTGCATCGACTTCCAGCGCATGGCGCGGGGATGTTCGAAATTCCAGTGCGGCGAGCCCACTTTCGTGGCCACCCGAGCCGCGATCTCGGCCGGACGCGCGAGGCGGCCCGCGATCTCCCAGATGATCGCATCGTAACTCTCGGCCCTGCCATCCGCGAAATAACAATTCCGCGCTCATCAGCCGGCCGGCGTCGTCGAGCGCCAGGCGCCCTCACTCCAGCTCCAATGCGCCGGGCGAAAATTCTTCAGCGGCTCCTTGTAGAGCGACGCCGTGGGCTTGGGCCATCCCGGCATGATGCTGCGCGCATGGAGCATCGGATAGAGCTGGTCGAGGCTTTGCGCACGCGCAAGATCGCTTTGGACGACGGGCTTATTCATCGTGGCCTCTCCCCTTGCAGCGCCGTTTCACGATATCGGATCGTGCCCCACGGCGCCATGGCGAACGGGCTTTCGCTACCGCAGGTTCAATCCATCCAAACGGGATGCAGCAGGCGTATTAGTCTGTCGCACAAGGGAGACGGCTCAACGACCGGCTTGCCCGCCAACGGGAATGCCGATCTGCAGCGCAAGCCCCAGTTCGTCGCCGAAAAACCAAGCTTCGGCGATCTTCCCGCCCTCGAACCGCATGGCGCAATATTCGAGCATCTCGACGGTCCTGCCGGTCGCCGGCATGCCGTAGAGCGGTCCGACATGGTGCGCGCGCAACGTGAAGGCGCACCACAGCCGGTCACCTTTGACGATGATGTCTTCGATCTCGTCGAAGCGGCCGACCAGCGCGCCGTGATCGAGCTCCTGTCCAGGTGTCCCGCGCATCTCGGGCAGGTGCACGATGCCGCGCCGTTGCCCCTTGTAGGTGGCGGTCTGGTAAAGCTTGCGCTCCGCGGGCTTGGCCGACTTGTAGTGCAGGAAGCAATCGAGATTGGTCTGTTCTTCGGCCGTGAGATCGCGCTTGGTCCGGCGCTCGGCAGCACGCCTTGCAATCACGCTCTTCAGTTTGCCGTAGTCGGTGCCGGGCCCCTGACGCGCGGCGATCGCGTCCTGTCCCGGGATGCCACCCGGGGCCGGCAATGCTTCAGCGGGAGGCAAGGCTGCCGAGACGTGCGGGACCTTCACGTCGATGCCGATCTGCCGGCAGATCGTGACCTCGTCGCCCAGGAACCAGCCTTCCGCCAGCTTGCCGTCCTCGAAACGCAGGCAGCACATCTCGGTGATGGCGAGGTCCTTGCCTGTTGCCGGCCGTCCGTAGATCGGCCCGACATGCTTCGCGCGCAACGTGAAAATCGACCACAGGCGATCGCCCTTGACGATCAAATCCTCGATCTCGTCGAAGCGGCCTTGCAGTGCGGAATGATCCATCTCCTTGCCGCCGGTGCCGGTCATGGCCGGCAGATGCACGAAGCCACGCCGATGCAGCGTGAACCCCGGCACGTGGAACTGGCCGCGCTCATGCGGCGCGATGGTCTTGTACTTGAGATAGGTCGTGAGATTGGTGCGCTCCTCATCCGTCAGATCGCGGTCGGAGCGCGCCTCCGGCTTGAGGTGACAGACCACGCTCTTGAGCGCGCCATAATCGGCCTCCGGCGCCTGGCGCCGCCTCGCCTCAGCGATATCTGTTAACGTCGGCATCACGACCATTCCCTGGAATCCGATCCTCGTTATTTCGGCGAGCGATCGAATGCGACGAGATCGAGCGGCTTGTCGAGGAAACCATATTTGAGCAGCAGATCGGCCATCTCCTTGTTGGCGTCGCCGAGCGTGGGCGGAGACGCGTAATTGGACAGCGAGATCTTGCGCAGGTTCTCCACGCTCTGCTTGGTTGCCGCGGCAAGCGACTGGAACACCACTTCCGGATCGGCATTGGCAGCGATCGCGGCCTTGTTGATCGCGCGCTGGATCGCGGCAACGGTGCGCGGGTTCTTGTCGATGAAATCGTTGCGGACCACCAGCCCGCCACCGAGCGACTTCGCGATGATGTAACGCGGATCGAGAATCCTCCAGATCGGACGGCCACCGAACTGCGTGCGCATCTGGGTGCGGATCGGATCGAACATGCAGCTTGCGTCAACCCGCTTGGCGCCGAACACCGCGGCCTGATCCGGCGGAGCGACCACGGTGAACTTGAGATGGTCCGCGGGCAGGCCGTCCAGCTCGAGGGCGCGTTTGAGCGCCAGAACGCAGATCGTGTTGGGGGCGATCACCGACACGGTCTTGCCGCCCATCTCCTTGAGCGACTGGTAAGGCGAATCGCCATGCACCAGCAATTCCCAATTGGTGCCGTAGTCGGTGTTGGCGATGATGGCGAGCGGAGCCCCTTTGGAGGCAGCGATCATCATCGTGGTGATGCCGCCATAAGCCATCTCGGCGCGACCCGCGAGGATGTTGTCGGTCACGAGGCCGGCGGCGAGGTCGGCGGCCGGCTTGAACGAGACGCCCTCCTCCTGGTCGAATCCCCTGTCGCGCGCGACCCAGACCAGCGAAGACCCTGACGACGGCACGCCGACAAAGCGGATGTCCTTGATCTCGGGCGCCTGGGCGACAGCCGGCAGCGATCCCAGCGTAGCGACAAAAACTCCCGCGAGCGTGGCCAGCTTGATTCTGCGCGTCATCGGCAACTCCCCATCCTTGGTTGCTTGTCCGGTCGAATGTCGATCGTGGCTTATGCAGGATCGACCATAGTGCGATCCCGCTCGTCTTCACCCAGCGCCGCGGCGCGCACGAGTCGCGCAATCTCGCCCCGCAGCCGCACGAAATCGTCGACCTCGCGGGTTGCGATCTGATCGCGCGGCGACGGCAAGACCACCGGCAATTCGGCCATCAGCCGTCCCGGCGTACGGCGCAGCACGATCACGCGGTCGGCGAGATAGACCGACTCGTCGATGTCGTGGGTGATGAACAGCGTGGTCATGCCGTGATCGCGATGGACCTTGAGCGTCAGGTCCTCCAGCTCGGCGCGGGTCTGAGCGTCTACGGACGCGAACGGCTCGTCCATCAGAAGAAGCCGCGGCCGATAGGCGATGGCACGCGCGATGGCGACACGCTGCTGCATCCCGCCCGAAAGCTCCCAGGGATATTTGCGTTGCACGCCGCCAAGGCCGACCGCCGCCAGCGCGGCACTGACGCGCTGCTCGCGTTCCGCGCGCGCGATCGGCATATGCTCCAGCGGAAAGGAGACATTGGCCGCCACACGCAGCCACGGAAACAGCGAACGGCTATAGTCCTGGAACACCACCGACAGATGATCGGGCACGGAATCGACGCGGGCGCCGAACAGCTCGAC
>CANKHJ010000024.1 GCA_947481635.1 Bradyrhizobiaceae bacterium
AAACCCGTCGACGGGAGCCGCTGTCCGCCTTCACCGGAATGCTGTCCGCGATCGACCGGAATCACTGTCCGCCTTCAAACGGAATGCCTGTCCGCCATCACCGGAATCCGCACGTCATTGTTCGAGGTGCCCTGGAGTCATGGACTATCCCTCGAGCAGAATGGTCTCGCCAGGGGCCACCGCCTTGATCTCGATATCCGCCGGAACCAGCGCGCTCAGGTGATGCGGCTTGCCCGGCAGAATGGCGCGCGGCGGCGGCGGATCAGCGCCGAACCGGTAATGGCAGGGAATGCACCGCTTCACGCCCAGGAGCTCGAGCGCCAGCGCCGCGCCCGCCGGATCCATCGTGTAGTGGCCGCCAATCGGCAGGATCGCGATATCGGGACGATGCACCCGGGCGATCAGTTGCATGTCGCCGAAGGTGCAGGTGTCGCCAGAAAAATATAGACTTGGCGTATCCGGCAGCCGCAGCACGAAGCCGCACGGTGCGCCAGCATAGCTGCCATCGGGCGCCCCGCCCGAATGTCGCGCATCGGTCAGCGAGATCGTCGCCTCGCCGACGGTGATCGTGCCGCCCATGTCAGGACCCAGCCGGGCGTCCTCTTCCAGTCCGCGCTTTTCCAGCCAGCGCCGGACATCCTGCGGCGCGACCACGATTGGTTTGAATTTCTCCCACAATTCCAGGGTCTGACCGATGTGATCAAAATGCCCGTGCGACAGGATGATCATGTCCACCCGTTCGGGAAACCGTTCCGCGGCCGGACAATCGGAATTCTCAAGCCAGGGGTCGAAATAGATCCGCGTGCCGGATGCGGTGATCAGGCGGAATGCCGACGCGCCGAGCCATGTCAGTGATGTAGCCATTCAACCGCCATCGTGTTGCCGCGAATCTGAACCTGCCGCTCAATCATCCTGGCGCTGGTCCCAGCCGACCAGCCGGCGCTCGATCGAGACGAACGCCCAATTCAGCCCATAGCCTAAAGCCGCCAGGCAGATGACGGCAGCATACATCTGATCCGGGCGCATCCCGTATTGGGTGACCATGATGAAATAGCCGACGCCGGCCGATCCCGCGATCATCTCGGCGACAATCGTCGTGACGAAGGCCAGGCCGAGGCTGATGCGCATCCCGGCCAGGATAGTGGGAAGCGCGCTCGGCAGGATGATCGACGTCATGGTTTCGAGCCGGGTCTTGCGGAAGGTGCGCGCCGTCTGCAGCAGCGTGCCGTCGATATTGTCGACGCCGCCGATAGTGTTGATCAACACCGGAAACGTTACGGCGAGTGCAACGACCGTCACCTTCAAACCGTCATCGATTCCAAGAAACAGGATCAGCGGCGGGACGATCGCCGGGATCGGCAACGGCCGGACCGCCTCGATCACGATCGACAGGAAGCGCCGCAGCAGCGGAACCGTCGCGATCAGCAATCCCAGCACGACACCGATCGCGCTGCCGATGAGAAAGCCCTTCAGCATCCGGAGCATGGTCGACAGCAGCACGCCAAGCAATTCGCCGGTCAGCATGCCGTCCCAGACCGCGCGCAGCACACCCGTGAAAGGCGGCCAGCTCTGGCTCTTGACCAGCCCAAGCCGGGCGGAGGCTTCCCAGGCGACCAGCAGCGCCAGCACCAGCAGCCAGCCCGCGACCTTGCTGATCATCGCGGGACGCATGCCCCGCGACGCGGATGCAGCCGCGGCCGGGCCGAGCGTCGCGGAGTGTTGAGCCGCCTCGCTCACTTCGCCCTCCACGGCACGGCCAGCCGCTCGAACCATTCAAACGCCGCGTTGAGCAGCACGCCGATGACGGCGAGGATCATGATCCAGGCAAACATCTCGGTGATGCCGAAAGAGCGCTGCAGGTCGATGATCTGGTAGCCGAGCCCTTTGGCGTCAACCAGCATCTCGGCCAGGATCACCAGGATCAGCGCAAGGCCGAGCGCGACCCGCATGCCGACCAGGATCAGTGGCAGCGCGCCGGGCAGCACGACCTTCACAATCGTCGCGATGGTCGAATGCCCAAGGGTCCGTGCGGTATTGACCGCAACCGGCTCGACCCCGCGCACGCCCTGGATGGTGTTCAACAACACCGGAAAAAACGTCGCCAGCGCGATCACGGTCAGCTTGGTGGTCGTGCCGATGCCAAGGAACAGGAACAGCGGCGGAATCAGCGCGGGCTTCGGGATCGGCCTGATCAACTCGACCAGCGGCTCGAAGATGTTGAAGACGTGATGATTGACGCCCATCAGCACGCCGAGCGAAATCCCGACAGCGCATCCGAGCGCATATCCGGCGGCCAGGTAGCCCAGCGTATGCGCGAGCGGTGCCAGCACCGCGCCGCTTGCAATCATCTCCCAAAGCAGCGGGAAGACGCGTGACGGTGGCGGAAGCAAGGCGGGATTGACGACCTCCCGGTCGCTGGCCACCTGCCAGATCGCCACGATCACGAGGCAGGTCACCAGCGATGGCCATGCCCTGCCGAGCTTACGCATCGGCACCGACTGGATCGCGATGGAGCAGCGTGTCGAGCAACTGATGCCGCAGCTCCAGGAACCGCGGCGTTTCCCGCGTGACAACGGCATCGCGGGGTCGCGGCAATCCGGTCTCGACGATGCGGTCCATCACCGCGGGGCGACGGCTGAGCATCGCGACGCGGTCGGCCATGAACACGGCCTCGTCGACGTCGTGGGTCACGAGCACCACCGTCAATCCGGACTGCGCCCAGATCTTCAAGACGAGTGTCTGCAATTCGAGCCGCGTCAGCGCGTCGACCGCGCTGAACGGCTCGTCCATCAGCAGCACCTTGGGCTCGGCCGCCAGCGCCCGCGCGATCGCGACGCGCTGCTGCATGCCGCCGGACAGCTGCCAGGGATAGTGATCGGCGAAGTCATCAAGCCCGACGATCCGCAGATATTCCATGCCGCGTTCAGCGCGTTGGCTGCGCGTCCACGTTTTCCCTTCCATGGCGAAACTGACGTTGCCGAGCACCGACCGCCACGGAAGCAGCGACTTGTTGTATTGCTGGAACAGGTAAACCATCTCAGGCGGCGGGCCGGTCACCTGCTGGCCTTCGAACAGTACGCGGCCGGACATCGACGGCAACAGCCCGGCGATGATCTGCAGCAGTGTCGACTTGCCGCATCCGGACGGCCCGAGCACGCTCAAGAATTCACCGCGCCGGATCGACATCGAAATGTCCTGAAACACCGGCACGGTGTGGCCACGCGCGGTGAACGCGTGGCTCAGGTTGAGCACCTCGATGATCGGCGCTTCAGCCGGATTGAGCTGCCCGGTCATGGTATCTGATCCTTGCCGATCCTGCGTGGATGCCGACGTCGAGCGAGCCCGGCGCCGGCACCGATCTCACTTCAGGACGGATGGATGGATCATAGCCTTCATGTCGACATCCGTCTTCAGAAGACCATGCTTTTTCATCAGCGCGGCGACGGCTTCGACTCCGCTCAATTCCATCTTCTTGACGAAGACCGGCATGGCCGAATCCTTGAGCCGATCCGCCGGAACCTTGGTGAAATCGGACACGATCTTGGCGAATTCCGGGCTGCCGCTATTCGCGGCCGCCCAGTCCACGCCGCGATCATAGCCGCGGGTGAACCGCCCGACGATGTCGGGATTGGCGTCGACATAGGCCTTGGTCATGACGAACTGCGCGACCGGAATGCGCTTCTGCACCGCGCTATAGGGCCAGCTCACGACGTCGATGATCGACGCCTTGACCGCGGCCGAGAGGAACGGCTCGACCAGCATCGCGGTGTCCACCCGGTCGTTCTGCACGGCATCGACCATCTGCGGGAACGGCACCTCGACGAAGTTGATCTTGCTCGGATCGCCGCCGGTCTTCTCGACCCATTCGCGCGCATAGAGCCAGATGATGTTGTTGCGCGCATTCACCGCAATCGTCTTGCCCTCGAGATCCTTGCCGGTCTTGAAGGACGCGCCCTTCTTGGCGATCAGCCCGGCGAGATCCGGCGGTGCGTCGCCGGTCGTATCGCCGGCGGCAACGATCACCGGCCGGAGGTTTTGCGACGCGGCAAGGATGATCGTCACGATGTTGCTGGAGGCGGCCTGCAACTGCCCTGCCACCAGGGCCGGAATGCCGGCCGCGCCGCCGACCGTCGGCGTGGTGTCGATCTTGAGCCCTTCGGCCTCGAACAGGCCCTTGGCCACGGCAACCTCGAAGGCCGCGTTGTCGAAGGTCGGGATGGTGCTGACCCGCAGGGTCGTCAGGGATTGCGCGGATGCCGCATGCCCCCCGGCGAGGAAAAGCGAGGCGACGAAGATGGCACGCCCCCACCGGCGCGCCTGATGATGAAGGGCTTTTTGCATCGCAACACTCCAGACGATTGTTGAGTTGAAAGTCGGCAACCTGACGATATCCAGTCCGTTCCGGAACCGGCTATCGATTTCAAACACGCAGCTATAACCAAACCGGTATAAGCCAGATGCTTGCCAATATCACCACGTTACGGGATGAGGTTACAGGATGTCGTGCCGGTCGCGGTAGCCGTCATCGATGACGATCGTGCCGCCGGCAGCGCGCGAGACGCAGGCGCAGATCCTGGCATTCTGTTGACGCTCGGCTTCACTCAGAAACACGTCGCGATGGTCGATCGGGGACGTAGCGCTGAGCACCGGAAGCGCGCAGAGGCCGCACTCGCCGCGCCGGCAATCTGCCATGACAGCGACGCCGGAGCGCGCCAATGCGTCGATCATCGATTCATGCGCGCCGACCGAGACCTTGAGCCTCAGCCGCGGCAACTCCACCTCGAACGGCATGGCCGCGAAATGTCCGCTCGATGCGAAGCTCTCGAAGCGCAGGCGCTCGAGCGGCCGTCCGAGCTGCGACCATTCCGCCTTCACGGCATCGAGCAGCGTCATCGGGCCGCAGACGTAGACCTCGCCCGCGGCATCGAGCGTGCTGAGCAGCTGCCGCACGTCGATGCGGCCGCGCGCCGCCGAACACGCCGATTGCCAAGCGCCGCCGAGCCCCGCGTCCAGTTCGGCTGCAAACGCGAGGTCTTCTTGTCGCCTCGCCGCATAGACCAGCCGGAACGAGGCGCCGCGCTGCTTCAACGCCAGCGCCATGCCCAAGAGCGGCGTGATTCCAATCCCGCCGGCGATCAGCAGATAATCGGCCCGTCCGAAGGATAATGCGAAATCGTTCTTCGGTTGGGAGATCGTGACATGGTCGCCCGGCGCCAGCCGCCACATGGCGCGCGAGCCGCCAAGCCCGTCAGGACTATGCTTGACGGCGATGCGGTAGCGCCCGCCGACCGGAAGGCCGACCAGCGAATAATGCCGGGTTTCGGTGCGCTGCCCGGTCTCGACCTGGATTTCGATATGGCTGCCCGGGGCGTAGCTGACAAAACCGGCAAGCGGCCTGAGGATGACGGTTCGAATGTGCGGCGTCGCGTCTTCGATCGACTCGACGACAGCCCTGCTCCACGCGGTGGTCATCGCATTACCAACGTCATCGCTATTCCGCGGCGACGTTGTCGACCGGCCGCTCCTGCTCGATCATGCGGTCGATCAGGCGCCGCGCCCACATCGCGCCGGCGTCGATATTCAGGTTGTAGAACGGCTTGCGGTCATTCTGCGTGATCGCGGTCTGCTGGGCCGCCAGGATCACCTCGTCCTCGCCGAACACCCGGATCACATCCTGGCGCAACCGTTCGGTCAGGATCGGATCGTCCAGTCCGTAATTGCGGGCAAAGGTCCAGAAATAGTGACTTGTCGTCGCCGTCTCTGGCGTCATCGTATTCAACACATGTCCGTTCACGCCGAGCGCGCGGTTGCCGTCGCGCGCGCCGCTGCCGGTCTTCGCGACGCCGACATCGATCACCACCGTAGACGGCGCTTCAAAGCGGATGATCTGCCAACGATCGACCCGGTCCGGCTGGCCGAACTTATATTCGTATTGCATCGCCCAGTGCGGCGGCGGCACGATGTCTTTCATCCACCGCGTCACCGTGACGAAGCGCTCGCTATGCGTAACATCGAACGGCGATTCCGCGACGGCGCGATGGCCGAGCGTGGAGCCGTGCACGAATGTCTCGTGCGTCAGATCCATCAGGTTATCGACCACCAGCCGATAGTCGCATTTCGCGTGAATGGTGTTGCCGAGCGCCGGCGTCCATTCGGGATCGGCATTCCAATGCAGGTCGGGGACCAGCGTCTCGTCCGCGAGCGCGGGATCACCCATCCAGATCCAGACCATCGCGTATTTCTCGACGATCGGAAACGAGCGCACGCGCGCCGACGGATTGATGGTCTTCTGCGACGGCATGAAGGTGCAGCGGCCGGCCGGATCGAAGGCCAGGCCGTGATAGCCGCACACCACATCGTCACCGTCGAGCCGTCCCTTCGACAGCGGCAGCAGGCGATGCCAGCAGACGTCTTCGAGCGCCGCCGGATTGCCATCCTGGGTGCGGTAAAGCACCAGCGGGATATCGCAGATCCGCCGCGCCAGCAGGGCGTGCTCCAGCTCGCCGCCCCACGCGGCCGCGTACCACACGTTCAGGGGATAATCGGCGCGATTGCGCGGCATCATGGTTTCGCCGGAGTCAAAGTCAGGCGAGCGATACCATGGGTACGACGCGGCCTGACATGATATATTTTGGGCATCATATGCTCATGGATTATACGTGAGCATTCGCCACAGCGAAACAGCGTCGCTACTGACCACTATTTCCGGTTCGGTTCACCAGGGCGATGAAGTCTCGCATCAGCGGGCTCTCCAGATCCGATAGCGTGTCCAGAATGTCGAAATGTCCGACGCCATCGACAATCTGAAGCTTGACGGCTGCGCCGGCCTTGGCGGCCGCGTCGGCCATGTCGCGTGATTGGGCGATGAATTCAGGGGTCTCGCCCGCCGCGGCGGCAATGATCATCGGCGCTTTGACATGGAGCGCCGCGAGCAACGGCGAACAACGCGCCGCGGCTTCCGACGTTAATTTGAGGATCTCGTTGATCGGCAGTTGCGGAAAATATCGCAGGTCGTAAAGACCGCTGACCAGCAGCGATCCCGATAACGCGCCTGGATCGAAATCCGGCCACGCATTCCAGTCGCAGGTCAGCAGCGTCGCGGCGAGGTGCGCGCCGGTGGCATGCCCGAACAGATAGATGCGCGAGGGATCGCACTGATACTTGTGCCCCTCACGCTGGACCCATGCCGCGGCATCCCGGACTTGCCGCACGATCCCGTCGAGATCGATCCCGGGGCAATGATCGAAATTCACGACAAAGCAGGCCATTCCCGCGGCCACCAGCGGCTCCGCGGAAAACAGGAAAAACCGCTTGTCCGAGCGGTGCCAAAGCCCACCGTGAAACACGATGCAGGCCGGCGCGGATGGCGTCGGGCCGGGAAAGATGTCCATTGTCTGCAATGGTCCCGGTCCGTAACGAACGTCGATCAATGGCGATAACCCCTTCGCGACATGAGCGCCGTGCTCGGCTTGTCCCGCCAGCGTCGCTTCGTAGCCCGGATGCCAGGCCGCCGGGCTGAACTCAATCAGCAGCCGCTCCGGCGTGTAGTCTCTCATTTTTGGTGCGCGTCGGTTCACGGTGTCGCTCATGGACTTTGTCTAACTCCGGGCGGCAGGAACAAGCAATCGCGCTCACGGCGCCGGCGGCGTCACCCGTTCGAACAGGTGCTCGTAATGCAGCACCAGCCCGGTCTCATCCACCACCAGGTCGGCTTCGAAGCCTTGCGATAGACCAAGGTCGACATAGCGCACGCGCCCTGGCCCCTGCCGGTCGTAACGCTGGCGCGAGCGCGCGACCGTCAGTGCGGGTCCATCGACGAAGGCGGTGTCGAGGGTCAGGCTCGCTCCCGCATCCGCCGGCGTCCGGCGGATCGGAAAGGTGTTGCAGAACGGCGTGACCGACAGGTCCGGCTCCTCGGCGCCGTTGAGGTCTGGCCGCGGCGCGCCATCCACGCGCCAGCCGGTTCCGGCGCGCTCCAGGCGCAACACCCCATGACCATGTGCATTCCAGCGCTCGACTTTCACAGACTGCGCGCGCCAGTCGCCGTCGAGGCGCCAGAGATGGTCGAGACGAAACCCGCCGGCCTCGAGACAAATCACCGTCGACCTGGCCATCACGCCATCAGGCCCGACAACGAGTTCCAGGCGCTCGAAGCCTTCGACGTCTGTCCGGCGCCAGAAAAGAACGGATGTGCTCATGCCCAAGTCTCACCTTGCGGACCGGTGAGACAGGATCAGCGCAAGTGCGGCACGACGATGACGATCGGTTTCACGCGCGGTGATCGCGCGCCGCTGCCGTGCGTTTATTCGACCGTGATATTTCCGGTCCGGATGACCGGGGTCCAGCGTTCGGTGCTGTTGCGGATTTTGGTCTGCATCTCGTCCGACGTGGTGCCGCGCGGCTCAATGTCCATCGCGGCAATCCGCCCGTTCACGGCGGGTGTCCGGAAGGCCTGCGCAATCGCGTCCGAAATCTTTTTGATGACATCCTTCGGCGTGCCTGGCGGCGCGGCGATGCCCATCCAGGTATCCGCCTCGAAGCCCGCCAGTGTTTCCGCAACGGTTGGGATAGCCGGAAACGGCTTGAGGCGTTCCGAACTGGCCACGGCGATCAACCTGACCTTTCCCGCCTCGATCAGTTGCTTGGATGACGGCAGCAGATCGAACATGAGATCGATCTGGCCTCCCGCCAGGGCGGTCATCGCCGGCGCGCTGCCGCGGAACGGGACATGTGTCATCTCGATCTTGGTGCTCTGCTTCAACTGCTCCATCGCGAGATGGCCGATCTGTCCGTGCCCCTGCGACCCGTAGTTCAACTTGCCGGGATTGGCCTTTGCGTAGTCGACCAGGTCGGCCATGGTCTTGATCGGCAGGTCGGCGCGCACCATCAGGATAGCCGGATAGTCGGCAAGGATGCTGACCGGCTCGAACTTGCCGATATCGAACGAAACCTTCGGATTGAGCACGTTCATGATGCTGTAAGTGAGCTGTGGCGCGCAGATCAGCGTGTATCCATCGGGCGTAGCCTTGAATACGGATTCCATTCCAATCACACCGCCCGCGCCGCCGGCGCGATTTTCCACCACGACCGTCTGCCCGAGCTGGACGCGAATCTGTTCGGCGGCAAGGCGCGCCAGAATATCGGCGGTGCCGCCGGCCGGCAGCGGCACGACCAGTGTGATCTGACGGTTGGGATAATCGGCCTGGGCCTGCGCGCTATTGAGCGCTGCGACGACCATGACCGCAGCCAACCATCCGCAACGACCGGCATGACGTGACATGGGGAAGCTCCATTCGTCCTGAT
This sequence comes from Bradyrhizobiaceae bacterium, assembly GCA_947481635.1. Taxonomy (GTDB): domain Bacteria; phylum Pseudomonadota; class Alphaproteobacteria; order Rhizobiales; family Xanthobacteraceae; genus CANKHJ01. Next base: position 9,304 of record CANKHJ010000024.1, read on the forward strand.
AAGGCCGACAGTTTAAATGATGCGCGAACGCCAGCGTAGCGGGCGCCAGGTTTGGTTGTCAAAGCGCTTCAGTCACAGACCGGGTCGATATTTCTGACGCCGCGATCAGCGCGCCCACAATGCCCTGGTCGCGATCCGGGCCCCCTCGACCAGCGCGGCGAGCTTGGCCCAGGCCACATCCGGATGGACCTCATCGCCCGCGCCGGCAGTAGCGAAGCCGCAATCATTCGACGCGACGACGCGCTCGCGTCCGACCACCTTCGCGAAGCGGAGTATCCGCTGCGCCACCAATTCGGGATGCTCGACCAGGGCAACGCAATGCGACACTACGCCGGGGAGCAGGATCTTGTCGTCCGGCAATTTCACGGTCTCCCAGAATTGCCATTCGTGCTCGTGGCGCGGGTTGGAGGCTTCAAACGAATAAGCCCCGGCGTTGATGGTCAGCATCAGGTCGCCGTAATGCTTGAGTTCCAGGTCGTGAACCCGCGGCGCGACATTGGTGCTGTAGCAGGTGTGAAAGCGCACGCAGTCGGCCGGAATTCCACGCAGCGCGTAATTGATCACCTCGATCTGGCGCGCGATGAACTTGCGGCAGTCCGCGATGCTGATGTCGGGATGGCGATCGTAATGGGTCGCAAGGCGCGGATCGTCGATCTGAACCACAAAACCGGCCGCGACGATGGCCTGATATTCCTCGCGCATCGCGTCCGCCAGCGCGACGAGATAGTCCTCCTCCGACTTATAATAGTCGTTGCGATAATAGAGCGCGATGTTGTTCGGCGAGAGCGCGGTGACGAAGCCCTCGTCGCGCTGCGCGTCGGCCATCGCGGCACGCAGGTTATCGATATCGGCCTGCACCTCGGCCTGGCCGGTATAGGTGACCGGCCCGGTGCAGACGACCGGGCCGCGGCGCTTCGGGATCGCGCGCGCGGAGGGGCGCGCCGCATACATGGCGCGCTGCTCGTCATAGACCGCCGAGAACTGAAGCTGATCGCGCGTCTTGCCGCTGACGCCGAACCGGTCCTCGCTCGGACTGAACCCGCCGAGCCGCACGCGCGTATAGGCCGCAAAGCTCGACTTGCTGTGCTCGCCATCGTCGACACTGTCGATGCCAAGATCGGCCTGCTTGCGCACCACATCCTTCACCGACGCGCGGATCTGCCGCGCCAGGCCTGCGTGGTCGTAAGCCGCGCCGGTGTCCTTGGCCTGGAGCCGGTCGAGCAGTTCCATCGCGCGCGGCAGGCTGCCCGCGTGTGAGGTTCTGATCCGGTCGCTGCTACGCTTCATCGTCATGATCGGCCCACTCGCTCGCGCGAAACATGATTGCTCTATTCCGGGCCCGAGCGGAACGCGCTTGCACCCTATTTCGCCTATCGAAATGCGGCCGCCTTGGAGCGACGTGTTTAGCAGGTATCCTGCCGGCACGACGCCTGCCTCCCACAGCGGATGGACCGAGATGACGAGCATCGCCTGGAAGCCGATCAGTCGCTGGATCCGAATATCCCTCGTGGCCACGGCGACGTCCGTCCTGCACCTGGCTGCCGGCGGTCCTGCCGCCGCCGAATATCCGGACCGGCCGATCCGCATGGTCGTGGCCTATGCCGCGGGAGGAACCGGGACGCGCACCATGGTCATCGCCTGATCCGCGTTGATGGTCTCAAGCAGATCGGTCAGCCACGCATCCGGCAACGTCGCGACCAGATCGATGCCCGCGCGCTTCAGACCGCCGACAATCAGCTTGGCCTTGTCCGCAGCGGATTTTGAAATCACAGCCGTCATCATCAGGCGCTTTCTCTGACCGGTGCCGCTTGCGCGGCTTCGTGAGCGCGGAGAACCGCTTCCAGCGCCTGTTCCGAAAGACCCGCCGCGGCGTCGAGCTTCCAGCCGTTGCGCGGCAGCGGATGCGCCGCCCGATCCAGTTCGCGATCAAGCGCCGCGCGAAATGTGCCGATCTCGATCGGCTTGCCGTCGAGACTGCCTTCGGTCTGTTGCGCACGCCACGGCGTCGGCGCCAGTCCGCCGATCACGATCCTTGGATCATGCAGAACACCGTCGGCGGATATATTCGCGGTGATCGCGACCGACGCGATGGCGAAATCTCCCTCCCACAGGCGCAGCTTCACGAAAGCGCCCAGCCGCGCCGTAGCACCCGCCCGAATGCGAATCGAACGCACGACCTCGTGCTCGGTCAGGACTGCTTCTCCCGGGCCGGTGTAAAAGGCGTCCATCGAGACGACGCGCTCGCCATCCGGGCCTGCGATCACGACATCCGCTCCGACCGCCGACAGCGCCGTGGCGAGATCGGACGGAGTCGTCGCCTGGCAGCGATGACCGTCGATTGCCGCATGATAGAACCGGTGATCGCCTTCGATCGCGTAACAAGGCGCGAGGCCACCAAGCCGCTTGAAGCATCCGAATCCGTTGCGGAAGAACCAGCACCGCTTGGCTTGAATCAGGTTGCCGGCGACGGTCGCCATTTCCCGGATCTGCGACGACGCGATCTTGTCGATCGCCTGTGCGATCATCGGAATGCGATGGCGTATGGCGGTGGCCAACGCGGTCAGCGTTACCGCGGCGCCGACTTCAATGACGCCATCCGCGAGCGTCTTGACGCCCTGGAATTCGGCGACCTTGGCCAGCGAGATCAGGCGTTTGGGCTCGACGAGGCCGAGACGGCGCTGCAACTGGAGATCGGTTCCTCCGCCCATCAGCTTGGCATCGGCGCCCATCGCGGACAGAACATTCGCGAGTGTCGCCGGCGTTTCGACCTTCTCCAGCGGCGCCGGTTCGACATGGCTGGCGAAGCGAAGGTTACGCGCGTGCAGGATCTTCAGCAGCCCGCGCGAATAGGCCGCGCGCACGATGGCAATCCACCAGCGCGACGGCCTGCGCCAGATATGATGGCTCCGGCTGCGTCCCTCGCGCCGCGCCAGCGCATTGATGATCTTGTCCGGGGTGATCGGCAGGTCGCGGATGCGCACGCCGATCGCATCATAGACTGCATTGGAGATCACCGACGGCGGCGGATTGATGCTGCATTCGCCGATCGCCTTGGCCCCATAAGGACCGCGCGGATCGCCGCCCTCAATCAGGATCGGGCGAATGCGCGGCACATCGGCCGCGCGCGGCAACGCGTAGTGAAGATAGGCAGGATTGACCACCTTGCCCTGCTCGAAAATGATCTCCTCGCTCAAGGCCGCGCCGAGGCCCATCACCGCTCCACCAATGGCCTGGCCTTCGATGGTGATGCGGTTGAGCGCAAACCCGATGTCATGGACGGCGACATAATCGAGCACGCTGATACGGCCGGTCCGGCGGTCGACGTCGACCACGGCAGCATGCGCCGCGAAATTGTAGCTAGGCGAGACGTTGCCTTTGCCGGTCGCGCGATCGGCCTGGACCACGCTGGTTTCGACAAACGAGGTTTCGGTCGAGAGAATGCCGTCCTTGAGATCGTTGCTGAGCTGCGCGATCGTCCCGATCGGGATGCCGCGCGCGGCGCTCTTCACCATGCCGTCTTCGAGCCGCAAGTCGCCATCGCCAAGCTGCGATGCCGCGAGCCCTTTGAGCCGCTCAGCTGTGGCGACCGCGGCCTTGCGCACCGCGTGTCCGCCATAATGCGTCCCGCGCGAGCTCCAGGCGCCCATGTCGAACGGCGTCTTGTCGCTCTCCATCATCTGGACATCGACGGCTTCGAGGTCGACCCCAAGCTCCTCAGCGGCGATCAGCGCCAGAATGGTCTTCTGGCCGGTCCCGGCATCCGAGCCGCCGAACCGCACCCTGACGCGACTATCCGCGAACACATCGATGGCGGCATCGCTGCGGTTGGCGCCCGGCATGGTGAAGGATCCGCTGACATGAACGCTGGCGGAGACGCCAACGCCGCGGCCCGGCCGACGATTGTCTTTCTCGCGCTCGCGTGTCCAGCCGATCGCGTCGCGCGCCGCCGTGAGGCACTCGACCAGCCGCGCCGAACCCAGTTCAGCGCCGACCAGCGTCATCTCGCCCGATTGATTGGCGTTGCGGATGCGCAGGTCGATCGGATCCACACCGAGCTTCTCGGCGAGGTCATCCATCAGGCATTCGACCGCGAAGCTGGTCTGGACCGTCCCATAGCCACGGAACTGCCCGCCCGGAAGCAAGGCGGTGTCGACCAGCCGGCCGCTGACCTCCAGCCCTTCCGGCCGGTACAGCATGCCGAGGCCCTTGATCCCCGCACCCATGACCGACACGCCGCTATGGTTATAAGCGCCGTTGTCGACGTCGATCTTGCCGGCGATCACGCGCAACTGCCCCGCTGAATCGGCGTGCAGTTGCATCGACATGCTGAAGGCGTGCCGCGTCTTGGTGGTCTCGAATTCCTCTTCGCGCGACAGCTTCACACAAACCGGCCGCCGCGCGAGGCGCGCCAGCAGGCCTGCAATCGCTTCATGCTCGCAGATCTTGGACTTCGATCCGAAGCCGCCGCCGACGCCGACTTCGTGGCAAATGACCTGGTCCTGCTTCAGACCCATGACATTCGCGACCTCGGACGCGACATAATACGGCGCCTGCGTCGAGGTCCAGAATTCCAGCCGCTGATCGGTCTCGCTCCATTGCGCGACCGCGATATTCGTCTCCATGCAGGCATGGGTTTGCCGTGCAAAGAAAAAATCACCCGATACCGAAACCGTGCTGTTGCGCCGTCCGGTTTCGGCGGAGCCCCAATCGCGCAGCACGCTGCGCGAGACGTTGTCGACGCCGGACTGGCGATCGTGCAGACGGGAGACACCGCGACCGAGCGCAGCCGCGGTCGTCAGCGGACCCGGCAATTGCTGGTACTCGACGACGATCGCACGCAACGCCGCCTGCGCCTGAAGGCGGGTCTCGGCCGCGACTGCTGCAACTTCCTGTCCGATGAAACGGACCACGCCATCGGCGAGCGGCGGCCTATCGGGGACACCTTCGTGAAAGTATCGTGCGCCGGGCGGAAAATCCGCCGCGGTGATGACGGCATGCACGCCCGGCATGGTCCGCGCCCGGCTGGTATCGACCCGAAGGATTTTGGCATGTGAATAGGGCGAGCGGAGGATCACCCCTTCAAGCAGCCCATCCAGTTTCACGTCGGCGGTATATTGAAAGCTGCCATTGGTCCGCGCCTCCCAGTCGATCACGCGGGTGCGGGCGCCGAGATATTTCATGGCCGGTCCGCCGCGCTGGATCGCCGCGCTTGCGCCGTGAGCAGGATCGCGTCGACGATGCCGGTATAGCCGGTGCAGCGGCAGATATTTCCCGACATCCGGTGACGCACGAAAGCTTCCCGCTCGTCAGGATTGTCAGGCCATTCCTCACGGATCAACGCGGCGGCCCGGACCAGTTGACCCGATGTGCAGAAGCCGCATTGAAACGCGCCATTGTCGGCAAAGGCGCGGCGCAGATCGGCGAATTCGTCAGCAAGTCCCTCGATCGTCGTCACCGCGCCGGACACGGTCTCGGCCATCACCAGGCAGGACGCGACCGGCCGGCCGTCGATCAACACGGTGCAGGCGCCACATTCGCCGCGGCCACACGCTTCCTTTGAACCGACCAGACCGAGATTTTCACGCAGGACATCGAGCAGACGGGAACCCGGAGCGACCTCGACTCCGGTGGCCTTGCCATTGACGTTTAACCGCAGACTCTCCTGCATGATCGTCAATTGCTCCGCGTTGCAGGTGTCACCACCGCGTCATGCACCACTGGACAGCGATTCCGACGCCAATAGCGACGCGATGATCCGGCGCGCCCGCAACGCTACTGCGTCTCCGGCAATCATGAGTTGCGGAAGATCCTCTTCGTCGGAATCGACGTTACGTTGAACCATCTCGACGATCTCAACGTCCTCAAGGAAGGTCTTGGTCATCTCCGACTTCAAGAGATCGGACATGCCGGCATCGCCGAGACTGAAATTTCGCGCCGTGTGCCAGAAGTAGAAGCAGCTATTCCCCTCCCCCGGCGTCACGGTCCCGTTCGAAAACAGGCTGATGCCCTTGCTCCGATCACCGGCCGGCGCACCGGTGCCGATCGGCGCGCTTCCGACATCGATCAGGACCGTGCTCGGCTTGACGTATTTCACCATGAACCATCGATCGACATTGGTGGTGAAGCCGCCGGCTTTGGCGTGGACCGGCGACGGCGGCGTGTCCAACGTCCAGCGCGAGAATGCGACCCAATCGTCGCCGCCTTCTATATCGATCGGCGCGCCGACCATCTTCGGCGTGCCGATGCTGTTGCGATGGACAAACGGAAGATGCGTGTCGTCGAGCAGGTTGTCGATAGCGGTCAGATAATTGCACTTCAGATGGAAATAGCCCTTCACAGCCGTAAGGCTCGGGTCATTCAGCCAGTGCGTATCGGGAATTTCGGCGGGATCGGCTGACGCCGGATCGCCCATCCAGATCCAGATGTGGCCGTGCCGGTCGACCACCGGAAAGCTCTGCACGATGGCGTTGGGTGGAACCTTGTCCTGGCATGGAATGCTGATGCAGACGCCATCGGGCCCGAACTTCATGCCGTGGAACGGACATTCAATCGCGTCACCCACCACCGCTCCCTGCGACAAGGGCGCCTTGCGGTGGATGCAACGGTCGATCAGCGCCACCGGGTCGCCGCCCTCGGTGCGATACAGCACCACCTGGCGATCGAGCAGCGTTCGCGCGAGCGGCTTGCGGGTCACCTCATCCGAGAATGCGGCCGCGTACCACTGATTCAGCGGATAGGGCGCGCCTCCCGCGCGCGACCTGGAATTGGAACCGGCAGCAGAACTACCATTCATGGCGTTCCTCCAACTTCATTTTTTGCGCGGAGGGAAAACCGAACGGGGAATGCGCACATGGACCCCCTGGCGGCCATCGACGACCTGGGTCACGGCGAAGTCGGCCGCGACGCTCATCAGCGAATAGGCGTCATCGCGCGAGGTCTGCTGCAAATCGGTGAGGAAGCCGAGCATTTCGAGCGACGCCTGCCGCATCGCGACATTCAGGTCCTCATCGAAGCCATGCACGATCCAGTATTTCGGCGTTTCGAGTAGCGGAGAGGTGAAGGAGAAGTCCTTGCGTACCCGGATCTGCATCAGGACGTCGAGCGAGGCCTCGATTGCGGTGCCGCTCAATTCTCCATCGCCTTGCGAGATGTGCGGATCGCCGACCGAGAACAGCGCGCCATCGACCGCGACGGGATAGAACATCGTCGCCCCTGCCCCGATCCGCCAATTGTCGATATTGCCGCCGTGGAGCCCGGGCGGGATCGTGCTCACGCGGCCCTTGACGTCCGGCGCAACGCCGGCGGTGCCGAGATGCGGACGCACCGGAATGCGGAAGCCGGTCAGCGCGGGATGACAGGTGCAGGTACCCGGATCGGTGATCTTGCCGGGCGTCAGGTATTTACCCGGATAGTCATAAGCAAACACGGCCTCGGCCTGGTTACTGTGCGGATCGATCTGGTAGATCGTGACCCGCTCTTTCTCGCCGAATTCCTTATAGAGATAGCCCCAGTTGGCCGCGAGATTCGAGCCATAGAGAAAACGCGGCGTCATCTCGAGATAGCGGACCTCGAGCATATCGCCGACCTTGGCATCCTCGACGTAGATCGGACCGGTCATGATATGGACGCCCGGATTCCGGTCCGACTCGGGGATGTCGTTGAAGAGCTGGCGGATCTCCTTGTCCATCAACAGATCCGGCGCATCGCCGGCATGATGGGTCACGGCCTCGATCTGAACCAGATCGCCGCTCTTCACCTTCAGAGCGGGTGCGAGCCCGGCGTCGAAATAGCCCCAGTGAACGTTCTTCTTCGTGGCTTTCAAGTCATGAAGCATATTCACTGTCCACTGCTATGAACGACGTCGCTGAATGGAGCACGACAGAGCCAGTTGATTCCGTCGCGTTGGTTAGTCGTCAATAACCCAAGGTGAGGCTAGTAAAGCGGCAAGATCGACGTCTTGTTCTGTTGGGTACATTTTGTTGCCATGATTACCCAGGCCCTCGATCCAGGCAACGCGTATCTCACGGGCAAGCCAATTCCGAATTTCTGGAATTCGAGGAGCACGGCGCACTCGACGCCGCTCGCCTGAGCGGCGTCGAACTCACGGCGATGCAATCATCGAAGGATGCGCGTCCGGAGCAGGACTCCGACCGCCTATCTCAACTCGCTCCAAGCCCGCTTGTAGCGCTGGACCAGCCAGCCATTCAGCTCCCGCTGCGCCTTTTCCTGCCAAGAATAACGTCCGCGAACCGCAAAGCGGGACCGCAATCCGACCGGGATCAGAGCGTCGACGTGAAGATCCTGTTCGACGATCGATTTGATCGACTCGACGCCGACGGCCAGGCGCTCCTTGAACAGGGTCTGTTGCATCGCGCCCGGGGCAAAGAGCTGGCCGCGCGTCATCGCAAGCTCATTGGTCGAGATCGAGTGCAGGATCATGTAGGTGATCATGTCCGGCATCACGACCAGCGACAGGGTCGGCGGCAGATTTCCGAAGATGAAGCGGTTGCGATCTTCATCGGTCAGCTTCGGGAAGATCGGCAATATCGCCTTGTTGGTCGGATTGAAACCTGCATCCTTGTGCTTGGTGCCGTTGTAGCGGAAGTAGCCGGCGGCATCCTCCGGCAGATCGGGAAACACGCTCAGCTGGCTCGGCACGATGTCGTGCAGCGGCCCGGCATGAAGCTTATTGGCGTGATAACCGTCGTTGTTGTTCTCCATCATGACCTTCCAGTTCCAGGGGAACTTGGTCGGCTCATTCGGAAATACGCCCTCGGCGATATCGAGCTGGTAATTTTCCAGCGCCGCCGTAATCGCCGTGAGGCGCGGCTTCAACGGCGGAGCATCGTTGTCGAAATTGATGAAGACGAAACCGAGCCATGTCTCGGTCTTGAGTTCGGGCAGTTTGATGCAGGTCTTGTCGAAGCCACGCGTCTGCTCCATCGCAGGCGCGCCGATCAGTTTGCCATCCAGGCCATAGGCCCAGTGGTGGTATTGGCACACGAGCGATCGCGCCGAGCCGTGCCCTTCCGCGACGACCATGGCGCGATGCTGGCAGACATTCGAGAAGGCTCTCAGCACGCCGTCGTGCGCGCGCGTCAGCACGATCGGCTCGCCGATATGGCTCGACGTGAAATAGTCACCCGGTTTCGGCGCCCAGCTTTCGCGTCCGACGCACAGCCATTCGCGATCGAAGATCGCCTTCTTCTCGAATTCGTAGAACTCGTCCGACACGTAGACTTCGGGCGGCATCATCTGCGCGTCGTTGACGTCCAGCGCGGACGAATCGAGGCTGGCGAAAAACTCGTCGTTCAAGACCGACTTATTCAGGACTGACGACCTCATCCCAGCAACCTCCAATTCGACGGCATCCAGTTCATGGTCATTTCAGCCGTGCCTCACCGATGATTTCAGGCGTCACTTTACGCGTGACAATCAGCCAATCCTGTCCGCGTTTCGATAGAACGTCTTTGTAGCTGCCGACCGCGCCGATCATCGGGCCGTTTTCCGATTCACGAACCATCATGAAGGTCGACGCCACATCCGCGCTGTCGCCATTGATCACAATGACCACATTCGTGACCAAATGGCGGCGCACCGGACCTTGGCCGGCCAGCGGGTTGGTCTTGACCATCAGCGCTTCGATATCGGCGCGCCCCTTCGCGCTTCCCATCCGCCCTTCCCAGCTGCCATCCTCGGTGAAGAGGGCCGCGAGCTCGCTAAAGCGGGAATTATCGCCAAAGGTGCAGTATTTGGCCAGGACCTCTCGGATTTTGTCCTTGTCTTCGAGCTCAGTCGACATCCAATGCTCCTCTCGTCGGACCCGGGACGCCTGCAGCCGGATGCTATCTTGATCATATCCTACGCAGGGGCCTCGCTCCGGTCTTGACCCGTCGCGCCCTATAATTTGCCCTGCCGGCGGAGCCTGCCGAGCCGGCAGCGACGCAACCTTTTGTGCCCGTCTGGGCAAGACGGCACGACCCTCGCGGTATCCCCTGACGGTGCTGAATGCGACACGCCGATGCTCGAACATTTAGAGCGGCATGCTGCAATTCAGACTGCCGGGGAGCGGCCCGAATACCCGCCGAACCCGTCGCCCGGAGCGCTGTGGCCGTCAGGTTATGAGGGAATTCACGAGGAGCGCATCGGGCCGATGAAGCATCGTTACGACTATATCATCGTCGGCGCCGGGTCCGCCGGTTGCGTGCTCGCAAACCGTCTCTCCGAGGATGCCGACGTGAGCGTGCTGCTGCTGGAGGCCGGCGGCGCCGATATCAACCCGCTGATTCACATTCCGCTCGGCTTCGGCAAGCTGTCGCAACACATGATGCATGACTGGAGATATCGCTCGGAGCCCGAGCCGCATGTCGACGGCCGTGTGCTCGACACTGCGCGCGGCAAGGTCCTGGGTGGTTCGTCGTCGATCAACGTCATGAATTATTCACGCGGCGATCGCGGCGATTATGATCGCTGGGCGCAAAAAGGCGCGCGCGGCTGGTCCTATGACGACGTGCTTCCCTACTTCAAGCGCACCGAAACCGCCGAGGATGGAGCGAACGACGCGCGCGGCGGCTCCGGCCCGATCGGCGTTCGATGGAACCGCGTCACCGATCCGATCTGCGACGCGCTGATCGCCGCCGCCAAGGCCGCAGGCTTTCCCGAGAATAAGGACCATGCGAGCGGCAATCCGGAAGGGTTCGGCAGGACCCAATACACGATCCGGAATGGCCGCCGGTCGTCGGCGGCAACCGCCTATCTCAAGCCGGCGCGCTCACGGCCGAACCTGACGGTCGAAACCCATGCGTATGCAACCCGCGTCTTGATGGAACAGCGGCGCGCGATCGGCATCGAGTACCAGAAAGGCAGCGGCGACCTGCATCGCGTGTTCGCCGAACGCGAAGTGATCCTTTCCGGCGGCGTCTACAACACGCCGCAACTTCTCATGCTGTCGGGTATCGGCCCGGCGCAACATCTGCGCGAGCATGGCATTGCGACATTGGCCGATCTTCCGGTCGGACGGAATCTTCAGGACCACCTCATGGTCCCGAACCTCTATAAGCGGAAGTCACTCGGAGAGTTTCACGGCAACATGCGCTTCGACCGCATGGCCTGGAACATGCTGCGCGCGTATTTTTTCGGCAGCGGTTATGCGACCGGCATGCCGAGCGGCGTGATCGCCTTCGTCAAGACACGGCCGGAACTGGCGGTCCCGAATATCGAGTTCCTGGTGCCGATTTCGCCGCCTTATGCGCATCTCTGGTTTCCGGGCGTGAAGGCTCCTTACGAGGACGCCTTCGGCTTCCGGCCGATTATCCTGCACCCCGAAAGTCGCGGCGAAGTCACGCTTCGCTCGGCGAATCCGCACGACAAGGTCCGCATCAATTTCAATTTTCTCTCCGCACCCAACGACCTCGCAACTTTGCGCGAAGGGCTGCGCGTGGCGCGCAAGATCGCATATCAGAAGGTGCTCGATCCCTATCGGGGAACGGAATTCGCGCCGGGCGAGGCCGCGCAGAGCGATGCCGACCTCGACGCGCATATCCGCAAGACGTTGCTGACGGTGAACCATCCGGCCTGCACCTGTCCGATGGGAACCGGGCCGGACGCCGTGCTCGATCCGGACCTGCGCGTTCGCGGCATCGAAAAGCTGCGCGTTGTCGACGCATCGGCCATGCCCGATCTCGTCTCGGCCCACATCAATGCCTGCGTTCTGATGATGGCGGAAAAGGCAGCCGACATGATCCGGGGTCGGTCGCTGGCGGTGGCGAACTGAGCTCAAGAGCAATGCCAGCACCTCAATTCGCGGATCCCGCGCCGCCGATTTTGACCATCGATCCGTTCTCGCCGGAATGCCTGAACGATCCCTACCCTGCGCACGAGCGCTTGCGTGACGCGGGACCGGTCGTCTGGCTTGAACGCTATGGGGTCTGGGCCGTCGGACGTCATGCCGAGGTCAAATCGGTTCTTTCGAATTGGCAGACCTTCTGTTCCTCGGCCGGCGTTGGATTGAGCAATTATCGGCGTGAAACGCCATGGCGACCGCCTGGCCTGCTATTGGAAGCCGATCCGCCGATTCACAATCGCGCGCGGAGCGTGCTGACCAAAATTCTGTCGCCGCCGGCGATCAAGGCGCTGAAGACGCAGTTCGAAGTCGAAGCGGTTCGGCTGGTCGATGAACTGGTCGCGCGCGGCAGTTTCGACGCCATCACCGATCTCGCTGAAGCGTTTCCGATCAAGGTCTTTTCCGACGCGATCGGGCTGCCGTTGAGGGGCCGTGATAAGTTGCTGCCGTACGGCAAGCTGATCTTCAACGCCTTCGGTCCACGCAACGCGCTGTTTTTGGAGGCGATGGCAGAAGCCGAACATTTCCAGGACTGGGTGGCGGAGAGTTGCAGCCGCGGGGCTTTGACACCAGGCATGCTCGGGGCTCAGATCTACGCTGCCGCGGACGCGGGCGAAATCGCTCTGGACGAAGCCCCGCGATTGGTGCGCGCCTTCATCTCTGCCGGACTTGATACGACGGTCAGTGCGTTGGGAAATGCGATCTATCTGTTCGGCTTGTTCCCCGAGCAATGGGCGCTGTTGCGTGACGATCCGGCCCTCGCCCGTGGCGCGTTTGAAGAAGTCCTGCGATACGAAGCGCCATTCCAGACATTTTTCCGCACGTCGACCGAGCAAACCGAAATCGCCGGACAGACCATCGGCGCGGATGAGAAAATCATGGTGTCGGTCGGGTCGGCGAACCGCGATCCCCGGCAGTGGCAGAACCCCGACCAATTCGACATCAAGCGTCGCGCCTTGGGGCATGTCGGAATGGGCGTCGGTATCCATGCCTGTGTCGGCCAGATGATCGCCCGGCTCGAAGGCGAAGTGGTATTATCCGCCTTGGCCAGAAGAGTACGCACGATCGAAATAACCGGGACGCCCGAGCGTCGTTTGAACAATACCTTGAGAGGCCTGAAATCCCTGCCGGTATCGCTGCGGACGATCGAACACTAGACCGGATTCATGATGGATCTTGTCGATCCATGGTACGACAGGTCGCGCTACGATCTTGCTACTGGATAAAACTGGACATCATCGCATGACGACACGTCGGGACGAAAAAATGCGGCTTGGGGCATTCTTCATGCCGACGGGCCATCATGTCGCGTCGTGGCGCCATCCGCAGGCCGACGCGGATGCCGGCGTCAATTTCAAGCATTATGCGCAGATGGCCCAGACTGCCGAGCGCGCCAAGTTCGACATGGTGTTTCTGCAAGACGGCCTGGCGGTGCGCGAGGCGCATCCCGAAGCGCTGCGCCGCTCCGCGCAATATATCGCGAATTTTGAACCGCTCACTTTGCTCGGCGGTCTCGCGGCAGTCACCACCCATATCGGGCTCGTCGCGACGGCATCGACCAGCTACAACGAGCCCTATCACGTCGCGCGCAAATTCGCGTCGATCGATCACATGAGCGGCGGCCGCGCCGGCTGGAATATCGTCACCTCGACTCAAAAAGCCGAAGCCCTCAACTTCGGGCGAGAGACCCACTACGGTCATGCCGAACGCTATCAGCGTGCGCGCGAATTCACCCAGGTCGTTCTCGGACTATGGGACAGCTGGGACGACGACGCATTTCCCCGTGACAAGGCATCCGGACAATTCCTCGATCCTGACAAATTGCATGTGCTTAATCATCGCGGCGAGCATTTTTCGGTGCGGGGACCGTTGAACATCCCGCGTCCGCCGCAGGGATGGCCGGTGCTGGTCCAGGCCGGCGTGTCGGACGACGCCAGGAGCTTCGCCGCTGAATTCGCCGAAGTGATTTTCAGCAGCCACCTCACCATCAATCAGTCGCGAACTTACTATGGTGCGGTCAAGGCAGCGGTCGCGCCGTTCGGTCGATCGCCTTCCGACATCAAAGTGATGCCGGGCTTGAACCCGATCATCGGGCGCACGGCGGCCGAAGCCGATGAGAAGCTGGAATTCCTGAACTCGCTGATCGAGCCGATCGTCGCGCGCGAAATTCTGTCGACCTTTATCGGGGTCGATCTGTCGGGCTACAATTTCGACGATCCGTTTCCGGAAGTCACGCCGACCGAGAAGTCATCCGGATCGTTCCACAATTGGGTCGGCCTCGCGAAGCAGGAGCGCCTCACCATCCGTCAACTGGCCTTCCGGGCCGCGCGTGGACGCATGAGCGTCGTCAAGGGAACGCCGGAGCAGATCGCTGATCATATGGAAGACTGGTTCGTCAACGGCGCCTGCGACGGCTTCAATATCATGTCGCCTTACCTGCCGGGCGCGTTCAACGACTTCGTCGAACTCGTCGTACCGGAATTGCAGCGCCGCGGCTTGTTCCGCACCGAGTATGAGGGGCGGACCTTCCGGGACAATCTGGGACTGAAGCATCCGCCAAGCCGTTACGCGATGCAACACGCCGCGTCAGGCTGACCTTCCATAACGAGTGCTGGCGCGTCACCGACCGGCGGACACCCGCACCGAGCCAACCGCATCCGCGGCATATCGGCTGACCGGTTTGCGAAGGCCGAGATGCTCGCGCAGCGTGCGGCCTTCATATTTGGTCCGAAACAACCCGCGCCTCTGCAATTCCGGAACCACCAGTTCGACAAAGTCGTCGAGCCCACCCGGCAACGTAGGAGGCATGACGTTGAAGCCATCCGCCGCACCGCCGGTGAACCACTCTTCCATCGCATCGGCGACTTTCGCCGGCGTGCCGCAGACCTGGAAATGGCCACGGCTTCCGGCAACACGTTCGTAGAGCTGCCGCACCGTTAGTTTGTCCTGCCGCGCCATGGCGCTGAGCTGAGTGGATCGGCTGCTGATGAGATTGTTGGGGGGAAGTTCGGGCAGCGGCGCATCCACATCGCAGGCGCTCAGGTCATAGCCCATGTATTTCGACAGCAGCGACAGGCCCATCTCCGGGTGGATCAGGCTTTGCAAATACGCGTGTTTATCGTCGGCTTCCTGTTGCGTGCGAGCCACGGTCACGAAGAAACCCGGCATGATCTTCATGTCGCTCGGATCGCGACCGAACTTCGCCATGCGCTGGTGAATGTCGCCGTAGAATTCCTGAGCTTCCGCCAGCGCCGATTGCGCGGTGAACACCACTTCCGCGGTTTCCGCCGCAACGTCCCTGCCATCATCGGACGAGCCGGCCTGTACGATCACCGGCTGCCCCTGCGGCGAGCGCGCGACGTTCAGCGGGCCACGGACTTTGAATTGGTCGCCGCGGTGATTCAGCACATGCAGCTTGCTGGAATCGAAGAACTCGCCGGATTTCTTATTGCGTAGGAAGGCATCTTCGTCCCAGCTGTCCCACAAGCCGCGGACAATTCCGACAAATTCGCGCGCGCGCCTGTAGCGGTCGCTCTTGTCGGGGTGAAAGTCCCGACCGAAATTCGCGGCTTCGGCTTTGACGCCGGACGTGACGACATTCCAGCCCGACCGTCCGCCGCTGACGAGATCGAGCGATGCAAACTTGCGAGCCACGAAATACGGCTCGTCATAGGTTGTCGTGGCCGTACAGACCAGCCCGATGCGCTCGGTCACCGCGGATAAAGCCGCCATCAGGGTGAACGGATCGATCCGGGCGTTGTCCGGAGCGCGGGTCAGCGTGTCGATATCCTCATGCGGCAGCGCGACATTGTCGGCGGAAAAAATCATGTCGAACAGGCCGCGCTCCGCGGTCTTCGCAATCGCAATCGTGGGTGCAAAATTGACGTCTGAATCCGCGGCCGCGTCCGGATGCCGCCAGCCCGCGATGTGATGCCCGCTTTGGCGCAGAAACATCCCGAGCCGGATCTGCTTTGGTGCAACGGTCATGATGTGCTCCAACCCGGGGACTGACGTCAGGGACACTGGCAGGGGCCAGGATTATGTCTTGCCCGCCGATGCCTAAAAACTTGCCTTCCGCACTGGCGCCCGGCCCCTATTCCGCAAGCGCCCGTTTGAACGCAAGCCGATTCTCTTCCGCATATAATTTCGCGTAGTCGTGTTCTGCTTCCGCCCCAGGCACCAATTTCAAGGTCACGAAGATCGGGCCCTCCTGTTCCAGGACGGCGCCTATCTCGTTCTCGAATTGGGCGAGATCGTCAAACACATAGGTGTTCCGGTATCCGGCGGCGCGCGCGTGAGCCGCGAAGTCAACAATCCCGGCTCCCGGAATGGGGTGGCCGCCATTCACTTCATAAGTCCCGTTCTTACACACGAAATGATAGAAATTCCTCGGTGCGACCGAGCCGATTGTCACCAGCGTGTTAAGGCTCATCAACAGGCTGCCGTCGCCATCCAGCACCAGGACTTTGCGATTCGGCCGACCCAGCGCCAGGCCGAGACCGTAGGAGGCGGCCAGTCCCATCGCTCCCACGTGTGTGAAGTTGAGCGCATGGGGCCGGATTTTGACCCAATCAAACGCGGCGCTGAAGACCGACACGACGATGTCATCGGGTGCATGCCGGGCAAGAATCTGGAGGCATTCATCGCGCTTCATCATTGGGCGACGGGCCTCCGGCCAACCAGTAACACGACCGGCTCCGACCTCTCATAGGCGCGTTCGATGCAGGGAACGATTTTTGGCAGATCGGCATCGGTTTCAAGAACAACGTAGTGAATGCCCATCGCGACGAGGATCGGTTCGACGATCCTGACGTCGTAATGGTTGGAGTGGGATGGAGGAACGCCGGGCTCCTTGCTCAGGAGACCGACCATCATGCAGGTCGGCATATGGTAGCGCACCGACACGCCGCGTATGGCGTTGATTGAGTCGAGCAGTCCGGTGTGCTGCATCAGCAGCAGCGACCTCACGTCGCAATAAGTCAGCCCGGACATGACGCCGAGTGCTTCATCTTCCCGACAGACCCGGATCAAACGAAATTCGTCATCAACACTGATCGGATGGAGCAAACCATCCGAGGTATGAATATCCGGGACCGCCACAATGGTTCCGATGCCGCATTGCTTGATGGAGCGGATGATCGCAGAGCCCGACAGGCTGCCGTCAGTCATGGCTCATGTCCTGATTCCGATCGGGGCTCACGGCTTCGCCTGAAGACGATCGGCGGTTCGCGGAGCAATCCCAGGACGGCCGGTGCGGTGATATTGCTCCATCAGGCTGCGGGAATATTCGCCAGCCTGGACCGGGTCGTAGCGCGGCGGGTTGTCCGGCCCCTGACAGGTTTCCAGGCAGCGCAACTGCGCCAGAAGCGGCGGCGAGACGAACAGCGACACCGAAAGCCGCTCGTTGCCGCTGACATTGACGACACGGTGCAGATTTGACGTATAGAGGTCGTTGGTCATCATCGCGAGCATGTCGCCGACATTGACCAGCAGTGTTCCCGGAATCGGCGCGACGTCGATCCATTGTCCGGCGGTGTTGCGAACCTGCAGGCCGCCAGACTGGTCCTGCAGCAGGACCGTGAACGCGCCATAGTCGGTGTGCGGCGAGAAGCTCCACTGTGTCCGCTCGATCATCGCCGCATCCAGCGGCGGGTAATAATTGTAGACCAGCACGCCGGCGAAGCGGCCGACATTGTCCGCGAAATGTGTTTCCGGCAGATCGAGGCTGCGCGCGAACGCGTGGCCAAGACTTTGCGCCAGCGCAACGCTCTTGCGGGTATAGCCGGTGACGAAGCGCCGAAAACCGGGCAGCAATGCTTCGTCCGGCCATTGCGATGGCAAGGTGTATTGGCCGGCTTCGCTTTCGTTGAGAGCGCTTTCGCGGCCGAAATACAGCCGCTCCTTCTGGTCCGCAGCCTTATCCTTGTCGGGATTGGCTCCGGCGTTGATGCCACCCGGAGGGATGTAGCCTTTGCCGGGACTGTTGTTCCAATGGATCTTGTTCTTCTCCGCCGGCGGCAGCGCGAAAAAGCGCCGGCCCCATGACAGCAGATCGGAGAATTCCGCAGGCTCGAAACTATGGCCGCGCAGATAGAAAAAGCCGATGCTGATCGCTGCATCGCGGATCTCGCGCGCAACCCGGGCACGTGCCGCTTCATCCCCATTCAACAGGAAAGGCGAAATGTCGATCTCCGGCACCGCGGTCAGGTTGACCCGCTCCACGCCGAAGCGGCTGTCCTGGCGGAGATAACGCGCGTCGAAATCGGAATAGTCGGCCTTGTCGGATTGGTTGACTGGCTTGGCCATTCTGCGCCCTCGTGGCTTGGACCCGCACGGCCGATATTCGCCGACGCAAAGCCCGCGATGGTCAACGGTATGATCTGCATCCGGCCAAATCTTGCACCCGGGCGAACAGTTATTTGCAATAACGACTTTGGCAGCGGCGGTCTAAGGAATGTGACCCATCGAGGTTCGGCGACCGACGCAGGCCTTCGACGGCGATCTCCGCCCTGGTCATCAGCATCGGCTTCCTGGTGACGTTCAGCGGACCGCCTTCCACCTCGGCGGGACGCTCGTCATCCTGCTGCTCGCCTTCATGGTAATCTATTTGCCGTCGGCGTCGATCGCGGTCGATGCGACGGTGGTCCAGGTCGGAGACGATCTCTGGGAAGCTTCGCATATCAGCGGCGCCGACGACGGACGCACGGTCAGGAAGATCGTGATGCCGCTCGCCGTGATGGGCCTGGCGGCCGGATGGTCGATCGTCTTCGTCCACATCATGGGTGACCTCTCCGCGTCGGCGCTGCTGGCCGGCGTCGGCAGTCCGGTGATCGGCTATGCGATGCTGGAGGTCTGGGACAACGGCAGCTTCTCGCTGCTGGCGGCGTTTTCGACCCTGATGTGCTTCGCCATCACGGCTGTCGTCGCCGTCGTGATCGGGCTGGCGCGCTGGTATAGCCGTTACGGATAGCCGGCAAGGTGCCTGCCGGTGTCCTTCCGCTAGACGGTCGGGCGTATGATGAGGCGCTTCCGACGGCCTGAAACCGACGCCCTCGAATTGTCCGCGTGTCTGGTATCATCAACGGCCCGCCTGGTGCGATTCAAACGACAGCGCGGGCGAGAGCGGGATTGACCTGTGTTCCGTACAGCTCCCACGTCCGCGCCATCTCCGTGCTGCCGCGGAAGGTCGCTAGAAAATGACCGGCTCCGACCTCGCGGCATTGCCGGATGATCTCTTCGGCGACGCTCGTCGGCGTGCCGCTGATGAATTCTTCGGCCCCGACCGAGAATGCGTGCGCCGCCGGTGTGTCGAGTGCTTCACGGCCCTCCATCCGAACCCGCGGGTCTGCGGCAAGGGTTGCTTTCGATCTCTGCTTTTGGATCGCGCTATCGCGGTTCGCTTTATCCGCGGTCTCCCCGATCGAGACTTGGCGGCGTAGCGCCAATTGCTTTGGCCCCGCGGGTCGACCGAGGCGCGCGGCTTCATCGCGATAGGCGTCGAAGATTTCCTTGACCTTGGAATTGGGATGGAAGCCGGTGCAGATTTTCGCGCCGCGTTGCGCCGCCTTGCGTGCCGAGGAGATGCTGACCACAGCCACCCAGAGCGGAGGTGAAGGCTGTTGCAGCGGCCTTGGTACTAAGCGGAGATTGTCGAAATTCCAATATTTGCCGTGATGCGAAATCACCGGGTCGCGCAACGCCGCATCGATGATCTCGAGCGCCTCGTCGTTGCGTTCGCGCGCCTCGTCGATACTGAGGCCGACCAGCGCCATCTCGTTCGGGATTCCCGCTGCGGTGCCGATCTCAAGGCGGCCGCCAGTGAGGTGATCGAGCATACCGATTTCCCCGACGATCCGCCACGGTTGATGATAGGGAAGGGTCATTCCCATGACGCCGAGCCGCAGCGTCTTAGTACGCGTGGCGGTATGCACGATCAGGAGGTTGGGCGATGGGCTGTAAGCCCCGCCGAAATGATGCTCGCTGAAGAAAATTCCTTCGAAGCCCAGCAGTTCGGCGCGCGGCCAAAGATCCAAATAGTCATTAAAATAGTCAGCGGATCGTTGCGGGTCGAATTTGGCCGTAAGTTCCGGCGGCATTCCAAAGAACTCAAACACCCAGGATTTGATCACCTAGTCCCTCCTAATTTTTTCCTCGGGGTTGCGCGCCGCCACCGCCGCGACAGATGTGAATACAAAATGTGACACCCGCCACGTCAGCGGTCCCATTGAGTATGGTCACGGCTTCATGCGGGAACCGATCCGGACCGATATTTCGTCGCCGGAGGAAGACCTTGCGATTGCCCGGGTCGCAAGCCGGGGTGAGCTACGGCGCATCGATAGATTGTAGGCATCACGCTATCTCCTCACGCGACGCTCATAGGTGCCCCGCCGAGCGGAAATATCGTTCCGCTCCGGGGTGGAGCGGGATCGGCGTCCGGCATGCCGCCTTCGGGTCGAGCGGATAGCTGACCGGGCTGCGCGCTGGCGGGATGTGCCGATACTGGTCTTCGAGAAGATTCCACCTCTCGACCAGCGACCACGCAATCGCATGGGCGACATCGTCGGGAAGCTCGGTGGTCGTGGCCAGGAGGAAATCTGAAAAGTCGAGGAACTCAAGCTCACGGTTCATGCCGCGCAGGTACCCCTTCGGCAGCGCGGCGCTCGGCCAGCCGAAGTCTTGCATCAACTGGTCACGTGCTGCCGGCTCGATCGGGATGAAGTCGAGCGCGAGCGTGTCGGCCATTTTGGTCCAGTAATGCGTCATGATCGCTTCCTGGAAGATCGCGTTGGCGTTGCCGGTCATCATTTCGTCGACACAGGCACGCGGCGTCTCGTGCTCGATGAAGTGGCAGCCCCAAGCCTCCATCGCCGCGCGCGGCATCCCGCTTTTCGCAAAGATCTCCATGGCCGCGAGGCCCATGAAATTCTCTCCGTCATCGAGTCCGGTGGTGATGCGCAGCTTGGGTTTCTTGGTGCGAAGGTCTTCGAACGAACGGATTCCGAGGTCACGCCGAACCGCGAGGATCATGCGGTCGTCCTGCGGCACGTGGCCAAGCGCGCGAAGATGCGGATAGGCTTCGCCGGCGAAAATGCCACGTCCTTCGAGCGCCATCGCCGCGAAGGCGGCGGGCGTCACCATTGCCACATCGACCTCACCCCGCCCGACCGCGCGGATATTTTTCATCGCGCCAGTGCCGTTCCAGATCGCGATCCGGGTGTGCGGGCCGCATATATTGACCATCTCCTGGGAGAGCCAGCCGAAAGCCCGATGCAGGTTTGCACGCCCCCAGTCGCCCTGGAATTGGAGTTTCAGCGAGCGATTAATTTTCGGAGCGACGATTGTCGGAGTCAACGCATTCATTTTGCGCACCTAGTTGAGCATTTGAGTGACGAGCCACAAGGTCAGCGGCGGAAACAACGCGATGATCGCGATGCGGACCAGGTCCGCAACAACGAATGGGACAACGCCTTTGAACACCTCCGCCATCGAGACGTCGGCAAGATTCTTGGCGACGAACATGTTGAGTCCGAAGGGTGGCGTGATGCCGCCGGTTTCGACGACGCACAGCATCAGCACGCCCCACCACAAAATACTGTAGTCCATGCCTACAATCAGCGGCGTTACGATCGGAACAGAGATGATCATGATGGTGTAGGATTCCATGAACGTGCCGAGGGCGATGAAGATGGCGAGCAGCAGGAACACGACGCCGGCCGGCGGCCAGTCCAGCGATAACACCGCCTTGGTCGCGTCTTCCGCAACGCCGGAGAGACCGACAAAGTAAGAGAAGATCAGCGCTCCGAGGATAATTACGTAAATCAGCGAGGTTGTGACGGTTGTCTCCCCGATCACGGCGAGGAAAGTGTCGCGCCGCACCTTGCGGCGATAGAGCGCGATGAAAAAGGCGCCGGCCGCTCCGATTGCCGCCGCTTCGGTCCCCGTGAAGACGCCGAAATAAATTCCGCCCAGCACGCCACCGAACAGAAAGGCCACGGGTCCGCTGCGCCGCAGCGCGGCCGTCAGTTCGCCAGGCTTCGGCGGCGTATTGCGCGGAGCCGATGCCGGCCAGACCCGGACGTAGATCCCGATCGTGACGAGATAGAGCACGATCGCCAGAGCGGCCGGCCCAACCGACGCGATCATCAATTGACCGATCGACGCCTGGGTCAGCAGCGCGAAGATGACAAGTGGGCCCGAGCCTGGCGGCACCAGCGGCCCGAGAGTGCCACCTGCAGCGAGAGTTCCTGTCGTCAAGGCCGACGAATAGCCGCGCGCCCTCATTTCGGGGATCGCGACCCGTCCGAGCATCGCCACTGTCGCGACCGAGGAGCCGGTCACCGCGCCGAACCCGGCACAACCGCCGATCGTCGCCATCGCAATACCGCCGCGCCAGCGGCCCAGCAGTGCGTGCGCGAGCGCATAAACGTCGTCAGACACGCCAGCGACCGCCGCGAAGCTTCCCATCATCAGAAAGAGCGGGAGCACCGACACATTCGCGTTGCCGAGGAAGGTCGTCGATTGAATCGCCAGCGTGTTGAGCGAAATCTCGTAGCTCGTCAGCACAGCCGTTCCAAGCAGCCCAGCGAGCCCCAGCGCCGCGCCCACCGGGACGAGAAACATCAGAGAAATCCATACCGCGGCAAAGGCAAGCAGGGCGAGCGTGGTTGCGCTCATCGCGCTGCCCCAGCGCGCGATCGCGATATACAGGACCATTGTCGCGACTAGGCACGCCAGAAAGACCGGCAGGCCCAACCGGCGGACACCGGCCGGAGCCCGATGCGGAGATGCCATTTCATCGGCCAACTCGCGCATAGTTCGCGCGATTACAACGCATTGAAGCGGAATGCAGAGCGCGAAGGACGCTGTCACGCCCCACCAGAACGGCGCGGTCGGCAAGCTGACGATCATCGTTTCATCGCCGCGCATCATCAGGCGGTTGGCATGGACGCCGAAACGCCAGGCGATGATCGCGATGAAGGCCAGGATCAGGATCGCGCCGATGGTCTCGCCAAGCTTGGCGAGACGCTTGCCCAGAAGGTCATTCAGAAGGTCGATGGTAATGTGATTGCGCGCCATAATGCCGACCGGAAACGTCGCAGCAATGATGACCGCCATCAGCAAACCGCTGGCTTCGTTGAGTCCCGGAAGCGGTGCGCTGAAGAAATACCGAAGAGTGACGTCGACCAACGTCAGGATCGCAAGAACCAGCATTCCCGCGACGGCCACCGAGGCGATGCCGCGCGCAGTCGCGACACAGCTCGCCTCGATGTACGAGAGCGACGTCAGCGCGGGATGGCTATTTGCCTGCGCGGACATTGGCGACTTGGTTCGCGTACTCGTCACGGATTGCCGCTCCGTTCGGAAGGCTCTTCGCCCATTCCTCGCCGATGCTGGCCGTGGCCGCCTTCCATCGCGATAATTCTGCTGCCGAAAGCTGCGCCACTGGCGTGACCTTTCCGGTCTTTTCCTGATCCTTCATGAAGCTGAGCGCCCGAGTGATCTCGCCGTCATTCGATTTGCCGAGTGCTCGGGATAGCGATTCACCGGAATGCTTCAGCAACGCCGCCTGGGCCTGAGGCGGCAGGGCGTCGAAACGCTCCTTCTTCATGATGAGGAAGCCGGTACCACCCGCCAGCGAGACGTCGAGCCAGTGCTTGGCGACCTCGTAGAGCTTGAACTGACGTGTGGCGGTGTGGGACGACCACGCCGCGTCCACGACGCCGCGATCGACCGCTTCGTAGGCTTGGTCGGTCGGTATGCTGACCGGGACCGCACCGAGCACGCCGATGGTCTCGGCGCGGCGCTTGGTCGAGACCGCAACCTTGAGACCCTTGAAGTCCTCAAGTTTCGATATCGGCTTGCGCGAAGCGATCGTCGTGCCCGGCCAGGCCGTCATTCCGAATACCTTCACCGCCTTGTAGTCGTCGGCGAGCAGGCCCTTTTCGTAAATACGCCAGAGCGCAACGGCCCCCTCTTCACCGGTGTCGTAAGCGAAGGGAAGCTCGATGACGCCAGTCTGCCGGAAGGACGACGGCGTGATGCTCCACCCGATATCCGCCGCTCCGTTCAACACGGAGTCATACATATTGCCGGCGCCGGCAATGAGCCCGCCGCCGAAATGCTTGATTTCGATAGTACCGCTGGAATCTTTCGCCACGGCCTCAGCCCATGGCAAGATCACCTCGACGTAGAAATAGGAACTCGGCGGCCCGAAGGTCGCGAGCTTGAGCTGTTGGGTCTGAGCTTGAGCGGCCGAAACCAACGCGATCCACGCGAGACAAACCACGCCCGCGATGCGGGCAACCAGCGTCCACATGTTAACCTCCCTTTATGTTTTTCCGTTTCGGGATCTTATTGCTGTCGTCCCGCTGATGCTTGCGGGTCTTCTATGATCGCGGCTCGACCGAATCCTGCGGTACCGCGACCAGAATGTTTTCGCCCTCGATCTTGACGGGATAGCTCTTGAGATCAACCGTGCATGGCGCAACGAGGGCCTTACCGGTGCGAATGTCGAACTTGCCGCCATGCATCCGGCATTCGATGAGGTCGCCCTCCACGTACCCCTCGGCCAGCACGGTGTGGCCGTGGGTGCACAGACCTTCGGTTGCGTAGAATTGTCCATTCAGATTGTAGATCGCGATCTCTTTGCCGGCGACCACGGCGCGCACGACCTCACCTTCCGGAACATCGGACACACCGACGGTGGAAATATACTCGGTGCTACCCATGGTTCTTGTCGTCCTGCGTAAGGTTACTCGGCCGCGACGGACAAGCCGGCGCCGGCCGCCGCCGCTTCACCCATGATCTTGCGCGCCTCGACGGCAATACGCGTGCGGCGCCGGTAGCCGGCCCAACCCCAATAAGCGTCAGGAAACGGCGCGTTCAGGTGACCGCATTTCTTGCAAACCCGATTGCCCTCGTTCTGATTGTAGAGTTGAGACGACGCGGCGGATTGCGAGATTGTCGGCAGGCCGATGATCTGCGAGTCGATCGGGCCCTCAAGCGGATCCGGAAAGGCGTCGGCTTCATAGTCGTTGCGAAAAGTCTCCTCACCGCATTGCTCGCACATGAAAATCATGGCTTCGCGCTGCGGCGCGGCAACCGCCTGTCGCTGGGTGATCACCGCGATCACCATCAGTTCCGGGTTGGGCGCCTGTCCATGCTTGTCGCCCACCGGATGCGTCGTCGGTCCGACCGAAACGCCGCCTGACACGAGATAGCTCGAGCCGCGTGCGCCGAAGCAGACGTTGACCTCCTGCACCGTGTTGAAATGCACGAAGTAGCCGCGCTCTCCACGATCGGAGAGGTCCTGCACCGCGACGCAAGGAACGATGCAGCCTTCGGTGAAATAGGGAAACAAGGGCGACAGCGCCGCGCCCGCGGTACGGCCGAAGTCATAAACATTGACCCGCATCGGCATGAAGGCCTCATCCGGCGGCGGAATCGCGCTTTCGCGCGATGCCGTTCGCGTGGGGACCGGGGTGTCGGCTCCGCGTTTCTGTAGTCGCGCCGCTTCGGTGGTCTCCGCCTCGCGGACCTCCGCGGCGATCTCGGGCCAGCGGAATCGCGACAAATCGATCGGCGGCAACTCGGTTCCGGTCGTCGGGCATCTGCGCATTGTCGCGTCGTCATTAAAAGACAGACAAGCGCGCTGATAACCGTCCTGCGGAAGCTCCTTTGCACAGTCGAAGGTGACGCGTGCGATCTCTTCTTGGGTGCGTGGCGAATACCATGCGACGGCTTCGAGCCCGGGGTCGCTCGCCTTGTAGCGGAGATGGACCGACTCGGATTTAGGAACGATCCGATGCGGCGTGCCGCGCGGCACATACGCGAAGTCGCCCAATTTCAGCTCGAAATAATTGACAGGCGACTGCCGAAATTCAATCCGCGCCTCGCCGGACATTTGAGCGATGACGGTGTCTTGTTCGCAGATCAGGAAGAACGGCTGGGAAATGTCATTCCGGCTCAGATGAAGCTGCGGATCGATACCGAGCTCCAGCATCGGGAACTCGTCATAAGCCCCACGGGCAGGAGCTTCCTTGTAAATCTCGAATCGGTTCTTGCGACGCATGACTTCCTCCCGAATCCGCTCTTGGGGCGGCTTGTTTTGGCTGCGCTCGATGGCCCGACCTCTCGGCGCGAAGACCCGAACATCAGCTTATTTGGGCTGGACGAAATCATACATATTGACAGTCTTCTGTCAATCGCAGTGAGAGGTGCTCCAAACTCTTGCGAAAGCGCGGCGCGGTTGTCGTCAGGCCGATGCAGTGTCAAGGAATTGGCGGATCTTGCGCATGGTCTGCGCCGCAAGTTGGATCTCAGGCAGGCCCACCGCGTCGACGATGCCCTTCGCCCATTGAACCTGAAGCCTGTTGGCTTCTTGCGTCGCAGCACGGCCTTTGGCCGTCGCCATGACAAGCTTGGCGCGACGATGATTGGGATTTTCCACGAGCTTCACGAGACCCTGCTGCTTCAGCAGGTCGACGCTGCGTTGGACGCTCTGCCGTTGCAATCCCATGTGCCTGGCGATCTGAGCGACAGTGATGGGGTCATCTTGACTGCGCAACGCGCCAAGCACCTGCCAGAGCGCGCTGGTGAGATTCATCTCTTTGAGCAGCCGATCACCGGCAGCGAGCAACCGCCCGTTCAGGCGAAAGGTTTCGATCACGACTTTGCCGAACTCTGCCGCATTGCGTTGGTCGTCGGAGTTTTCGGGCTGGGCGATGGTCATGGGGCTTTCCGCGAGGGCTGCAGTCTCCCCGAAGCAGATGCGATGTCGCAGGTCAAGAGTGGCAACGAGGACGTGGCGAGACCGCCGCCGGTCCAGAGACCGCCACACCGCGGGCCAGCGATACCTTCAGGCCGTCAGTACCTACGCGAAGCGCGGAAAAAGTTTCACCGCGTTGTTGCGAAAAATATCCGCGGCGCCGGGATCTTTCTGTAACGCGACGTCGCCAGCCTGCGTCACCGCCACCGGGCAATAAGGCCAGTCAGTGCCAAACAGGATCCGCGATGCGTCGGCGACCTCATGCATCGCGCCCATCGGACCCGCCCCTGCTGCCTGCGCGGTCTCGAAATAGAAGCTGCGGACCGCCGCCAGAATCCCCTCTTGCGTGAAGCCGGCAAAGCGCTTGTCGATCAGCGGCGCCATGGCGAGGCGCCAGCTCAGGAACGGCACGCCGCCGCCGTTATGCGCGAGGATGAACTTGATCCGCGGGAACCGCTCGCGCGCGCCACTGAAGATCAGGTTGGCGACCGCCCGCGTGGTATCGATCGGGAATTCGACCAGGAAACCCGGGATCGCCATACCGAGCGACTTGCTCGACGGATGATAATTCGGATGCACGAAGACCGTGGCGGCGCGCTCATCGAGCAACGCGAGCACCGGGTCGAAACGCGCATCGCCGAGGAAGCTGGTTCCGAAACTCGCGAGCAGGCCCACCGCATCGAGCTTCAAGACATCGAGCGCGTAGGCGATTTCTTCCAACGCGCCATCGACGTCCGGCAGTGGAACCGCCGCGAAGCCGCCGAAGCGTTTTGGATGGCGCAACGCAAGGTCGGCAAGGAATTCGTTGCAGCGGCGCGCAAGCGCGCATGCAGCTGCGTTGTCGCCATAATGTACGCCCGGCTGCGACACCGAATTCAGTGTCGCCGCAATGCCATTCTCGTCCATGAACGCGAGCGCAAGCTCTTCGCTCCAGCGCGGGAATCCGGCGCTGATCGATGCGCCGAAGCCTCCGGCTCGCGCCGCTTCGGTGAGGAACGGGGGCACGATGTGGGCGTGAACGTCGATCCGGCTCTGCATCATGCCGCAAGGCCGGCTAGTTTGAGTGCCCTCTTGTGATCTTCCAGCACCTTGGGCATGTCTTCGGGCGGCACGCGTCCGAAGCCGCAATATGCGGCGACGCCGA
>CANKHJ010000025.1 GCA_947481635.1 Bradyrhizobiaceae bacterium
CGATGGTGCGAAACAGCGACGATGCAACAAAGGCGCTAAGCAAGATCACTGCGACGGCCGAGCCGACCACGAATTCATGGTTCTGCAACGCTTCCACAACTCCCTCCCACGCTCAACGCTACCCCACCAATAGTTCCGGCAAAATGATGCCCTTTTGCCGGACCTGTTTCAAGACGATACAAGGTGGAGAATCCACCGTTCCGGTGGCCGGGAGTTCTCATGGCAACGATGCTGGCGGCACGGGTGAATGCGTTTGGCGGACCCGAAGTACTGACGCTCGAACAGGTACCGATCCCCGAGCCGAAAGAAGGGGAAGTGCTGCTGGCCATTCGCGCGGCGAGCATCAATCCGGTCGACTACAAGACCCGCGCCGGCAAATATCCGGGGGTCACCGCGGCCGACCTGCCGCGCACGCTCGGGCGCGACGGCTCCGGTGTGGTCGCGAAGCTCGGTCCCGGCGTCAGCGACGTGAAGGAAGGCGATGCGATCTACGCGATGATCGGACGCAACCGCGGCACCTGGGCTGAATACGTCATCCTCAAAGCCGACGAACGCGTCGCGAAACCAAAGACACTCGATCATGCGCATGCCGGCGCAACGCCGCTTGCCGCCCTCACCGCCTGGCAGGCCTTGTTCGATCATGGCGGGGTGCAGGCCGGACAGCGCGTGCTGATCCATGCCGCCTCCGGCGGGGTCGGGCATTTCGCGACCCAGTTCGCGAAGCTGAAAGGCGCGCATGTGATCGCGACCGCGTCGGGCGACGGCATCGCCTTTGCCCGCGCGCATGGCGCCGATGAGGTGATCGACTACAAGACCCAGCGCTTCGACGACGTCGTGAAGGACGTCGACGTGGTGTTCGACACCATGGCCGGCGAAGTACAGGACCGCTCCTGGGCGGTGCTCAAGAAAGGCGGCATTCTGGTCACGATCCTCGGACAGCCGAATGAGGAGAAGGCCAAGGCGCATGGTGTCCGCGCCGCGCGCTTCCTGTGCGCGATCAAGGCGGATCAGCTTGCCGAGATCGGAAGGCTGATCGATGACGGCAAGGTCCGCGTGGCGGTGCAGCAGAGCTTTGCGCTGGCGGATATGTTGAAAGCACAGGAGCTTGCGGAACGCGGCCCGATCCGCGGGAAGATCGTGATCGAAAACCGCTAGCGGGTGTTCCAGCCGCACTCAGGCCATACCCTCGGTCGTCATGCCCGCGAAAGCGGGCATCCAGTACTCCGCGGCCCATCGATAGGACACGGCGTACTGGACCCCCGCTTTCGCGGGGGTGACAAGCGGTGATTGGGACTCAAGTGTGCGTTAACGCCTAAGCCGCGACGCCGGCTTTGTTTTGCTTCGACACCGGCACGACATTGTCTTTCTCTTCGCGGACCAGATCGAGACTTGCGATCTCGACGCGATTGCGGCCGCGCGCTTTGGCGGTGTAGAGCGCCTGGTCGGCTTGGGCGAGCAGCGTCGGCAGGTCGACCCCGCTTTCCTCGATCGCGACCAGGCCAATGCTGACGGTGGCGCAGGCCTGCTTGCCGTCGACTTCCATCGCGGCGTCGGCAAAGGCAGCGCGGACCTTTTCCGCCAGCGCATAGGCCTTGTCGCGGCTCGCGTCGGTCAGCACCGCCGCGAATTCTTCGCCGCCGAGACGGCCGACCACGTCGTGCGAGCGCAGGTTGGCTTTGGCGGAATCGGCGAAGACCTGCAGCACCCGGTCGCCGAGCGCGTGGCCGAAACGGTCATTGATCGACTTGAAGTGATCGAGGTCGACCAGCAGCACCGCGGTCGGCTTGAATGAATTGCCGTGACGCTTCAGGCGCTCGGCGCCCTCATGCAGAAAGGCTCGGCGGTTGGCGATGCCGGTCAGCGGATCGACCATCGCCGCGGTCTTGTGGCGCAGTTCGGTGCGCTCCTTGGCCATGGCGAGCAGGATGAACGCGATCGCGATGGTGAAGAGCAGCGCCTCGAAGCTGAGCACCGTAAGCCAGACGCTGTCGAACACCTGGTTGGTCGACGACCAGGGCAGGAACGCCGCGATCGGCGTGCGCAGCAGGAACAGCGCGCCATGCGCGAACAGCATGAAGATCGCCGGCCAGCGCGACACCAGCGGCTCGCTGCGGCCGCGCCAGAATTCGTAAGCGGTGAGCCAGGTGTAAGTCGTGATGATACCGGCGCCGAGCAGGAAGCGCAGGTCGCGCGCCTCGGCAATGAAAGGCACATTCGCCAGCGCCAGATAGATCACGGCGCCAGCCACCACATAAAGCGGATTCACCGGCCGGCCGTCGAACACCCGCGCGCCGGCCCATAGCACGGCGTAAGTCGTGAACAGGATGGCGTTGGCGAAGTCGATCGAGATCAGTTCGCTGACGCTGCCATACATGCCGAACAGCACGACCGAGCCGGCGCGCAGGATATGCGCACTGCCCCACCACGCTACCGCCCGGATCTGCGCATTCTGCACCCATGCGAACAGCAGCAGCAGCCCGAGAATGGCTTCGACGTAAATCGTCACCATGAACAGCGTATTGACGTCCAGAGTCATTTGCGCACCGAACACCGTCGCTCCAGCCCAAGAGCCGCCCATTGAAGTCATGGCGATCAATTACCTCTATGGGGGCAAAAAATGGGTGAATACACGTAAAATCCCTGGGTTAATGCGCATGTATGGTTTCGAGATACTTTCCGGCGCTGCGCAATGCGACCAGTTTTAAGGAATCGGATTAGAGACCGTTATACATCCATAGGTTGTATAATTCAATTGTATCCCGCTAAACTCCCTCAACTTGTCTGACCCGGACCGCTCCTTTACGGTCGCCGCCCTACCAAACGGGTCCATTTCACATGAAAATCGTCGACGGGATCGTCGGAGCCATCGGCAATACCCCCCTGATCGAACTCAAGGGCGCCTCGGCCGCGACCGGCTGCCGGATCCTCGGCAAGGCCGAATTCATGAATCCCGGCCAGTCGGTGAAGGACCGCGCCGCGCTGTTCATCATCCAGGATGCGGTGCGCAAGGGTCAGCTCCGGCCCGGCGGTGTGATCGTCGAGGGCACCGCCGGCAATACCGGCATCGGGCTCGCGCTGGTCGGTAATGCGCTGGGCTTCCGCAGCGTCATTGTGATCCCCGAGACCCAGAGCCAGGAGAAGAAGGACATGCTGCGGCTGGCCGGCGCCGAGCTGGTCGAGGTGCCCGCGGTCCCCTATTCCAACCCGAATAATTACGTGAAGCTGTCCGGCCGCCTCGCCGAACAGCTCGCGCGCACCGAGAAGGCCGGCGCGATCTGGGCGAACCAGTTCGACAATGTCGCCAACCGCGACGCGCATATCGAGACCACCGGCCCGGAAATCTGGCAGCAGACCGACGGCAAAGTCGACGGCTTTTCCTGCGCAGTCGGCACCGGCGGCACACTCGCCGGCATCGCGATCGCGCTGAAACAACGCAATCCGAAGATCCGCATCGCGCTGGCCGACCCGATGGGGGCAGCGCTCTACAGCTACTACACCAGCGGCGTGCTGAAGGCCGAAGGCTCCTCGATCACCGAAGGCATCGGCCAGGGCCGCATCACCAAGAATCTCGAAGGCGCGCCGATCGATACCGCCTACCAGATCCCCGACGAAGAAGCCGTGCCGATCATCTTCGACCTGCTGCTGAAGGAAGGCCTCTGCATGGGCGGCTCGACCGGCATCAACGTCGCCGGCGCGATCCGTCTCGCCAAGGAGATGGGACCCGGCCACACCATCGTGACCATCCTCGCCGATTACGGCACGCGCTATCAGACCAAGCTGTTCAACCCGGAATTCCTGCGTTCGAAGGGATTGCCGGTGCCGGAATGGCTGGAGCGCAAGGTGAATATCGCGGTGCCTTACGAGAAGGCGTGAGATACATCAGCGCGGGTTGCACAGGCGGCGTAGCTGTCCGATGCTGAGCGCTTGAACAAAGGACACGCCTGATGCCGGAACAATTGCCTTCGAAGTGGCTGGTCTCGACCGAATGGCTGGCGGAGCGGCTCGGCCGTCCCGAGGTCGTGGTAGTGGATGGATCATATTACCTGCCGGCGCAGAAGCGCGACGCGCCCGCCGAATACGCGGCCGGGCATATTCCCGGCGCGGTGTTCTTCGATATCGAGAAGGTCGCGGATGATTCCACCGACCTGCCGCACATGCTGCCGGGGCCGGATCAATTCGGCCAGGCGGCCGGCGCGCTCGGCATCGGCAAAGGCGACACCATCGTGGTCTATGACGGCGCCGGGCTTTTCTCCGCGCCGCGGGTGTGGTGGACGTTCCGGCTGTTCGGCGCGCAGAACGTGTTCATCCTCGACGGTGGACTAGCGAAGTGGAAGGCGGAAGGCCGGCCGGTCGACGCCAACGCCATCAAGCCCGAGCCGCGCCGCTTCGCTGCCGAAATGGATACCCGTCTGGTCGCCGGACTCGCCGACGTGCAGATGGCGCTCGCCAATGCCAAAATTCAGATCGTCGATGCGCGCTCGGCGGAACGTTTCCGCGGCGAAGCGCCCGAGCCACGGCCCGGGCTGCGCGCCGGCCACATGCCCGGCGCGTTCAACGTGCCCAGCACCGCCGTGATGGAGAATGGCCGGCTGCGCTCGCCGGACGAGTTGCGCAAGGCGTTCATCGCCGGCGGCGTCGATCTCAACAAGCCGGTGATCACGTCCTGCGGTTCGGGCGTGACCGCGGCGACGCTGTGGCTCGCGCTCGATGCCATCGGCAAGACGCCGGTCGGGCTTTACGATGGATCATGGACCGAATGGGGCGGCCGGCCCGACATGCCGGTCGTGACCGGGAAGTAGCCGGCGCACATCTGCTAGACTGGCGCCGGAATCGTCGCTGGAGTTTTGCAGGACGTCGCATGATCTTTCGCCAGCTCTTCGACAGCGTCTCGGGGACCTATACCTATCTGCTCGCCAGCCGGCGCGGCGGCGAGGCGCTGATCATCGATCCGGTGATCGAGAAGGTCGACCGCTATCTCCAGCTCGTCAAAGAGCTCGACCTCAAGCTGGTCAAGGCGGTCGACACCCATATCCATGCCGACCACATCACCGGGCTCGGTGCGCTGCGCGACCGCACCCATTGCATCACAGTGATGGGCGAAATGGCGAAGGTCGACGTGGTCTCGATGCGCGTCGCCGAGGGCGACACGCTGACCATCGAAGGGCTCACGCTCGACGTGCTGTACACGCCGGGCCATACCGACGATTCCTACAGCTTCAAGACCGCCGACCGCGTGTTCACCGGCGACACGCTGCTGATCCGCGGCACCGGCCGCACCGACTTCCAGAACGGCGATCCGCGCGCCCAATACGACTCGATCTTCAACAAGCTGCTGCGCCTGCCCGACGAGACGCTGGTGTTTCCCGCGCATGATTATAAAGGCGACACCGTCTCCACCATCGGCGAGGAGCGCCGGCATAACCCGCGGCTCCAGGTCGCCGGCATCGACGAATACGTCGCGGTGATGAACAGCCTCAAGCTCTCCAATCCGAAGATGATGGACGTCGCGGTGCCGGCGAACCTGCATCAGGGCCTGGCGCAGGCCGAGATCGCGCGACGCGGCTGGGCGCTCTCAGCCAGCGAGGCGATGGCGCTGCAAGGCAAGCCTGGCATCGCGCTGATCGACCTGCGCGAACGCAGCGAGCGCGAGAAGCACGGCGTCATTCCGGGCTCGCTGCATGCCCCCTACCCCGACCTGCAGGACAATCTCCGCCCCGGCGGGATGCTGCACGAACTCGCCACCGCGACCGGCCGGCGCATCGTATTCTATTGCGCCTTCGGCGAACGCTCGGCGATGGCGGTGCAGGCGGCACAGGATTCCGGGCTGACGGCGGCGTGCCATATCCAGGGCGGGATCGACGCGTGGAAACGCGCGGATGGGCCGTTGGTACGGTAAGTGTTGTTATTGCGGTGAAAGTTGATCTAGCCACCTTCGCGTCAATTGATCCAGACTGCCCTGATCGCCGGCATATCCATAAACATAGAAATCCGGACGCAGGATCATCGCTGCCGCGTCATGCTGCGTGAGCCAGTTCTGCAAACGTCTGTCGGTGTCGGCAACCCGTATCACGCCCGGCCCGGGTTGTGACTGATCCAACGTGACGATACGGCCCCCGATACGGGTCCAATCCGCAATCGTCTCCGCCGACAGCAAATCAGCTCGAGCCACGATCAGCACAAAGCCGCCGCCAGTGATCTGGTCCAGCAACGCGCGCCGGCCGTCATCGGTCGTGACATAAGGATGAACGAACCGCTCCCCCGCACCAGGCGCGACGATGCCGTCACGGATCGGCGGAATGAGATCGCCCGCCGTAGCCGGCGCCGGCTTCCCCATCGCTTCGCGCAGGCGCAGGTCGCGCTCGCGCGCGACCGCCGGATCGCGTTCACAGATATAGCGGCCGGCCTGCATCGCGGCGCCGACCACCGCGCGGACATGCGGATCGCGTTCCACCTGATAGCTGTCGAGCAAGGCCGGCGCGCTTTTCCCCGACACGACGCGCCCGAGTTTCCACGCGAGGTTCGCAACGTCGCGCATGCCGTGGCACATGCCCTGGCCGAAGAATGGCGGCGTCTGGTGCGCGGCGTCGCCGGCAAGGAACACGCGGCCGTCCTGCCAGCGCTCGGCGACCAGGCCGTGGAAGCGATAGACCGCGGCGCGGGTCAGGCGATAACTCCGGCCTTCGACATAAGGCGCGATCAGCGCGGCGATCCGCTCCGGCCCGACCATCTCGGCGTCGGTTTCCCCGGGCAGCAGCATGAACTCCCATCGGCGATGCTGTCCCCTACCCGGCACCAGAGTCGCCGGACGTTTCGGATCGCACAGCATCACCGACACGGATTGCAGATCCGCGGCAGCAGGCACGCCGCTGAAATCGGGGAATGTGATCGGGCCGTCGACCGCGGCGTCAACCACCAGCCAAGGCTCGTCGAAATCGAGATCGATCAGCGGGATGCCGAGCAGTTTTCGGGTCGGGCTGCTGGCGCCGTCGCAGGCCACCGCATAGCGCGCGGCGATCTTGTCCATGGTGCCGCCGGACGCAACCGTGATGCCGACGCCATGCTGGTCCTGCTGCAACGCAGTCATGGTCGTGCCGCTGCGCAAGGTGACATGGGGATAGCGCGCCATCGCGTCGCGCAACGTCTGCTCCAGCTCGGGCTGATAGAAAAAATAGTCATTGGCCCAGCCGAACAGCTTCGGCAGTCCCGCGGTGCCGAGATAACGGATCACGCCGCCATCGGCGCCGATATGGACGTGGCCCTGCGCTTCGCGCATCTGCGGCAACAAGGTCTCAGCAAGTCCGACACTGTTAAACAGCCGCATCATCTCATGATCGATATGCACGGCGCGCGGCATTGCATAAGGCGCGCTCTCGCGCTCGATCACGATGGTGCGCAGCCCGGCCGCGCCAAACAGATTGGCCGCCATCGCGCCAATCGGGCCGCAGCCGATAATGGCGACGTCGTAGGTCGTGGTCATGGTGGAAGTCCCGGCGCTCAGGTGCGGTGTCCGTCCGCGGTGAACCGGAACAGCTCCTGGATCCGCGCAAGCCGCTTGGTCTGCGGCTGCGTGATGCCCCATTGGTCGGAGCGGCCGGGCGGGAACTTCCAGTGGTCCGGGCCACGCGGCACGTAGCTGTCGTCGATCTGGAGCACTTCGGTGGTGTATTCGAGCGGCAATTCTTCGGGTCCTGCGAAATAGGCGAAGACGTTGTTGCCCGGCCCATGACGGCCGACGCCCCATTCGATCGGATAGCCGTTGTCGATCATCCGGCCGGCGCCACGCATGACGGAGTCGATATCCAGCATGTCGAAGGCGATATGATTGAGCGTCGCATTCCTGGCATTGACCACCGCGACCGAGAAATGATCCGGGCAATCGGCATGGAGAAAGCGCGCGCGGCCGGATTCGTCGATCAGGCGGAAGCCGAGGATCTCGACCAGGAAATCGGCAGTGCGGGCATAATCCGCGGCGTTGAGATTGATATGCGTGACCTTGTGCGGATGGTCGGCGACCGGCGTCGATGCGCCGCCGTGATCGCGCGCCTCGGTCAGCAGGATGAAGTTGCGCGCTTCGCTGTCCTTGAAGCCGAAACCAAATCCACCGGCCGCGCCCCCAAGGGCATGCGGTGCCTCAACGTTCGGGATCGCAGCTTTGACCTTGGCGTGCAGCGCGTGAAGCTGGGCCGCATCCGCCACGTCGAACACTACGCTGCGGATCGCGGGCCCTTCCGCGCCGGGGGGATGCAGGCCGATGATGTGATGATAGGCGGCGGTGCCGCGGAAGCAGGTCGCGCCGGGTGACGCGACTTCCGTGAGCTTCCAGACATTGCGATAGAAATCAGAGGCGGCTTTGACCGATGCGACGTCGATCTCGACGCTTCGGATACCGCGGACGCGTGGGATCATGGACGGGCCTTCGTCGAAGTGAGCGACTGCTGGCTAACACACCCCACGCTCGTCGTCCCCGCGAAAGCGGGGACCCAGTATTCCGCGGTCCATCGATAGGACACGGAGTACTGGACCCCCGCTTTCGCGGGGGTGACAGCTGTTGGGTGTTGCGCGAGATGGGCAGGCATAATGTTCTTATGACACGTGCGGTTTGATGACCGCACACTTCACTCCGGCACGATCCCAAGTTCCTTGGTGGTCTTGCTCCACAGATCAAGCTGATC
The DNA here is from genome assembly GCA_947481635.1 of Bradyrhizobiaceae bacterium. Classification (GTDB taxonomy): domain Bacteria; phylum Pseudomonadota; class Alphaproteobacteria; order Rhizobiales; family Xanthobacteraceae; genus CANKHJ01. Next base: position 8,673 of record CANKHJ010000025.1, read on the forward strand.
GCGCAGGAACGCGCTGGCTTCGGCCGGCGTAGTGCCGGGCGGCTCGAGTTCGAAGCCGAGCTTCGGGGCAAGCTCCTGCACTTGCGGATCGCGCAGCGCGTCGCCGACCGCCGCATTCAGCTTGGCGATGATCTCCGGCGGCGTGCCGGTCGGCGCCACCAGCATGAACCAGCCGCTGAAGTCGAAGCCGGGCAGCGTTTCCGCCGCGGCCGGAACGTTCGGCGCCGCCGCGAGACGCTTGTTGGACGCAGTCGCGAGCGCGCGCAGCTGGCCGCCACGCACCAGCGCCTCGGCGATCGAGGCCGAGAAAATGCCGGTATGGATGCGCCCGGCCACGGTGTCCTGCAGGCCGGCATTGATGTTGTTCGACGGCACCATCAGGAATTTGGTTCCGGCGCGGATGTTGATTGCCTGCGCGGTCATGCCGGCGAGGTTGCGCGGCCCGTCGACTGCCATGGTGTATTTTCCGGGCGACGCCTTGTCGAGCGCGATCAGCTCGGCCAGATTTTTGGCCGGAACGTCCGGATGCGCGACGATCAGCTGATGGCTGCGGGTGATCAGGGCGACCGGCGCATAATCCTTCTGCGGATCGTAGCTCAGGTTCTTCATCATGAAGGGATTGACCGACAGCGCGGCCGAGGTGGCGAAGAAGAAGGTGTAGCCATCCGGCGCGGCGCGCGCCGCGGCGGTTGCGCCGACGACATTGCCGGCGCCCGGCTTGTTCTCGATCACGACGGTTTGCCCGAGGCTGCGCGACAGCCGGTCGGCCATCATCCGCGCCATCACGTCCGGGCTGGCGCCGGCCGCCTGCGAGACGATGAAGGTCACGGTCCGTTGCGGCCAGGCCTGGCTTGAGGCCTCGGTCACCGGCATGAGCAATAAAGCCGCGGTCAGTACGGATGCGCGCATCATGCTTTGATCTTCCCTGGTTGTTTGGCGCTTTGCGGCTTCGAAGGCGTCCGCGTCAGCGCGTCGAATCCATATTGGTTCATCCGGCCGAAAACTGGAAGGCAGGGATGCGGCACAAACCGCGTCTGGCAGTCGATCACGGCGGGGCGTCCGGATGCGACCGCACGTCGCATGGCCAGGCAAAGTCCTGCGGCCGGCTGACGGCTTCGCCATGGCAGCCGAAGCCCCGGGCGATCTCGGCATAATCGCTGCCGTCGAGGCTAGTGCCCATCTCGAAGCCGAACTGCGCCTGCTGGCCGGCCCGGATGATACCCCAGGCGGCGTTGTTGTGGATGATCGTCACGATCGGCAGGCCATAGCGGCGCGCGGCGTCGAGTTCCTGCAATGTGAAGCCGTGGATCATCAGCAATGGTTGTCCGGCGCCCGCTTGACCGCCGGTCTTGTTCATCGCGCCGTAGTGAACGCAAACCAGACAGCGATGAGTCCAAGACTCAGCGAGAGCCCCCGGCGCACCACGCGACTGCGATCCGGGTCATCCAGTAAAGACCGTGCAGTCCCGGCGAGTGACACGATTGTCACGTGTATCGCGGTTGCCACGACGACATAGACGATCGACAGGAATACTGTCTGAGAGGGCACGGACTGCTGTGCATTGATAAATGTCGGCAGCACCGCGACATAAAACAGCGCCGCCTTGGGATTGAGCAAATTCGTGATGAGGCCGCGTCTAAAGACCGCGCTGTCGATCCCATCGCCGTCGGTGCGGGCCGGCGACGTTTCGACTGAGTCGCGCCAACCGTCCCAAGCCAGCCAAAAGAGATAGCCAACGCCGCCCCAGCGAAGCGCCTCGTAGAGAAACGTCGAGGTCGCAATCAGGCCCGCCAACCCGAGAGCCGCCGAAACCCCAACGATGAGGAGTCCAAGTGCGATTCCAAAGGAAGCGGCAAAGCCTGCTCGTCGGCCGGTACCTGCGCTCAAGATCGCGAGGTAGGCCATATTCGGCCCTGGCGTCAGTTCGATAACCAAACAGGTGAGAACAAATGCGCCAAGCGTGGAAACAGGTATTTCGAACATCAGAGAGGACGATCCCAACACACCCGTTTGATGCCCGTTGCGTGGTGGGGAGGCCACACATCAAAATGCCTCCCACAGGTCCGGTGATACTACACCAGACCATCAACTCAGGTGTGCAATTCCGACCGGTCGCGACTGCGATGGTCCAGACGCCGCGTGCCTACCCCGCCAACGGGTCGGCGCTTCGCGCCGCCCGATGACAGGCTCCAGCGGGGCATCCAGTACGCCGTGAGCTTTCAATAGGAAGCCGGAGAGACTTGCCTTCATTTCGTTCTGCACGGCGTACTGGGCCCTCCGTTTTCGCGGAGGGTGACCACCGTGACTGAGGCTGCTGATGCGGCTCTGCCGTCAGTGGCTCCCCCACACCTTCTCCGCGCCGACCCAGGTCGAACGCACCGGGATCCGCCTGATGGTATGCGGCTCGACCTCGATCGGGCTCTGTTCGATCACGGTGAAATCCGCGAGCTGTCCGGGCTTGATGCGGCCCTTGATGCCGGCCTCGCCGCTGACCGCGGCGGAACCCGCGGTGTAGATCTCCAGCGCCTCCTCGACCAGGATGCGCTGTGACGGACCGACCAATTGGCCGGACGTATCGAGGCGCAGCACGCAGCCCTGGATATTGCGTAGCGGCTCGAACGGGCCCGCGCCGAAATCCGACGATCCGCCGACGGTGATGCCGGCGTCGAGGAATGAACGGCAGGCGATCATCCAGTCGGCGCGGCGTGCGCCGAAATACTGGCGGATCTTCTCACCGTGGAAGGCCGGATAACTCATCAGCGGCACCACCATGAGATCAAGCGCTTTGATCTCGGCCACGATCTCGGGAGTGATCAGGCTGCAATGCTCGATGCGGTGATGCAGGCCCGGACGCGGCGCTGCCGCCATCGCGGCGGAGACTTCGGCCAGCAGCATCTTGATGGCGCGGTCGCCATTGGCATGCATTGCGAGGCAATTGCCGCTCGCGTGCACCGCGCGCACCAGATCGGTAAGCTCCGCCGCGGTCATGTTCAACATGCCGCTATAGGTCGTCCCTTCGAGCGGCTGTTCGCAGAAACAGGTGCCGCCGGCCACCGCGCCGTCGAGCACGCCTTTCACGCCGATCAGCCGCAGCTTGTCGCTGCCGAATCCGGACCGGATCTTGAGATCGCGGATGCGGTCGAAGTAATCGTGACGGATCAGCATGCCGACCCGCGCCGTCAGCAGGCCGCGCGCATCGGCTTCCTGGAACAACTCGATCGCCGACGGGATCACCATCGCGTCGGTGATCGAGGTGATGCCGGCGGCGTGAAAATCCTGCAGCGCGGAGCTGAAGCCGCGCAGCCGCGCCTCGAGATCCGGCTCGGGCAACCGCACGATGAACAGGTTCTCGGCGCGTCCATAAAGGACGCCGTTCACCCGCCCATCATCCCCCTTGCCATATTCGCCGCCGGACGGAGGCTCGTCATGATCGCCGATGCCGCCGAGCGCGAGCGCTGGCGTGTTGGCGACGCCGATATGGCCGCTGAGATGCCGGACATGGATCGGATGGTCGGTCGAGATGCGATCGAGATCGCCGCGGTCGATGATCCGCCCGCCGGTGGTCTTGGCGTGATCGTAGCGCACCGCCTGGATCCACTGGCCTTTCGGGGTGCGCGCCACTTCCTCGCGCAGCTTCTCGAACAGCGCTTCGGGCGTCGTCACCTTGTCCGGGTCGAGATTGACATGGACGCGATATTCCGCCGCCTTGGAGGGATGCATATGCGCATCGTTGAAGCCCGGCAGGACGATTCCGTCGCCAAGATCCACCTGCTCCGCCGTTGAAAACTGCGCGCGCAAATCACCCGCATTGCCAACCGCGACGATCCGCCCCCCGAAGGTGACAAAGGCTTCGGCATCCGGCCCCGCCATGGTGAGAACACGCTTGGCCTGGAACAGCCGAAACACTTCGGAATCTGACACGCGGAACGTCTCCCGACTTGAAACAGGCCTTGCGAGAAAGTCGCAGGCACATCGTCACAACTTGCCTTGCCAATGAGGGATTGGCCGCAATAGCATGGCCACTATAAGAGCTGGTGATGGGTTGTAAACGATCGCACTGGTTCAACCACATTCGGGGCCCTGCCCCTCCTGGAGCTGGCATGAAAATCGCTGCACTGCTTGCGCGTTGCGTTCCCGCGATGGCCGCAATTGCTCTGACGATCGGCGTCTGGTCTCCCGCGTCGGCACAGACGCCGAGGGGCATTCTCAAATTCGGCGCCGATACGCCGCTGAACGATTGGGAGACCTTCAACAAGCCGGGCGAAGCGCATCTCGCGCTGGTGTATGAGCCGTTGATCGGCATCGCCGCGGACGGCCACACGCTGCAGCCGAAGCTCGCGACCAAATGGGAGCAGACAGCCACCGCGGTGACGCTCACGCTGCGCTCGGGCGTGACGTTTCACGACGGCACACCGTTCAATGCTCAGGCGGCAGCGATCAATATTGAACGGATCAAGGCCTCGAAGAGTCAGTTCGCCAACATCTTCAAGCCGGTATCCGCCGTGAATGCGGTCAACGACACCACGCTGGTGCTGGAGTTGAACGGGCCGGCGCCGACATTGCTGCGCAACCTCAATGCGCGCGGCACCATGATGGTGTCGCCGAAGGCGTTGGCGGATGGGTCCTATCTCAAGCAGGGCATCGGCACCGGGCCGTGGAAGTTCAACGCCGCGGCATCGCAGTTCGGCGCCAATTCCAAGATCGTGGCCGAGTATTACGACGGCTATTATGCGCCGGAGCAGGTCGGCCCGCGCCGGGTCGAGGTGCTGTCGATCGACGATCCGAACTCGATGTATAACGCACTGGTGACCGGACAGATCGACGTCGCGATGCTGCCCGGCGACATCGCCAAGCCGGCCGAGGCGCAGGGCTTCAAGGTGGTGACGGCGCCATCGCTGCTGATGCATCTGCTGATGCTCGATCGCAAGGACACCTTCGCGAATGTGAACGTGCGCCGCGCGATCTGCAGCGCAATCGACACCGCTGAATGGGTCGAGGCGGATCTGGCCGGCTACGGCAAATCGGTGGTGCAGCGCTTCCAGCCGGGAGAGGTTGGCCACAACCCGGACCTCAAGCCGCACGGCCCCGATCTCGCAAAGGCGCGCGCTTTCATGGCCGCGGCGGGAAATCCGAAGGTGAGCTTCACGATCCCGATCTATGCCCGCGTGAAGCAGCGCGCCTTGCTGCTGAAGAGCCAGCTCGCCCCGATCGGCATCGACGTGAATGTCGAGCAGATGACCGCCGGCCAATACTTCACCTTCTACCAGACCAACAAATACCCGGTGCAGATCAACACCAGCGCCAGCGAGGATCCGGGCCCCTACGATTATTATCAGTTCCGCCTGCAGGCCGACGGCGTCGGCAACCCGTTCAAGGTGCAGGATGCCGGCCTCGACGCACTGGTCCAGAAGACGCTTGCGAGCGACCCGAAGGAGCAGGAAGCGGGCTGGCGCGCGATGGCCGCCTATGTCCACGACAACGCGCTCGACTGCGGCTTCTTCGAGCACAACACGGTGTGGGCTTTCAACGCCAAGCGCGTCGACAAGGTGGTCGCAACCGCTATGAAACCGTCGGTGTTCCGATACGCGGAGAGCCGGCCGGCGAACTGAGCGGGACGATAACCGCATTGCGGCGGCGACATGCAGAAGCTGATTTTCTACCGTCTGTTGTCGTCGTTCGGCGTGCTGTTCCTTGTCGCCACGCTGCTCTTCGCACTCGTGCAATTGTCGCCGATCGACCCCGTCACCCTCGCGCTGGGTGACGCGGGCACACCGGAACAGCAGGCTGCCAAGCGTCACGAACTCGGCCTCGATCGGGCGCTGCCGGTCCAGTTCGTGTCATGGCTCGGGGCCGCCCTCACCGGCGACCTTGGAAAGTCGCATATCCACGGCGCGCCGGTGATCGAGGAGCTACTGTCCAGGCTTCCGGTGACTTTCGGTCTGGTCGGAGGCGCGATCCTGCTCTCAATTGTCATCGGCCTCCTGGCCGGCGTCTATGCCGGCTTTCGCGCGGACTCGGTGGTCGATCGAGCGATCACCTTCCTGGTGTCGATCGGTCTGGCGCTTCCGGGCTTCTGGCTGGGGCTGCTATTCGCCAGCGCCTTCGCGGTGAGCCTGCGCTGGTTCCCCGCGATCGGCTACACGCCGCTGTCGGAGGGCCTCGGCGGCTGGCTGCGCGGACTGGCGCTCCCCTGTACGGCGCTCGCGATCCATGCAGCGGCGGTGATCGCGCGGCATGCGCGCGGTGCGATCATTGAATCCTCCAACGCGTCCTATGTGCAGGCGTTGCGCGCAAATGGCACGCCGGAACGGCTGATCCGGTTTCAATACATCCTGAAAAACGCCATGACGCTGATCCTGCCGATCATCGGTATCGAGATGGCCGTGACGCTTGCCACCAGCGTGGTGATCGAGAAGGTGTTCGCGTTGCCAGGGATCGGTACTCTGCTGGTCGAGTCGATCGTGCATAACGACCTGCCGCTGCTCCAGGGCAGTGTTCTGCTGGTTGCGTGTTTCGTGCTGCTCGCCAACCTGCTGATCGATGTCGCCCTCGGCCTGATCAATCCGCGGGTCAGGCCGTCGTGAGCCTCGACGCACCGCTGATGACGGCGCCGGCCCCCGCCCCGGCTGCCACGATCGTCATGCCCGACGACGCGGCCGGCGCGCCGGCCCGGCATGGGATCTGGCGCCGGCTGGTGGCGCAGCCGATGACGCTGATCTGCCTGATCCTGCTCGGCGCCTTCGCCTTGGTCGCGATCTTCGCACCATGGCTCGCGCCTTACGATCCCACCTCCACCAACACCCCGATCCGCCTGCGCGGCCCAAGCGCGGCGCATTGGCTCGGCACCGACTCGCTCGGCCGCGACGTGCTGTCGCGTGTGATCTACGGCTCGCGTCTCGCGCTCGGCACCTCCATCGCCTCGGTGTCCCTCGCGGTGGTGGTCGGGACCGCGATCGGGCTGTTCATCGGTTATCGCGGCGGGATGTGGGACCGTGTCGCGATGCGCATCGTGGATGCGATGCAATCCATTCCTGCGCTGGTATTCGCTTTCGCGATCATCGCGGTGATCGGCCGCGGCCTGGTGCCCGCGACGCTGGCGGTGAGCCTGATCTTCTCGATCATGTATATCCGCATCACGCGCGGCATCGTGCTGCGTGAGCGCGAACAGCTTTACGTCGACGCCGCCCGCGTCGCCGGGCTTTCAACGCCGCGCATCGTGTTCCGCGAGATCCTGCCGAATCTCGCCGGCCCGCTGATCGTGGAATCGTCGATCCATCTCGGCTCGGCGCAACTGATCATCGCGATGCTCAGCTTCCTCGGGCTCGGCGTCGATGCCGACGCGCCCGACTGGGGCGGCATGCTCAGCGACGCGCGGATCTATCAGGCGATCCAGCCATTCATCTCGGTCCCCTCCGGCGTCGCAATCACGCTGTCGGTGCTGCTGTTCAACATGCTCGGCGATGGATTGCGCGATATCGTCACCGGCACCGGCAGTCATACCCGCGCGCGGATCCGTCCCCCCCACCGGCCGGCCCCGGCCACCGTCGTCAACGACGCGATCGTGTTGCAGGCCTCCGGGCTGTGCGTCGATTTTCCCGGCGGCGACAAGTCGACGTTCCGGATCCTCGACAATGTCGGGTTGACGTTGCGTCGCGGCGAGACCTTCGGCCTGGTCGGCGAGTCCGGCAGCGGCAAGTCGATGACCGCGCTGGCGATGCTCGGCCTCGTCCCGTCGCCCGGCGGGGTGACCGCCGGATCGGTGATGTTCGGCGGGCGCGACCTGCTCGCGGCATCCGAGGCCGAACTGGCGCGGATACGTGGCAACGCGATCGGCATGATCTTCCAGGATCCGATCGCGGCCTTCTCGCCGGTCCATGCCATCGGCCGCCAGATCGCCGAACCGCTGCGCGCGCATCGCGGCTTGTCGGCGCGCGCGGCGCAGGACCGCGCAGCGGAATTGCTCGACCGCGTCGGCGTGCCGAATGCGCGGCGTCGGCTTGACGATTATCCGCATCAATTCTCCGGCGGCATGGCGCAGCGCGCGATGATCGCGATGGCGATCGCCTGCGAGCCTCGCCTCCTCATCGCGGACGAGCCGACCACCGCGCTCGATGTCACGATCCAGGCGCAGGTGCTGGACCTGCTCGAAGACCTCAAGTCCGAATTCGGGATGGCGATCCTGCTGATCACCCACGACCTCGGCATGGTCGCCGAGACCTGCGACCGCATGGCGGTGATGTATGCCGGACAGGTGGTCGAGACTGGCGACGTGGCCACGGTGTTCACCTCGCCGCGGCACCCTTATTCCGAAGCACTGATGTCGGCGCGTCCCCGTAACCGTCCCGCGGACGGCCGGCTGCCGACCATCGAGGGCCGCGTACCGCTGCCCTGGGCGTGGCCGGACGGATGCCGCTTCCATCCGCGCTGCCGCCATGCCGTGAGCGCCTGCCAGAGCGGGCCCAATCCGCTGGTCGCGGATGTCCGCTGCATCCGGCGCGGCGAATTGGCATTGCGGGGCATCGCATGACCGGCGCTGTCGTCAACAATTCCGCCCCGCTGCTCGAGATCGACGACCTGAAGGTCACGTTTCCGGTCAGCCATGGAATTTTCGGCAAGCGCCAGTTCGTGGCGGTGCGCGACGTCTCGTTCGACGTCGGCGAAGGCGAGACCTTCGGCCTGGTCGGCGAATCCGGCTCGGGCAAAACCACGGTCGGCCGCGCGATCCTGCGGCTGGTACCGATGGCCGCGGGTAACATCCGTTTCGACGGCACCGACATGGCGTCGTTCGGCCGCGACACGCCGCTGCATTACCGCCGCGACGTCCAGGTGGTGTTCCAGGATCCGCGCTCGTCGCTCAACCCACGTCACCGCGTGTCGCAGATCCTCGGCCAGGTGGTGGCACGGCATCGCCACGTCGCGGGCAGAGAGCGCGATGCGATCGTCACCGAACTGCTCGACAGCGTTCAACTGTCATCGTTTTACGCCGGGCGCTACCCGGGCGAACTCTCCGGCGGCCAGCGCCAACGAGTCGCGATCGCGCACGCGCTTGCGACGCAGCCGCGGCTGGTGATCTGCGACGAGGCGGTGAGCGCGCTCGACGTGTCGACCCAGAGCCAGATCCTGAACCTGCTCGAAGACCTGCGCGGGCGTTTCAAGCTCAGCTATCTGTTCATCTCGCATGATCTCGCGGTGGTCCGGCATCTCAGCCAGCGGATCGCCGTGATGTATCTCGGGCGCGTGGTCGAGACCGGCCCGGCCGAGAGCGTCTATCGTAATCCGCAGCATCCCTACACCCAGATGCTGCTGGCCTCGGTGCTCGACCCCGACCCCGCGCACAAATCCGTGCGTCGCGCGCAACGCCGCAAGATCGCCGACCGCGCCGAGGCGCCGCGCGATCCCGCCGGCCTGCAAGGCTGTCCGTTCCAGACCCGCTGCCATGCCGTGATGGACATCTGCCGCAACGAAATGCCGGCCCATCGGGCGCGCCCCGAGGACGGGCTGCTGGCCTGCCATCTGGTTTCGCCCGCTCCAATCCTGAATCGAACGTCCGAAGGTGTTCAATGAAAACGATGCTGATCAAATGCGGCTGGCTGGTTTCGCTGGATGACGGCGTCGGCGATATCCAGGCCGGCGAGTTGCTGATCCAGGGCGACCGGATCGCCGCCGCCGGCCGCAATCTCGGCGCCACCGCCGACGAGACATTGGACGCAACCGGCATGATCGTGATGCCGGGGCTGGTGCACGCGCATATCCACACCTGGCAATCCGGTTTGCGCGGCATCGGCGGCGAATGGACCAGCCCCGATTATCACCTCAACGTCCATGGCAACCTGTCGACGCGCTATGGGCCGGAAGACAATTATCTCGGCAACCTGGTCGGCGCGCTGAACCAGATCAATGGCGGCGTCACCACCATCCTCGACTGGTGTCACAACCTCACCTCGCTGGAGATGGCGGAGCGCTCCGTTGACGGCCTGGAGGAAGCCGGCATCCGCGCCGTGTTCGCGCATGGCACCGCCAAGCCGCCGACCCCGCCCGGCGGCGTGCCCTATACCCACATTCCTCACCCGCGCGACCGCGTCGAAGCGTTGCGCAAAGGACGCTTCGCCAGCAACGACCAGTTGCTGACGCTCGGGCTCGCCCTGCTCGGCCCGCAATATTCCACCTGGGAGGTGTTCGAGCACGACATCCGGCTGGCGCGCGAATTCGGCCTGGTCTCGACCTCGCATGCGACGCGCCGCAATGCCGACGCCATTACCTCGGAAGGTTATATCCGCCTGGCCAAGGCCGGACTGCTCGGGCCGGACCACAACATCGTCCACGCCAATTACCTGAGCGACGAAGAACTCACCACCGCGGTCCACAGCGGCGCGTCATTCTCAGCGACCGTGCTCACCGAGATGCATGGCCACGCCGCCGATCCGGTGACGTTGCGCGTCCGCGCCGCCGGCGGCATGCCGTCGCTCGGCATCGATATCGAAACGGTGGTCACCGGCGAATTCTGGCGCGAGATGCAGGCCGCCCTGCTGCATGGCCGCTTCGCCTCGCATCGCATCAATGCCGCGGCCGGCAACAAGCCTTTCACCACGATTCCGGTGCGCTCGCGCGAGGCGCTGCAATGGGCAACGCTCGGCGGCGCCCGCGCGCTGATGATGGAAGACAAGATCGGTTCGCTGAAACCCGGCAAGAAGGCCGACCTCGTGATGCTGCGGATGTCCGACCTGAACCTCGTACCGGTGCATGATCCGGTCGGCAGCATCGTGGAACAGGCCAATGCCGGAAACGTCGACAGCGTGATGATCGGCGGCGAATTCCGCAAGCGCGGCGGTGAGCTGCTTTATCCGGAAGCCCAGTTGTCGAAGCGCGTCGCGGCGCTGGCGGAATCAGCAGCACGAATCATGCGCGACGGCGGTTTCACGGTGACGCGGGCTTGAGCTGCTCGGCGTGTGACAGCATGCCCTGCCCCGGCGCCGTCACGCTCAGCGCCCGCGCGGTGACCGGGCTGATGCCGGGCCGTGGCGGCAGGTTCGCCGGCACCTGGACGTTCCAAGCCAGCCCGAGCCGTTCGAGCAACTGGATGAAGCGCCAGCCGAGATCGATCTGGCCGGGATAAAGACCGTGCCGCGCCGAGCCCGGGAAGGCGTGGTGATTGCAGTGCCAGCTCTCGCCCATGGTCGGGATCGCCATCAGCGGCACGTTATGCGCCTGGATCACCGCGTCATCGACGGTCCAATCCTGCGGCCCCTGCGTGTGGGCGAAATAGGAAATGTACCAGTGCATCACCGTGCATGCGGCGACGCGGACGCAGACGCCCCACACCACGAACGGCCAGCCGCCCAACAGATAAAGCACGATCGCGATCGGGATCTGATGCGCCATCCAGGTCGCCTGCAGGAACCCGTAGAAACGATCGTCGCCGACGCCCGGTCCCGGATCGAAGCCCGGCGGATTCGTCAGCTTGAGCCGGAAATTCAGATAATAGAATCCATCGATCAGGAATGGTTTGCCGTGGCGCAGGAACCAATGGCAATCCGGCTGGCGTTGCGCCCAGTCGCGGCTGTCATGCAGCCGTATGGTCCAGATCGGCCCGCCCATGCCGACGGCGGTGCCGAGCCAGATCAGCGTGCGCTCCAGCCATTTGGGACAGGCGAAGCTGCGATGAATCAGACGCCGATGAAAGCCGACCGAATGGCCGGCGCAGAGCGTCACGCCGGCAGTCACGAGAAACACCGCGAAGGCGCTCCAGCTGAAGGTGAGCGGCCCGAGGATGACGGCCGCGAGAAACATACCGCTATTCGAGATCGATCGCGTCGGGTCCCACACCACCTCGCCTTCGACCGGACTCGCATGGTCGAGGCCGGTCAGTGAATTGACCTTGAAGGCATCTCGTTGCGGTTCGCGAAGTTCGCCCATGACGCTTTCTCCTGCCGGTCGCGTCAGGCATTCTCTCTCAATTGTCATGCCCCGCGAAAGCGGGGCATCCAATACGCCGTGACCTATCGACAGGAAGCCGGAGGGAATTCCCTTCATTCGTTCTGCACGGGGGTACTGGACCCCCCGCTTTCGCGGAGGGTGACCATCGGGGTTGGGGCTACGGGAGGGCTGACCGGAAAGGCGGCCCGAAGAACGGGTTCACCCTGCCCCACGGAATACCCTTCCCCCAGGCTGAGCTTGTGGCATAAGGCGGCCAAACATCCGCCATCCCCCAGATTCCAGCCGTTGCCAGGTTCCCGCGCGCCATGATCCGTCTCGACAACATCAGCAAGCAGAACGGCCACCAGATCCTGTTCATCGAGGCCTCGGCCGCGCTCCACCGGGGCGAGAAGGTCGGCCTGGTCGGCCCGAACGGCTCGGGCAAGACCACTTTGTTCAGGATGATCACCGGCGAGGAACAGCCCGACGAGGGCCAGGTGGCGGTCGACCGGGGCCTGACCATCGGCTATTTCAGCCAGGACGTCGGCGACATGGCGGGCCACAGCGCGGTGACCGAGGTGATGAACGGCGCCGGCCCGGTGAGCATCGTCGCGGCCGAGCTGAAGGAGCTTGAGGACGCGATGGGCGATCCGGAGCGCGCCGACGAGATGGACGAGATCGTCGAGCGCTATGGCGAGGTCCAGGGCCGCTTCGAGGAACTGGACGGCTACGCGCTGGAAGGCCGCGCCCGCGAAGTGCTCGCCGGGCTGAGCTTCACCCAGGAAATGATGGACGGCGACGTCGGCGCACTGTCGGGCGGCTGGAAGATGCGGGTCGCGCTGGCGCGTATCCTGCTGATGCGGCCCGACGCGATGCTGCTCGACGAGCCGAGCAACCATCTCGATCTCGAAAGCCTGATCTGGCTGGAGCAATTCCTCAAGGGCTATGAGGGCATGCTGCTGATGACCTCGCATGATCGCGAGTTCATGAACCGCATCGTCAACAAGGTGGTTGAGATCGATGGCGGCACGCTGACCGCTTACACCGGCAATTACGAATTCTACGAGCAGCAGCGCGCGCTGGCCGAGAAGCAGCAGCAGGCGCAATTCGAGCGCCAGCAGGCGATGCTCGCCAAGGAAATCGCCTTCATTGAACGATTCAAGGCGCGCGCCTCGCATGCCGCGCAGGTGCAGAGCCGCGTCAAGAAATTGGAGAAGATCGACCGCGTGGTTCCGCCGAAGCGCCGCCAGGCGGTGACGTTCGAATTCCTCCCCGCGCCGCGCTCGGGCGAGGACGTGGTCAACCTGAAGAACGTACACAAAGGCTATGGCAGCCGCACCATCTACGAAGGCCTGGACTTCATGGTTCGCCGCAAGGAGCGCTGGTGCGTCATGGGCATCAACGGCGCCGGCAAGTCCACGCTGCTGAAACTGGTGGCGGGCTCGACCGAGCCGGATGACGGCAGCGTCGCGATCGGCGGCAGCGTCAAGATGGGCTACTTCGCGCAGCACGCGATGGAATTGCTCGACGGCGAGCGCACCGTGTTCGAGGAACTCGAATATTCATTCCCCCAGGCCGGCCAAGGCTCGTTGCGCGCGCTGGCCGGCTGCTTCGGTTTCTCCGGCGACGATGTGGAGAAAAGATGCCGCGTGCTCTCCGGCGGCGAAAAGGCGCGGCTGGTGATGGCGAAGATGCTGTTCGACCCGCCGAACTTCCTGGTGCTGGACGAGCCGACCAACCATCTGGATATGGCCACCTAGGAAATGTTGATCACGGCGCTGTCACAATACGAGGGCACCATGCTGTTCGTGTCGCATGACCGGCATTTCCTGGCGGCGTTATCGAACCGCGTGCTGGAACTGACGCCGGATGGCATCCACCAATATGGCGGTGGCTATACGGAATACGTGGCGCGCACCGGCCATGAGGCGCCGGGGCTGCATAGCTGAGCGGGCGCCCTGCCCCTCTCCGTAGCGTTGATAACAACCAACGACCACCCGTGGATACCGCCTAACCCTTATTAAGTCAGCTACGGAACATTGTGCCGTCTTGGCGCTTGGCACGTTACGCTTCGGTATTCCGCCTTCGTCCCCACGAAGGAAGCCGGGGTCCACAAACCGAACAACTCGAAACGTAGCAACGAGGCGAATAATGACGTCGCTGCAATACGTTTCATCGAGGCCCGCCCAGCACCTGTTCTGGACCGGCGTTTTCCTCTGCATGTGGTTCGCCGTGGCGAACGCTCAGATGTCGCCTAGCGTTCAGCGCGGCACCACCTTTGCGCAGGCCAATTGCGCAACGTGTCATTCGATCGACAAGGTGACGCCGAGCCCGCTGTCCTTGGCACCTCCGTTCCGCGTTCTTCATACGCGTTACAAGGTGGACACTCTCGCCGAGGCCTTGGCGGAAGGGATCATGGCGGGACATTCCGCCAACATGCCGGAATTCCGGCTCGATCCCGGACAGATCGGCGATTTCCTCGATTTTCTCTAGACCCTCGAATAAAGCGCGCAACCCGTCGCCATCGGGCCTGCCGGCCATTGTCGATCATTGATTTCAATCAAGGCCACGCGGCCGCCCGCGCGTCAGGCTGACGTCGACGTTCGGCAATACAAAAGGATTCCTCATGGCCAAGACAATGAAGGCCGCGATCTTCGTCGAAGCCGGCCGCATCGTGCTGGACGACAAGCCGATTCCGGATGTCGGCCCGCTCGACGCGCTGATCAGGATCACCACCACCACGATCTGCGGCACCGACGTCCATATTCTGAAAGGCGAATATCCGGTGGCCAAGGGCCTGACCATCGGACACGAGCCGGTCGGCGTGATCGAAAAGCTCGGCTCCGCCGTGACCGGCTTTCGTGAAGGACAACGCGTCATCGCCGGGGCGATCACGCCGAGCGGCTCCAGCAATGCGTGTCTCTGCGGCTATCACTCGCAGGACGGCGCTGGCACCAAGCATGGCTGGAAGCCGATGGGCGGATGGAAATTCGGCAACACCATTGATGGCTGCCAGGCCGAATTCGTCTGCGTCCCGGACGCGATGGTGAACCTGTGTCCGGTCCCGGATGGCCTGACCGACGAGCAGGTACTGATGTGTCCGGACATCATGTCCACCGGGTTCAGCGGCGCCGAGAGCGGCGACATCCGGATCGGCGATATCGTGGCGGTGTTTGCGCAAGGTCCGATCGGCCTTTGCGCCACCGCCGGTGCGAAGCTGAAAGGCGCGACCACCATCATCGTGGTCGATGCGGTCGCTGAGCGGCTGGCGATGGCGCGCAAGCTCGGCGCGGACTTCACCGTGGATTTCAACAAGGTGAATCCGGTCGAAGAGATCATGCGGCTCACCGATGGCCGCGGCGTCGATGTCGCGATCGAGGCATTGGGGACACCTGGAACATTCGAGGCGGCGTTGCGCGTGCTGCGGCCCGGCGGCACACTGTCGAGCCTCGGCGTCTATTCCTCCGATCTGATGATCCCGCTAGGTGCGTTCGCCGCGGGGCTCGGCGACCACAAGATCATCACCACGCTGTGCCCCGGCGGCAAGGAGCGGATGCGGCGGCTGATGGACGTGATCGCATCGGGTCGGGTTGACCTGACGCCGCTGGTCACCCACCGTTACAAGCTCGACGATATCGAGAAGGCCTATGAGCTGTTTTCCCATCAACGCGATGGCGTCATGAAGATCGCGATCACGCCTTAACGCCGATGAGCACCTATCGTCTCGACCGATTGCTGGCTCCGCGCTCCGTCGCCCTGGTCGGGGCCGGCCTGCGCGAGAATTCGGTCGGCCGCAAAATTCTTCAGAATTTGCGCGAAGCCGGATTCGAGGGCTCGATCCAACTGGTGAATCCGAACCACCCGGAGATCGAGGGCGTTCGCGCGGTGAAGAGCATCGCCGAATTGTCGCCGGTGCCGGACCTGCTGATTATCGCGGTGCCGCCGTCTGCCATGCTGGATGTCGTGTCAACCGCCGCCGCGCGCGGCTGCCCGGCCGCGATCGTGATCACAGCCGGATTGGGCCAGGGCGAAGGCTCGGTGTCCAAAGCCATCGAACGGGCGGCGCGTGCGCATGGGATGCGGCTGCTCGGTCCCAATTGCCTGGGGCTGCAGGCGCCGGCCGTCAAACTCAATGCCAGTTTTGCCGCGCATATGAGCCAGCCGGGCGATCTTGCGCTGATCTCCCAGTCGGGCGCGATTGCCGCGGGGCTGATCGAATGGGCCGCGAGCCGATCGCTGGGATTCTCCGCGGTGGTGTCGCTCGGCGACAAGGTCGACGTCGACTTCGCCGACCTGCTCGACCATTTCGCGCTCGACCGCGGCACGCGCGCCATCCTGCTCTATGTCGAAGGCATCAACGACGCGCGCAAATTCATGTCGGCGGCGCGTGCACCCGCGCGCATCAAGCCGGTCGTGGTGATCAAATCCGGGCGTCACAAGCAAGGCGCGCTGGCGGCCCAGACTCATACCGGGGCGATGGCCGGGTCCGACGCGGTCTATGACGCGGCGTTCCGGCGCGCCGGGCTGCTGCGGGTGTTCGACCTCGACGAACTCTTCGATGCGGTCGAGACGCTGGGGCGGCTGCAGCCGTTTTCAGGCAAGCGGCTCGCGATCCTGACCAATGGCGGCGGCATCGGCGTGCTGGCGGTCGATCGCCTGGTCGATCTCGGCGGGACACTGGCGACGCTGTCGCACGGCACGATGCAGGACCTCGACCGCGTGCTGCCGCCGATCTGGTCGAAGGCCAACCCGGTCGACATCGCCGGCGATGCCGATCCTGCGCGCTATGCCGCAGCGCTCACCGCGCTGCTGGCCGATCCCGACAATGACGCGGTGCTGGTGATGAACGTGCCGACCGCGCTGGCCTCCGCCGATGACGCCGCGAAGGCGGTCGTCGCGGTGGTGCAAGAGCACATCAAGCGCAGCGTTCCGCCGAAGCCGGTCTTCGGCGTCTGGGTGGGTGACACCGGCATGGCGTCGAGCCAGCTCATGGCCGCCGGCATTCCGCATTATCAATCGGAGGCGGATGCGATCCGCGGCTTCATGCATCTGGTGCATTACCGGGAGGGACTCGATGCCCTGATGGAGGCGCCGCCGAGCCTGCCGCAGGATTTCACCGCCGATGTTGCGGCGGCGCGCGCGATCGTGAAGCGCGTGCTCGCCGAGGGTCGCCTGTGGCTCGATCCGGTCGAGATCACGCAAGTCCTGACCGCCTATGCGATCCCGATCGCTCCCGCGATGCTGGCGCGCAACCCCGATGAGGCAGCCGCAGCGGCCAAGCCCTTCTTCGCACAGGGCATGACCGTCGCGGTGAAAATCCTCTCGCCCGACATCGTGCATAAATCCGACATCGGCGGCGTGCGGCTGAACTTGGCCGACACGGCAGGCGTCCGCGAGGCGGCCGCTGGCATTCTCGCCAGGGCAAAAGCCGCCAAGCCGGACGCGCGCATCACCGGCGTGACGATTCATCCGATGATCCTGCGTCCCGGAGCGCGTGAACTGATTGCCGGCATCGCCGACGATGCGACCTTCGGCCCGGTCGTCGTGTTCGGCGCGGGCGGCACTGCCGTCGAGGTGATCGACGACAAGGCGCTGGCGCTCCCGCCGCTCGATCTGACGCTCGCCCGCGACCTGATCTCCCGCACCCGGATCGCGCGCATCCTCAAACCCTATCGGGACGTGCCGGCCGTAGACGACCACGCCTTGGCGCTACTGCTGGTGAAGCTCGCGCAGCTCGCGGCGGACCTGCCTGAGATCCGCGAGCTCGATCTCAATCCGCTGCTGGCCGACCATGACGGCGTCATCGCGCTCGATGCCCGGATTGCCGTCGCACCGGTTGAAATCACGCGGCGCTCCCCCTCGGGCCATCCGCGTTTCGCGGTCCGGCCCTATCCGACGGAGTGGGAACGCCACGTGGCAACGAGGGACGGCAAGGAGATCCTGATCCGTCCGATCCGGCCGGAAGACGAAGCCTTGTATCCGTCATTCCTCGCGGCGGTGACGGCGCATGATCTGCGACTGCGCTTCTTCGCCCATATCAAGGAATTCGACCACGCCGCGATCGCCCGCTTCACTCAGATCGACTATGCCCGCGCCATGGCTTTCGTCGCCGTCGACCCACGCTCCGGCGCGGTGCTCGGCGTAGTGCGCATCCACGCCAATTCGGATTACGACACCGCGGAATATGCCGTGCTGGTGCGCTCGGACCTGAAGGGCAAAGGGCTCGGCTGGATTCTGATGCAGACGATGCTCGACTACGCGGCCAGCGAAGGGTTGCGCAGCGTCGAGGGACAGGTTCTCCACGAGAATACCGGCATGCTTTCGATGTGTCGGGACCTCGGGTTCGCGATCACGCCCGATCCGCAGGATGCGGGGACATATCTGGTGACACGGGCCATCGGAAGCGCTGACGCGGCACCTCGCGAGAGCTAGATTTCACGACGGCTTCCGGGGCGACGCCGAGTGCCAGGTATGGGTTTCCTCGCTCGCGTCTCGGCACCAGCGATAGAACGCGTCATAGAGTTCGAGACCGGCTCGGAGCTGCTCCAGATCGTTGCTGTAGATGCGCGACAGGCCGAGCGACGCCGCCAGCAATCCTGCCGCCTCCGGCGCGAGGTCAGGCCGCGCGGTATCCGCACCACGGATGATCGTCGCGAGGCGCTTCAGCGGCGCGGTTGCCAAGCCGAACTCATCGAGCATCGTGTCGAACGTGCAGCCTTCCCCGCGGTGGCTCCAATGCACGCCTTCAATGTCGAACGGCGTCGCGCCGAAACGGTCCGCGACCGACTCCACCTCGGACGGTGCGACGAACAGGAACACAGCGTCAGGATCGATGAAGCGCCGGATCAGCCATGGGCACGCGATCCGGTCGACCTTGGGCCGCTCGCGCGTGACCCAGACGGTCCGCCCCTCGCTATCGGCCGGCGGCAGCTTCGACTGGACGACCAACGGCCGCGGCTTTTGCTTCCAGGCCTGAAATCCCCCTTCAAGGATTTCCGCATCGACCCCCATATGACGCAACCACGCCGCGACGCCCTGACTGAGTTTGAGGCCGCCCTGGCAGATGACGATGGCTCCGCCATCGCGCAAGCGATGGCGCCAGCCGGAAACATCCGCATGCGAGCGCCGGATCGCGCCCGGAATCAGCCGCGGATCAGCCGCGAAATCCTCTTCGGTGCGCACATCGATCAATGCCGGGCATTTCGCGGTGCCGATGAGACGTTCGAGCTTGTCGGCCGAAATCGCGTTAATCGATGGCATGAAGGCGTTCCCCGTCTTTTGTCTTGCGCAGCCACCCCGCAACGCAGGCGACCATTTTGGAAAGGTACGACGCCCGCGGCGTGTCCGCGCCATCCATCGCCGCTTCGGTTGCTCCGCGATCGGCAAAGGCAGGCGGGATCGGTCGATACGGCCCTCCGGAACAATGGGATTGAAGCGCTGTGATCATATGGTTGCGCGTCGTCATCGGATGATCCCCGTCGGCACGACCAGCATCACACCGGACACCAGCAACAACAACAGGATCGCCTTGCGGAATGCGGCATCGTCGAGCCGTCCGTAGAGTTTGAAACCAAACCACAATCCAGCCAACATCACCGGCAGCGCCAGCAGGTAGAGCTTGGCAACCTCGATGGTGACCGCGCCGGTCGTGCTCAACGACGCCACGGTGAACACCGCGCCGATAAAGGTGACCGGTTGGAATACCGCGCGCTGGACATCCTTCGGCCAGCCCCGGAGCTGGCACCAGATGGTGATGATGATCCCGCCGAGCCCAGTCAGCCCGCCGAGCATCCCATTGAAGAAGCCAATTCCGGTGTCAGCCGCGACGCCGGCCTGAACCGGTCTGAGATCCGGCCGTACCAGACTATAGGCGCTGTAAGCCACCAGCAGCACACCGACGCCGGTGCGAAGCACCGCCGGATTGATGGCGTTGAAAGTGGTGAGGATCGCCGCCCCCGCCGGCACACCGATCACCGCGCCGGCAATGAACGGCGCGAGCCGCCGCCAACTCAGCGCGTGCCGCAATTTCCAGACGCTGTAGCCCTGGGTGACGGCCGAGCAGCCGACAATCAGCGTCGCGGTCTCGAGCGGCGTGATGATGTGCAGCCAGACGCCCGCGACGACGAGGCCCATGGCGAAACCGACCAGGCCGGTTGCCATGCCGCCGAGAAACGAAGCCAGAAGAAACAATATCAGAGGTGTGGTGGCCAACATGCTGCGCGTCCTTGTGATGCGGGACGCGATTCTTCGGCATGTCGCCTCGTGGGGAGATCGCTATCCCCATGGGCTGACTATCGTGAGGGGGGTGTTGGTTGTCAAGATGATGGGGAGGGACAGGCCCCGCATCGAAGAAACCGCGCGGCTGGGGGTAAGGCGACGCGGCGGATTTCGAAAGATTGCTCTCACCTGTCTGAACGGGATCGAGGCTCGCCCGGTCGTCCTGGATATTCCATCGACGGAGTGCAGCCAGACCGGGCTGCGCCTGGCCTGCCCGACGCTGCCTTTGGGTATTGCCGGTCATGACCCGACCCCGCCATCGCGTCGTTACGCCGGTCTTCAGGCTCGGCTCGGAACGGCCTCCTTGGAGGGAACCCATTGACGCTAGAAAGAGTTGGTTTACTTGAACATGAAAGGGAACCGAGGATGAGCAGCGACAGCCGCGCACGCCTAGGCGTCGCCGCGTTGATTTTCATGATGGTCAATGCAGTTGTTTTCGGGGTCGGCCTGGTGACGGTCTTGACGACGCCGGTGCTGGCTCAGCACGGATTTTTCTGGATACCGGCCATCGTCGTGGGCAGTTTTGTCATTTCCCCGCCGCTGGCGTGGTTCATCGCTCCGATGATGATGCAGCGGTTCATTCAGGCACGCCCCGTGCGATGAAGTTAATTTTTCGGACTGCCTGCCTGTGGGGCGCGAACTCTACGCAAAGATGAAAAACGACCAAGCACCGGTCCCGCGCATCCTTCGGGGCTCGCCGCAAATGCGGGCTCGTACCTTGGGTGACTGATCAAAAAACAACTCACCGCAATATCTGGCTCAAGAACAGCTTCGTCCGCTCATGCTGCGGGTTCTCGAAGAACCGCGCCGGCTCGCTCATCTCGATGATCTGCCCGGCATCCATCAGCGCCACCCGGTTCGCCACCTGCCGCGCGAAGCCCATCTCGTGGGTCACCACCGCCATGGTCATGCCGTCCTCGGCCAGCATCACCATGGTGTCGAGCACTTCCTTGATCATCTCGGGGTCGAGCGCCGAGGTCGGCTCATCGAACAGCATGATTTTCGGCTGCATGCAGAGCGCGCGCGCGATCGCGACGCGTTGCTGCTGGCCGCCGGAGAGCTGGCTTGGATATTTTCCGGCCTGTTCGGGGATCTGCACGCGTTCGAGATAATGCCGGGCCAGATCCTCGGCCGCCTTGCGCGGCATGTGGCGCACCCAGATCGGCGCCAGCGTGCAGTTCTGCATCACGGTGAGATGCGGGAACAGGTTGAATTGCTGGAACACCATCCCGACTTCGCGGCGCACGTCCTCGATCTTCTTGAGGTCGTCGGTGAGTTCGACGCCGTCGACCACGACGCTGCCTTCCTGCCAGTCCTCCAGCCGGTTGATGCAGCGAAGCAGGGTGGACTTGCCGCTGCCCGAGGGGCCGGCGATGACGATGCGCTCGCCGCGCGCGATGCGCAGGTCGACGTCGCGCAGCACATGGAAGCTGCCATACCACTTGTTGAGGCCGACAATGTCGACCGCGACCGGATTGCGGGTCTGGCGAAGCTCCTGCTGCTGGGGCGTCATGTGGCGCGGTGATCCGTGCTGAGCCGGCGTTCCATCGCGAGAGCATAGCGCGACATCGCGAAGCTGATGACAAAATAGATGATGCCGGCAAAGGCGAAGCCGGTGAACAGCGTCACCGGCGTCGCCCAATTGGGGTCGGAGAATGAGGTGCGCACCTGGCCCAGCAGATCGAAGATCGAGACGATCAGCACCAGCGTGGTATCCTTGAACAGCGCGATGAAGGAATTAACGAGGCCCGGGATCACGTATTTGAGCGCCTGCGGCATGATGATCAGGCCCATCACCTTCCAATAGCCCATGCCCATCGCGGCGGCGGCCTCGAACTGGCCGCGCGGGATCGCCTGCAGGCCGCCGCGGATCACCTCGGCGAGATAGGCGCCGGAGAACAGCGTGACGCCGATCAGCACGCGCAGCAGCGCATCGACATTCCAGTGCGGCGGCAGGAAGAACGGCAGCATATAAGTCGCGAAAAACAGCACCGTGATCAGCGGCACGCCACGCCAGAATTCGATGATCGCGACCGAGACGACGCGCACCGCCGGCAGCGGCGAGCGGCGCCCGAGCGCCAGCAGGATGCCGAGCGGCATCGAGGCGACGATGCCGGTGAACGAGATCACCAGCGTGATCAGCAGGCCGCCCCACACCCGGGTCTCGACATGCACCAGGCCGAACCGGCCGCCGACCAGCAGGAAGAACGAGACGATCGGGAACACCACGAAGAACAGCAGCGCATTGATGCGCTTCAGCGGCGCGCCCGGCACCAGCAGCGGCGCGAGCAGCAGCGCGCCGATCAGGAATACCAGGTTCGGACGCCAGCGTTCGGCCTCGGGATAGAAGCCGTAGATGAACTGGCCGAATTTGGCCTGCACGAACGGCCAGCAGGCGCCGACCGGGCGCTTGAGCGTTTCCTCCAGGCAATCGACCCGGCTCGCTCCGTCCCACACCGCATCCCAGATCATGAACCGGAACGTCGGCCACACCAGCGCGACCAGGATGAAAGCGCTGACCAATGTCAGCATTGTATTGAACACGCCGCCGAACAGCCGCCGCCAGATCGCCCCGATGACATCCACCGCAAGCGGACGCGCGCGCTCCGGCACCATGGCGCGACGGACGAAGCGGAGCTGCGAGCCGTTGCCTTCGGTCATCGTGTTGTCAATGGAGTTCATGCGCGCTCCGCCAACTGGATGCGCGCGTTGTACCAGCCCATCAGCAGGCTGGTGACCAGCGAGATCGTGAGATAGACCGCCATGGTGATGGCGATGATTTCGATCGCCTGCCCGGTGATGTTGAGCGTCGAGCCTGCGAATACCGAGAACAGATCCGGATATCCGATCGCGGCGGCGAGCGTCGAATTCTTGGTGAGGTTGAGATATTGGTTGGTCAGCGGCGGCGTGATCACGCGCATCGCCTGCGGCACCACGACGAGGTTGAGCACGCGCTTGCGCGGCAGTCCGAGCGCCGCGGCGGCTTCGGTCTGGCCGCGCGACACCGAGAGGATGCCGGCGCGCACCACCTCGGCGATGAAAGCCGCAGTATAGGTGGTGAGCGCGAGTACCAGCGCGACGAATTCCGGGATCAGCCGGATGCCACCGACGAAATTGAATCCGCGCAACTCCGGCTGAACCAGGCCGACCGGGAAACCCAGCACCACCAGCGCCGCGAGCGGCAGGCCGACGACGAGGCCGATGCTCGCCCAGAACACCGGAAAGGTCTGTCCGGTCGCGTCGAGCCGACGCCGCGCCCAGATGCGCATCGCGATCGTCGCAACGATACCCGCGAGCAACGCCGCGCAGACGATCCCTGCCCCGCTATGGAAATACGGCTCCGGAACGATCAGGCCGCGATTATTCAGGAACACCTCCGGCGGGCCGATCCACACCGCGAAGCGCTGCACCAGCCCGGCCGCCGCCTTGGCGAGATCGAAATTCAACCAGGCAAGCCCATCGGCGAGACGCTGGACCAATGGCTGGAAGCCGATCCCGATGCTCTGGCGCACCGCCGGCAACGGCGAGAGCACCGCGACATACCAGAACATGATCTGGAACAGCAGCGGCAGGTTGCGGATCAGTTCGACATAACCGCCAGCGATCCGCGCCACCAGCCAGTTCGGCGACAGCCGCGCGATGCCGATGATGAAACCGAGAATGGTCGCGAAGACAATGCCGATCGCCGACACCAGCAAGGTGTTGAGCAGGCCGACCACGAAGGCGCGGCCATAGGTGTCGGCCTCCTGATACGGGATCAGCGACTGGTTGATGCCGAAGCCGGCGGTGATGCCGAAGAAGCCGAAGCCGGTCGCGATATTCTGCGCCACCAGATTGGCGCGCACATTGACCGCGACCTGATAGCCGAGCCACAGCAGGAGCAGCAGCAACAGCACCTGATAGACCGCGGCGCGGACCCGCGGATCATAGAGCGGATCGACCCGCGGCCGTTTCGGTGCGCGCGGCGCCGTATCACTCATGGAGCGGCATCGGGCTTGGCGTCGTCAGGTTTGGCGTCGTCACACTGACAATGCGCCCGGCGTACGGCCGCGCGGGCGTCACCGGATCGGCGGCGCGTATTGGATTCCGCCCTTGGTCCACAGCCGGTTCAGGCCGCGCGCGATGCCGAGCTTCGAACCCGAGCCGACATTCTTTTCGAAGATCTCGCCGTAATTGCCGACCAGCTTCACGATCCGCACCACCCAATCCTTGGTGAGGCCGAGCTGTTCGCCATAGGCGCCTTCGAGACCGAGCAGACGCTTGATCTCGGGCTGCGGCGACTTCATCGCCTCGTCCACCGACTTCGACGAGACGCCGAGCTCCTCGGCGTTGATCATCGCGAAGTGGACCCACTTCACGATGTCGAACCACTGGTCGTCGCCCTGGCGCACCGCCGGGCCGAGCGGCTCCTTCGAGATCACCTCCGGCAGCACCACGTGGTCATTCATCGCGGTAAGCTTGAGGCGCATCGCGTAGAGCTGCGACACGTCGCTGGTGAAGCCGTCGCAACGGCCGGTGTCATAAGCCTTGATCGCCTCGTCGGCGGTCTCGAACTTGACCACCTCGAATTTCATGTTGTTGGCGCGGAAATAATCCGCGGCATTGGCTTCGGTGGTGGTGCCGCTCTGGGTGCAGATCGACGCGCCATTGAGCTCAAGCGCCGAGTTCACCTTGAGCGACTTCTTCACCATGAAGCCCTGGCCGTCATAATAGGTGACCGCCGCGAAGTTGAACCCGAGCGAGGTGTCGCGCGACGAGGTCCAGGTGGTGTTGCGCGAGAGCACGTCGATTTCGCCGGATTGCAGCGCGGTGAAGCGCGCATTGGCGGTGAGCGGCACATATTTGACCTTGCTGGCGTCATTGAAGATCGCGGCCGCCATGGCGCGGCAGAGATCGACGTCGAGGCCGGTCCAGGCGCCCTTGTCGTCGGGACTGGAGAAGCCCGGCAGGCCCTGGCTTACTCCGCACGTGAGCGTACCGCGGTCCTTCACGGTTTTGAGCATCTGCGCCGACGCCGCGGTGGAAAGGAGGCCGAGCGTTGCAGCAAGACCGAGCGCGATAATAACGCGTTTCATGACAAATGACCTTTCAATCGTCACGGGGGAGCCGGCGCCGCCGTGGAACGAGGACCGTAACCTATCACAGAACGATCGACGTTCCGGGTCAAGGGGTTGACGCTTCCCCGACCCATCGGAGTAATGCCGTCCATGGCGAAAAAACCAGTAAACTCACCCGACACCGCGCGTAAGGCCGCCACCCGTCTGGTCACCGCGGGGCGCGACCCGGCGTCGCAGCACGGATTCGTCAATCCGCCAGTCTTTCACGGCTCGACGATCCTTTATCCCACCGCCGACGACCTGCTGACGCACCGCTCCCGCTACAGCTACGGCCGCAAGGATACCCCGAATACCGAGGCGCTGGCGCAGGCGCTGCAGGCGCTGGAAGGCCCGGCCTGCGCCGGCGTCGCGCTGCTGCCTTCCGGCCTGGCGGCGTGTTCGACCGCCCTCCTCTCGGTGCTGAGCGCCGGCGACCATGTGCTGGTCACCGACAGCGTCTATCGCCCGACCCGACAATTCTGTGACGACATGCTGGCCCGGCTCGGCGTCACGACGACCTATTACGACCCGCTGATCGGCGGGCGGATCGCCGAATTGATGCAACCCAATACCCGCGCGGTGTTCACCGAGGCACCGGGCTCGCAAAGCTTCGAGATGCAGGACATCCCGGCGATCGCCGCCGCGGCGCATGCGCGCAACGCCGTGGTGCTGATGGACAATACCTGGGCGACGCCGCTGTATTTCGACGCGCTTGGCCATGGAGTCGATCTCTCGATCCAGGCCGGCACCAAATATATCGGCGGCCATTCCGATTTGATGCTCGGCACCGTCTCGGCCAACGCGCGCACCTGGAAGCGGTTGCGCGACACGATGTGGACCATGGGGCTCTGCGTCGGGCCTGACGACATGAGCAACGCGCTGCGCGGGCTGCGCACGCTCGGCGTGCGGCTCGCGCGCCATCAGGAGTCAGGACTCGCGGTGGCGCGCTGGTTCGCGGCACGGCCCGAGGTGCTGCGCGTGCTGCATCCCGCCTTGGAATCCGACCCAGGCCACGCGATCTGGAAACGCGACTTCACCGGCGCGTCGGGATTGTTCAGCATCATCCTGAAGCCTGTATCCGAAGCGGCGTTGCGCGCGTTCCTCGATGCGCTCACGCTGTTCGGGATGGGCTATTCGTGGGGCGGCTTCGAGAGCCTGGTGATCGTGTTCGACTGCGCGGAATACCGCACCGCGACGCAGTGGGAACCGGGTGGGATCGGATTGCGATTCCATATCGGGTTGGAGGATGTCGGCGATCTGCTGGGCGATCTGGAAAATGGTTTAGCGGCGCTGAATGGAGCCAAGCAGTAGCACCAATAACTGTCGTCATCCCCTGCGAATGCGGGGGATGACACCGTGGATTGTGGCGCGCGCTCTAGCTCTTTTGCGTTAACCCAATCATCTTCCGCAGCAATACCCACACGCGCCACACATACGGCCCCGGCATCGGGCGCACCCGCCCATCCGATCCCACCACGAAGGCCAGCCGCCGCGCCGCGAACCAGTCGCGCACCAGTAGCGCGCCGACCGTCCCCACCACCGCACCGGCAATCACATCGCTTGGATGATGCGCGCTGACGATCACGCGGCTGAGCGCAATCAGCAGCGCGTAGAGCCACAGCACCGGGCGAAGCGCCGGCCACAAGGCACCGAAGGCGATCAGCACTGAAAACGCCGTGGTCGAATGGCCGGAGGGAAAGCTCGCATATTCGTTGGACCATCCGAACGGCCGCGACACATAGGCGGTCATGTCATCATAAATGAACGGACGCGCACGCCCGATCAGCCGCTTGACCATGGCCACGAACAGGCCCGGGACCGCGACCGCTAAGAACAGGAAGCTCAGCCGTACCACGATCGCGGTCAGGAAAGCCTGGCTCATCCGCGGCAGCGCGAACGGCGCGGCGATGCCGAGCGCAATCAACGACACACCGAGCGGATACAGCACCCATCCCGACGTGCCGTATTCGGTGATCTGCTGAAACTTCGCGATGAACGGCGGCGACAGCAGCCGCGCGTTGACAATCGCCCAATGGTCGATCAGCGCGATCGCGGCGGCGATCAGCGCGATCAAGAACACCGCCGAAAACACCAGCCGCGGCGACGAGCGCCACGGCACGCTCAAGGCCCGCGCACGCGGACTGCGCGTCAGCA